>JBGAVW010000063.1:0-31932 GCA_044227925.1 Saprospiraceae bacterium | reverse complement strand
TATTACTGCTTTCCAATACATCCCAATTAAAATTATTAGTAGTGGCCAATTTAAATGCCTGATCTGCAAAATATATGGCCGAATCTTTTTTATTAACAGCATCAAAATAATCAGCTAATATCTGGTAGCTATAACATATTACCCGGGTGTTACTGCCAATCTTACCCAATTCAATCGCCTTATGAATGGAAATATAAGCTGAATCATAGTTTTTAAGTAATAAATATGTATGCCCCAGTCTTGAATAGCTAAAAGGCAATATGGCGCTTGTCTGAATCGCATCTGAATAAGCAAATGGTTTTTTCAAATAGAATACAGCGGAGTCTAATTGTTTGAGTTTTAAATACACTTCCCCTATGTTGGCCAGTGTAGTGTTATAACGCTCTTGATTTCCAAGTTTGTCATATATATTGGCGGCTGCCCGCATATTTTGAATGGATAAATCCAGCTCCTTAAGATCAAAATAATCAGTACCGATGCCCAATGTAGCCTTGGCAATCTCTGTGTCAAAGCCAAATTTCTGTGCGACACGTAAGGCTTCAAAATGATAATACATGGCATTTTGCATATCACCATGGATCCGGTACACAGAGCCGATACTACTCAGGGCATTTGCTTTTCCCTGATCAAAACCTATGCTGCTGGCCATTTTTAAAGCAGTCTGTGCCATCATCATTGCTGAATCGATATGTACCAATCTGTAATAGTAGGCCATATCAGCCAGGGTTAGAATTTTATTTTTTTCATCTGCTGACTCATACTTTTTTTTCAGACTATCGATGATTTTTGCTTGTGCAAAAGTGATCTGAGAAAAAAGAAAGAGAAATAATGTAGTCTTTAGTTTCTTCATGCTTTTCAGATAAATGTAATGAGATACGTAGTGCATTTATAATAAAGTACAGGATTTGATTTTTTTTGATGAGCTTTAATAATATAGTAATTCATCCTCCTTAAATTGGCAATTCTATAATAAATTCAGTGCCCTTTGCGACCGATTGTCCGACAGAGTCAGTATGTCGATGATCGTCCGTACTCATTACTGAAATATTTCCACCATGAGATTTCACTATATCATAGGATAGTGACAATCCCAACCCTGTACCTTCACCGGTGGGTTTAGTAGTATAAAATGGTTGAAAGATTTTGTCTTTTATCGAATCAGGTATGCCGGGACCATTGTCCCTGATCATAATCTGTATTTTATTATCCAGGCGTTGAGTAGCTAAGGTAACCAGGGGTTTAAAAGATTCATCAGATTTTTTTCGCTGAAGGTCTACTGCATAGAATGCATTATTACACAGATTCAGCAATACTCTTGCGATATCCTGGGCAACCACCCTGATTTTAGGCAGATCCGGATCAAGGTAGGTTTTGTAATCTGCAAAAAAATCTTTATTCTTTGATCGCATTCCCTGGTAGGATAGCCTTATATATTCTTCACATAAGACATTCAGATCGACTTCTGATTTTTCGCCGGTGGAGACCCTGCTGTGTTCGAGCATGTTTTTTACGATACTGCTTGCCCGATTGCCATGGATGTGAATTTTCTCAGAATTAATTTTTATGTCATCGAGAATTTCCTGTAATGGTTCAATAGATATAGCAGGTTCTGGATTTATCAATTTTTTAAGTTCGGCCTGTGCATCCTGAACTAATTCATTATTTAGTTCGCTGAAGTTATTTACAAAATTGAGAGGGTTTTGGATTTCGTGCGCAATGCCGGCAGTGAGTTCTCCGAGGGAGGCCATTTTTTCGGAATGAATGAGTTGTGTCTGGGTAGATTTTAATATGGTTAAAGTATGTTCTAATTCATGGTTCTTATCGGTCATTTTTAAATTTTGATCTTCCAACAGCTGATAAATTTTGCTTTTTTGCCGATTCCGGTAAACCAAAAAGGATAACCCAAGCATTAATATTCCCAGCATCAATCCGAAAACAAGTATACTGTTTTTTGTTTTTTCTTTTTCAAATCTAATGATGCTGTCTTTTTCTTTTAATTTGTTTTCGGCATTTAGTTTCAATAATTGGGATACTTTGTCCCTGCCATACAAAAACTCATTTGCACGATACTGTATTTTCATATATTTAATCACACTGTCTTGTTTTCCCAGTTTTTCATAAGCAGATGTCAATACTTGTGCAGAAGTATTAATATGTCGGTAATAATTATTGGAGGTAGCAATTTCTATTGCTTTCCCGGCAAAATAAATGGCGGAATCTATTTTGCTTTGTAAATAATAAGAAGAAATGAATTGAATAGCTGCAGTCTTAAAAAACAAATTATTAAACTGTTCACAGAATCCTATCGTTTGCGACATTAACTTGGCTGCTGTAACATAATCTCCTTTTCTGGCAGATACTATGGCGCGTGCATTGTTATAGGGTGCAAGTATCATAGTATTGTATTTGGTAGGAATTTTATCTTTCACCAGATTCAAAAAATAGATCACCGAGTCCGGTTTATTCAAATCCCCAAAAAGATTGGCAAAGAATACATATAACTTATCTACATCCGCACCTTTCAGATCATATTTATCGACCATACTAAGTCCCTCATTTAAATATTCTTTGCAAATCAGGGGCTGGCCAATGAGCCGGTGACAAATACTCAACTGCAGGATGAGTTTAAATTGCAGATTGACATTGGTTTTATGCCTGTTCTCCATTAATTGTAAACCATTGTATGCCAGCTGAGATGCAGTGGCATAATCACCCATTCTGTCGTGATAGCTGGATAGGCCATAATACCCAAGGACCATGCCATCGACATCATCATGCTGCTCAGCATATGCCATCAATTGATTGGACAATATCCTGCAACTATCGATATAATTTGTAGCATAGTATTCTGCCCTGCTGAATAAGCTATCTATTAGTTTATTGGGATGTATCTGACCTGATAAACGAACACTTAAGGTAAATAAAAATGCAAACAACATTAACTTAAAGCGCATACCTGCATTAATTGATTGGAAATACAACTAAAAACTCCGCACCGATGCCCACTTTACTGGTTACTTCGGGACATAACGACGCAACGCAAATGATGCTATTACTTACCAATGGCCTGAAAAGAGTACTGTAAACCCAAAAAAATATAAAAAATATGACTTGTATACTTTTCATTTTAATACAGGAGTTATTGAATAAAGAGCAAAAAAGGCCGTCTTACGACAGCCTATAAATATAATTATTCTTGAAGATAATGCAATCAAAACCTAAGCTGTTCTTATCAAATTAGAAAAATAGGTTGACATAAACTTCTCCTATTCTTTGCCACCAGCCATCCATCTGTCGCTCCCATATTAATAGCATCAGCAGATTAAGTAAGAACGCAATTAAGTAGGGTTTATATGGTTTAGATTGTACAAGGTCCACTACTAAAAGTATGCCACTAACGGCTGCCAAAACCACATTGGTTATACTCACTCCTACCGGAAATGGAAATTGCCCTAAAACTATGATGGCTCTTCCTATTCCAGGGCCCAATAAAAATACACTGATGGCTATCATATATCTCATATGCGATGCCGTAATTTTTCTATTTTTTATCGCTAAAAAATATAATGCAGCCAGTGGGGGAATATTGGCTATGCTGAGCGCAAGTCCACCGACAGCCACTTCTTTACCGGCAACAGATAAGGTGGTTTGATAACCATTTTTGCCTACTATATGAATAGATAATAACAACAAGGGGAAAATAAAAAAAGACAGCTTTCCTATAATTCGGTGTATAGGTTGCATATTATACACTATGAGTAATGGTTGTGCTATCATGATAAACATCCATATAAAAAACAATGTACCATGCGCATGATGTATCCAATTGAACTTACCTAAATTTGAAAAATAGGTGAAGAAAAATCCCAGGAATAGCAATAAAGTTACTCCAGTAAAGAAGGTTGCCGAAAATTTGTACTGATTTATCATTTTTGTTTTTGTTATATATGTGGTTAAATTCAAATCATTTCTTAGGTAGCAGGTATGCTTGCATGTCTAATCAATCTTTTCCACAAACCACCTCTGTATACCCAAACTTCTGTAAATCTCCTTTCATGATGTTTTCCGGCGTCTGCCCTGTTGGCATCGTCGGCAGGTGTCACTTTTTCTTTACCAACTACGATGGCTGTTTTATCATCAGGCATTGTAAAATGTTCAATTATTTTTTCAAATTCAGTATATTTTATAATTCCTTTTTTTACCCTTTCAATCATTGTTTTTTTGTCAATCATCTGTCCAAAAGGGTTTGTAATAATCATGTCATCCGGGTTAAAAATTTGCATGGCCATCGTGTCTTGTTTTAATACCATCGTTTCGATTTGATGGGTTAAGTCTTCAATAATGTTAAATACGGAAAGTTGATACTTAGTTAAATTTAACTTAGTATCATTTTTTTCTTTTGTTACGCCAAAAAAATCACTTATTAGTTTGTTTACAATATGAGGTGCTTCTATATGTGGTAAATGACCAATTCCTTGTATTACTTCTAATTTTGAATGAGGAATATAATAATGAATGGAATCCGCATTTAAATGAATAGGAGAAACGTTGTCTTCTGAACCAGCAAGTAGCAGTAAGGGCATGGTTACTTTTTTAGCAATCAATTCGGGATGGTAATTTTCCGAAAGTATGAAGTATAGACCTTTCATAAAGGTACTGGTATGTAAACCCCTCATTCCGTTTTTGGTTAATTCAAGCAGAGCTGATGTTGAATGGGGTGCTAACAAGGATTCTGCCCGTTTCTCCGCAAAAGCATATGCACCATCTTTTATTTGTTCATATCTGCTATTAATTATTTTGACTCTTTCTTCATACGCCACGTACCTTCTGCCGGCAGATGGTCCTACCAATGCCATTTTGATCACTTTTTCCGGATAATAATAGGCGAAACATTGTGCTATTCTACTGCCAAATGAATTACCCATCAAATACACTTTATCTAATTTTAATGCCACGATAAAATCATTTAATGCATCCGCATAATCTTGAGCAGTGGGATAATAGGATTTTAATTCGTCTGAAAGCATATATCCCGGAGCATTCCAGGCAATGACTCTATACCTATCTGATAAGTCAAATAATTGATATCGCCAGTCAACAGAACTTCCTCCATAACCATGCAACGCAATAATAACGGGTGATGTTATTTTGCCTGCTTCCATATAACTCCACCGGTCACCTAAAAATTTTGATTTATCGACCACAGGGGCATAACTCATCTCAGGTAATGGCGGGATAAAAAAATAGTTTTGCCCCCTTGATTTAAAGTAGATCAATAAAAAAACCGGAATAATAATCAAATATTTCATTGCAGTTGTTAATTTTCAGTGATTCGAAAGTCAGTACAGGGTATCCTTGTTTCTATTTGCATTAATATGAAGTATTTTTATACGGTGGATAGGGTAGGCACCCGCTTTGATAAATAAATTCTTGAACACCCTTGGTCTTTAATTCAATAATACTATTGGTTTCTGGATCAAATGAATTTATAGTAAGCAAATACGATTCCTTTTTGGGTAATTTATTTATAAGCGTTCCTATTAATTCAGATCTAAAATCGAGGATCAATCCGATTTTATTTCCATTTTCATCCAGTGCATAATGAGTCTCTGTTTTTGGATCATTTACAGAGGTTCCTATAAATTCAGCACTCAGAGTTGCCGGCCAACCAAGGGACCCGGTCGCTATGGGGTTGAGATGATCAAAATACGTATATTCGGTAGTTTCAATAGGTACCCATTCATTAGATTTGCTTCGCAAGTGCGCACGTTGATTGTGAATTTGATCTAATTTCTGGTCTATTATATACAATAATGTAGTTTGGTATTTTTCATGATCGAAAAATTTAATATTGGATTGGAGTGCATGCTCTTTTAAGGCCTGCAGCTTGTTTGGATCATGTAATGCTGCTGTTACCGATCCTGAATTGAGGAAAAGATCTCTTCTTTTGAGATTATTTCTGGAATAATAATATTTATACAAAAACATACCATCCGGACTTTCAGATTCATATTCTGTAATCAAATTATCCACTACTTTCATCCTGTTAAATAGGATAGTCCCGGCTCCATCCAATAGGGTATTTTCACCATCCCAGCTGCCATCAGGCTTGTAGTGAAGTCTGAGCTCATATTGTTTGGTGCCTCCTATAGACCCTGTTTCATTTTCCAACATAAAATTTTCATTGAACCGAAACCTGTTTTCGAAAGCAACCATGGTATCACCTTCAAATACTCTGATGACCTGCCTATTAATTAACCTGTTGTATGGTCTGTCACAAGAATAGCTGTAATCCAGAATCTGTTGATTTGAGCCAACCGCTTCATTTTCAAAATAGGTAGTGCTTTGATCAATGAGTTTGTCCAATTTCCAGACATTGGATCCCGGTAGCCGAAGTGAATTTATCTCATCAGATGACAGGGTTTCATACTTTTCGCATGATAATTGAAAAACCACAAGAAGTAAAATGGTGCAAAACTTTTTCATATTGTTTGTTTTTGTATTCAGCACAAAAAAACAAACAAACAATATGGGGAAATTAATGAATGAGTATCTGGTAATGTAATTTTAGCAAGTGGTACAAATTATTGATGTAATGCTAATGGATTCGGATTATGCAGATCATAAACAGCACAAGAAATTCCCCATGTTTTAAACCTTAAACATTGCCTTTATGTCTGTCATACTTTTTCCAATATCTCTTACTTCAATTCTTGTTTTTAGGAAACAACTGCATTTGCATATGGTGAAACTGTTGAAACTGATTAAGTGATTTTTTTTATCTTTATCTGACAATAAAATTCCATACATTAAGAAATAATGTGAATTATAATTAAGAATATGGCTTCACCGAATATTAATTTTGTTCCAGGCAGTCAAATTCACCTCCTTCGCGGTCAAAGCATTCAATTGGTAGGCCAGGCATCAGAAAGCTGCATACAATTCAATTCCAGAAATCCTAAAGAATATTTTACAAAACCTGATAATACACTATCCTGCGTAATCACTTTTAGTTTTGATGTAACCAAAGCACTTGACCTGGGAATTCAAATTCAGGAAGTATCCATCATGGATTCAGTATTGCCGGATATCAAACTAACTACTTTGGTTACTGAAAACAGTCAAAGCAAAATTCGGTTGAACAATTTTATAGTATATGTAGAAGTCACAGATACATCCCTGAAACCAACTGACGAAAAATACAAACAAAAAAACATTGCGGTCGTACATATACATGAGGCTTTACTAGATTTCTGGATTACCCCCTCTATACTCAATTTGTATAAAGACAAGCCAGGCAAAGTTCATTTTCGTTTATTATTTGATCAGCATATCATGGCTGATTTTGAACACAATAAAATGCTCCGGAATATAATTTTTCCTTCCATTAACATTGAAGCGGAGCCGGACACAGATAGTTTGGAATATCGTGATGGCAGTATCTCCCAAAGACTGAGAGATGGCCAACTGGATAATGACATACCACCTACAAATTCCACGATGAGTTTTAAACTTCATGCCTTTGGTAATACATTTATACACATTCTCCCAGTAAAGTATATTGACATATTCAATAAAACGGATGAATTAAAGATAGATCTCGTACCCGGTTTTTCCGCAGGCAAAGAAAAATTGATCCAGGTCCCCAATTTTCTCTTTGTATCAGAAGGATTTACTGTAGAGGATAAGACCTATTTTGATAAATATATCTCAGAATATGTAAACAAGCTCTTTTCAAATAAAATCAGTTCTCCGTTTAATTATTTTAAGGGCAAGATTAATTTTTGGAAACTCTTTATCCCATCAGCTGAAAGAGGAATTTCGGATGCCAACGAATATATTGTTTATCCAAAAAGTGAGAATATATATGGCACGTATAGAATACCCGACTTTTTAGCTCCCGATACAACCAATGTGCTGTCCTGGAGTTTATCCAATTTATTGTATTCCGTGAGTTTGCCTACTCCGGAAGATGCGGAATTAAATTCAAATGAATTAAAGACAAAGTGGACAAAAAACACAAAACTGACCATACTCCAGATAGACCAATTGATAAAAAATGAAAAACTAATAAAGAATTGGAAAAAATGTGCCTTTCGCAAATTTGCAGAAATTAAAAATACGGCTTTCGGTATCTCTATCAATGAATATCCAATTTATCATCAGCAAGACCATTTGTTTGATATGATACAGGGTGGACATATGGGAAGGCAAAAAATAAACGATTTCTTCCGTGCTATTTTGAATTCCGGGATTTCCCAGCCCGGCTATTTAATAAATTTAGCAGATCAGTTTTTATCGTATGACTTTTTTAAAAAAGGCAAAGATTATGAAAATGTTATTTTCTTATTAAACAATCATTTTGGGCGTGAAAATAATGCCAATGGTCTTTTATTTGCAAATGTAAATTCAGGAATGGAGCTCGAGTTTGAAAAAGTTGAAGATAGTCAAAAAGTAAAAGTAAAAACGCATACACCGGATACCAACATACCCTTATCCAGTTTTATAGTATTGACTCATGAAATTTGTCATTCATTAGAATTGGGCGATGAATATGCAGAAAGGATGGCCAAGCAATACATAGGTAAACCTGCCAAGGATGTACAATCGAATTTTGCTATTGGAAACAGAGTTTCACTAAACGAATTTGCCAACCTCCAACCGGTTGAAGATCTTGTAGACCATGAAAATGAAAATGCACTTGATCCCAGGCGAATAAAATGGCGATATCACCGGATAAAAGTCTGTGGCCTGGTAGATGCCGCAGAAATTCAAAATGACAAATTGGTATTAAATATCCCCAATGAGCAGCTAAAAACATTTAATGTAGATGGTGAAGTATTTTTAAGAAAAAAAGCCTTATCGACAGCGTACTATTTTGTGGAAGAATCATTACCTCATGTACCTGTTGCTATTATTGAAAAAATTTTACTCAACTATTTATTTATTGGACGATATAAAGTGGTAAGCCTGAGCGCAGACCAAAAAGAACTTACCGCCGTCTTACTGCTTGAAAACAATGAGGGGTTTAATCCGGTAATACCATTTCAAGGGGGCACAGATGATACTACCTCAAACGAAGAAGGCAATTCAAATTCGACATCCGGCGATGAAAATGAAGAATCCAATGAAAGTAAATTTAGAATACAGGTCAAATTAATAGAAAAACTTAAACCAGATTCTATACTTATCTTAAAAAAAATGCAGGGCAAAGGTACTGTACATCAGACGGCAACTAAGTCAGATGGCAGTACGGTAAGCCTGATAGATGGTCCTTTTAAAATAGATCAAATTGAAATCCATAAAAATCAGATGATATTGGATATACAGAACAGCCCCATCATTGAAGCCGTACTCGTAAAATCTGAAACAGATAAGATACTGGCCTACCAACCTATTGCCGCTGGTGGAATAGCTAAGATACCATCATATAACTACTCTGAATTAATATCACCCAAGGTTTTTCGGTATTTATTAGACCACCCTACACCATTTAATACAAATAAAAATGGGGATGAGATAATACAGAGTGAAAATCCAATGAGCCGGATTCCTCACAACTTAGTGCCTTGTTGCACAAGTAATAAAAATCAAATTATTGGTTTGTACGCAGGAGGCGCTCAATATCACAGTAAAGTCTACCATCCCAGCAATCAATGTTTGATGAATCATTTTGTTCAGGATGGAAAGTATGTAGAACTTTGTGCTGTATGCCGATATACCTTGGTTAATTACATTAACCCATTAGCCTTTAAAGAGTTTGATGATGATTACATGAAAAGAAAAATATACCCTGAGTAGGATGTCTGCTTTTTAATGGTTATATTAGGTGCGTAAAAACAACTCCGATGGCTGCACCTTCCATTGCATTTAAACCGTCACATGATATTCATTTAATGCGCGGGCAGTCTATTCAAATTGTTAATGAATTCAATGGATATCCTTGCCTGCTTAGACTGGATGGAGAGGATGCTCCTGGCTATGTGGATGATCATTCTTCCATTGAGTATTTTTTTTCATTTAGTTTTGATGAAGACCTGAGTCATGATTTTGGATTACATATCAATCATATAAATAAGGCAAGTGCAAAACCGGATGTAATCATAGAATTACTGGCCGATGAACCTGCAGCCAAAAACAATCAATTGCGGAATTTCTATCTCAGGGCAGATACTATAGATACTGATCTGGATGCAGATGATGCGGGATATTTAAAATCAACCCTCATACGGATACATATACATAATGAAGTAAAGGATTTTTGGTTGAGTCCCGCAGGCCTGAATATTTACAAAGACACCTCTGTACGCTTTTCTCCACGAGTATTATATGATGATGGTGAAGTAGCTATTTTTTATCCTGATAAAATAAAACAATATCACATACTCCCGGCGATAGATATTCAATATAGTTTTTCTTCTCCTTTAATCACCCTTTCAGCCACCGATAAAATCCGATGTACTGCTACTTTACCATCTATTCTCTCAGATGCAATAGCCAAAATACAATTCGGAACCACTGAATTTACGGATACTGCATTGATTATATACTCCGACAAATTGTTTAAACCCGATACCATGTTTGCCGAATTGGTCTCGGCCTCCGGTAGCCCGGGCGCCTCAAGACTACAAGATGTACCCAATGTATTATTTGTTCCGGATGGTTTTCTTCCTGGTCAAAGGGAGATGTTTAAAAATTATGTGGAAAATTATGTAAAGGATCTGATGTCCGGTAAAATCACTTCACCATTTAATATTTTAAAAGGAAGTATAAATTTTTGGCGACTATTTATTCCTTCCTTAGAGTCCGGATTGAGCACCTATGGTCATTACAGTGTAAACAAAAAGAATATGGAATGCAGGCCAATACCTTTTGCTGAAAACTCAAAAGATATCCCTGTCCGTAAATGGGAAATAGAACATTTATTATTCCATGTAGGCTTGCCTGCGGTACATGAAGGTACTATGAGCACGGATGACATCAAAAGCCGATGGGAAAAGACGACCTTACTTACGGAAGATGAGATAAGCGACATCAAGCCTGAACTAATAAAAAAATGGAAAGCCCTGGCATTGCGTAAACTTCCCAATTTAAAAAATACCGCATTCAGTGTATCGATGGATGATTATACTTCGGCTATCGAAGATCATGATGAAGAATTAATAGACTTTGATGAAGAGCGATTTGATCGTAGACACCTCGATGAGCTTTTTGATAGCATGCAGGATTCAAAAGGTAACCGCATTGGTTCAGTGTTTAAATATTTACCTTCACTGAATCGGGGTAAGGATTTTGACAATATCATAGTCTTATGTGCATCGAAGTATGGCAGAGCCGTGAATGCGGAAGGCTATATGTTTTCAACTTTAGGTGATGGCGTCATAAAACTAAATGGAAATAGTGAAGATCATAAAATAAAAATTGCAGACACCGTGCTTCCTAAAGAATTAGAGATCGCCAGAAAAAAAACCATTACTCACGAACTCTGTCATTCATTTGGCCTGGGAGATGAATATGGTGAATCATTGGATGATAAATACAATCACAAACCCGCTGATAAAGTCCCCAGCTCATACGCCGTAGCCGATGAAGATATTCATAATTTGGATGAATACAGTAATATACAGACCTGGAGAGATCTGCAAGTTAAAATAGCAGGCACAGATAAGAGCCAGATACAACCTTACCGGATTAAGTGGCGGTATCACCGTGTTCAAGTCTGTGGGTTGGTACAGCAAGTATCTATTGAGAATAATCATTTGATGCTTCAATTGTCAAAAGATCATTTGAAAGAATTTGATGCCTCAAAAAAAATAATCATCCGAAAAAGGCAGGCCTCTCACAAAGAGTATTATATAACCGATCCTCATACTCACCAAGCACTGGCTTTAATAATTCAACCCATGCCCAACGGTACGAGAGACATGAGAGATATGATTTTTTCTGTAAATGCAGATAAAACCGTCATAGTGATTGATCCGATAGACCAGCATACTTTTAATGTCCTCCCATTGCTTCCGGATCAGTTGGTCGCAGGCAAAACAATAGAGATTAAAAAAAGGATTCGACAGGGCCCAATACAAAATATAAACCGTATTCAGGATGAGGTACCTACACAACTAGAAAAATCGTTATCACCTCCTTTGGATATTGTATTTATAGATGAAGCAAATAGTAGGATGGCCGTGGATATAATAGGAATGAATATTGCCGATGATTTAAAATTCAAATCCAACGATGAAGTCTTGCTTGTTTATCATCCTTTACCTGTAGAAAATGATCCTGTGGCTGCTGACTATCCCTATTATGAAATCATATCCCAGAAAGTATTAAATCATTTATTGCCCAACCCACAAGCATTCAATGCAAAAGGGGATGGTACTGAGATAATTGACAACGATAATATTTCTAAAATTTCGCCTTTACTGGTACCCTGTTGTTCTCGCAATAAACATCAGGTAGTGGGCTTGTATGCCGGGGGGTACCGCTATCACAGTAAAATATATCATCCGACTGCCCGTTGTATGATGAGACAAGGTTTAATAAACAGAAAGTACACTGAGCTCTGTGCGGTATGTCGATATACGTTGGTAAATCTTATCAATCCATTAAAGTTTAAAGAGTTTGATGATGATTATATGAAAAGAAAAATATATCCATGAGGTAATACCAAATTGAATTGAGTACATTACATCAAATAGGAAAGCATATTACACTGGCTTTATCTCCATTGAGAGAGGCAATACGCGATATTGAAACATTCAAATCCTTTATGTACAGATTGGGATGGGAAG
This sequence comes from Saprospiraceae bacterium, assembly GCA_044227925.1. GTDB lineage: Bacteria > Bacteroidota > Bacteroidia > Chitinophagales > Saprospiraceae > JADJLQ01. Next base: position 19,138 of record JBGAVW010000063.1, on the reverse strand, counting down.
CAGACGATATGCCTCCGGCCTATCAGCAAATCAGTACTCAAATTGAAAACCTGGTCAATCAACTAAAATCAATGGGCCAGCAACCTGGCCCGGATCAGATCACTGGTTTTTTATCTACTATTCGATCTGCCTATTCATCTTTAGAAAATATTCAAAGTGCTCCCGCAGGCGTTGCAGATGTAAATGTTTTTTTGCAGGAAATCCGCATTCGATTATTTGAAATTCTTTTGGTCGACTATCTCACAGAAGTAGCTCCATTTGTTTTGAATTTTTTCAAAATGTCGGGAGTGATAGAAGAGGAATTTATACCATCCCCGGAAGGAAGTAACAGACCCTCATTTATCCGATCCAAATTTTTATGGGAAAAGATACCTGAAATTATAAAACACCCGGATTCACTACCTGAACTGATTTATGGCTGGGGTACCGATCATTTTGATTTTAATTTATTTGCCAGCCATGCTTTAGAATTATTTTATGCGCTCCGCATACCGGTATCGTATGCCCCGGTACCCAAGAACATAGGCGAAGGATATTTATTAGAGACGGAGGATACGGATGATTTTTTTCTGCCAAGTGTAAAATATGCCATCAACCTTCCGTTTGCCTATTTACAAATCGGAGAGGAGGATAAAGAAATTGGAATATCTATACTGGACCTGCCGGCAGTAGAAGATAAAAAACCGGGAATTATTTTACAGCCAAACATTCCTTCGGAGATCAGCCTCCCAAGTATCCGCATGCGGGAGGATGTAAACCTGCTCATCAAAGCAGGAACAAATATTGCCACTTTATTTGGTTTAATGATTCGACCTGGCAATATTAGCGTAGCCTATCCTTTTAAAGATGGCCGGCTACCAGCAGCTGGTTTTGGAGCAGGAGCTGAATATACACCTGTAAACACTACCTTTTTAATCGGTGATGAAACCAGCTCACGACTGCAATTGAAGGGAGCATCTCTTGAACTCGATTTTATTTTTAATGGGCAGGAGTTTGAGATTAAGTTGATTGGTGTATTGAAAGATTTTACGTTGGTAATCGATCCATCATCTTCTGATAACTTCATTCAAAAAATACTAGGCGGAAAAAAACAAGAGATTCCAATCAACCTGGGTTTTGAATGGTCTAATAAATTTGGTTTGAAATTTACCGGTGGTGGTGGCTTTGAAGTGACTACCTATCCGCATCTTGCTCTTGGACCTATAAGCATCGAACAATTACTCCTGAGATTGTACAGCAAAGAGGATCCCATACCTAATATTCAATTACAAGCAGGTGCTTCGATAAAAGCAAACCTGGGGCCGGTGCAAATGATAGTAGAAGGGTTGGGATTAACATTGGATTCAAAATTTATACGAGGCAATCTTGGACCATTGGATTTGAACATAGGCATTAAGCCACCATCCGGTGTGGGTATTTCTATAGAAGGAGGCGGTTTTACAGGAGGAGGATTTTTAAAATTTGATTTTGATAAAAAAGAATATACTGGTGCTTTGGAGCTTAGCTTCAAAGATAAGATTGGCCTCAAAGCAATAGGAATATTAAACACTAAAATGCCTGATGGAAGCAAAGGCTATTCTCTGCTGATCATTATTACAGCAGAGTTTAATCCAATACAACTTGGCCTTGGATTTACCTTAAATGGAGTCGGTGGATTGTTGGGCCTACACAGGACATTCCTGATAGAGCCGTTACAAAAAGGCATTTACGATGGATCACTTAGTAATATATTATTTCCGCAAAATATAGTAGCTAATGCTCCGGTGATCATATCTCAGTTACAGACCGTATTTCCAGCACAGGAAAATCATTTTCTTATCGGGCCAATGGCCAAGATCGGGTGGGGCACTCCTACCATCATGACACTGGATCTTGGCTTACTTATTGAAATCCCTCGACCTGGATTTGCACTATTAGGTATATTCAGACTTGTTCTACCCAATCCGGAAGCCCCTATAGTAAAAGTACGCGTAGATTTTGTCGGTTATTTTGACCTGGAAAAAGGTCAGATTTCCATCGATGGGGCATTGGTAGACTCTAAAATACTTAGCTACACGCTTACCGGCAATATGGCTTTTAGGTTGTATTATAAAGATCAACCCTCTTTTTTGCTGAGTATAGGTGGTTTTCATCCTGCATTTACACCGCCACCAATGAATTTGCCGGAATTGAAAAGAATCAGTATTGTAATCTTCTCCGGTAATCCTTCATTGAAGACCGAGTCGTATATGGCGGTCACTTCCAATACTATTCAATTTGGATCAAAAGCCGAACTATCGTATTCATTTAAAGTATTCAATGTTTACGGTTTTTTGAGCTATGATGTATTGATCCAGCTTTCACCCTTGTATTTCATAGCTGATTTCCAGGCTATGCTGGCTGTACGATCCGGAAGCACTGTGTTATTTAGCATCAAAGTACATTTGATTTTGGAAGGGCCGACGCCATGGCATGCTTCGGGAGATGCCTCCTTCGAAATCGGATTTATCATATCAGTGACCATCAAAGTGCATTTTGATGTGACCATTGGAGAAAAAAGAAATAATGCATTGGATACGATCGCTGTCATGCCATTGCTGATTGATGCGTTGGGAGACTTACAAAACTGGTCTTCCGGACATTCAGATGTCATGCAGTCTGTATCTTACCGAAAACCAAATAATGATGAATTGGTACTGGAGCCTTCGGGTTCATTGATTATTACTCAGAAAATAGCACCTCTAAACTTTACTATTAATAAGTTGGGACATCATGCTCTGACAGGTCAGCACTTCTTTAAGATAGAAGAATTAAAAATTGAAAACTTATCCGTGAGCCCATCTTATATCGGAGATTTATTTGCCCCTGCTCAGTATGTTCAGATGTCAGATGGGGATAAACTCTCCCGTCCATCTTTTGAAGAGATGGACGCTGGAATAGAAATAGGCAATGCCAGAGACAGAAATACAGATTATGCGGTAAAAACGGATGTCCAATATGAAATGGTATATATCCCCCGGAAACAAACTAAGAGAAAAATAAAAATGGATAAGAATTTGTTTGACACCCTGGCTGAGGAAAATGCGGTATCCAAATCGATTGTAAATAAACATATTCATAAAACTAACCCGATCGCTACAGCACCGATCCGTATTTTGAAAAATCAATATAAAATAGTGGATAATGAAAACATGAATGAAATAATACCGGACAAACGGTTTGAATCGATGGCAGATGCTCAATATCAATTGCAAACGCTGATTTCAACCAATAAAAAATTAAAGTCTTCATTGCAAATCATCGAAATCTAAAAATATGGCCTCTGCTCATTATATATTTTTACCATGGCTGCGCAAAGGACTTGCACGATTTATTGCATCGCCATCTCAAGGAGAAAGGGCATCTTTGGATGTACAATTCAATGTATCTGGCAATACCGGCCCGTCCATTACAAAAGCAGTTTTTTTAAAAGGACCAGGAGATGTACTGGGAATCAATCCCAAAACCATAGTTCGCACCGAACCATTAAATAATATTACCGACTTCGAATCAAATCACCTGGCCGCCATTGAATTTTTTGATGAAGATTTTCCATGGAGGTATAGCACCGGTGCCGTGCAGAATAACAGATTAATACCCTGGCTTACCCTCATGGTACTCAAATTTCAATCAGGTGAATATGAAGAGGTATCACAGGGAACACGGCCGTTACCGGTAATCAAACTTAAATCTCCAAGGAAAAATGTATTACCTCCTATTGCAGATGTATGGGCATGGAGCCATGTACAGATAAACGATGCAATAAGTATAATAAACAAAAATCCCAATATCCAGTCATTAAATGATACTTTAAATAATGCTCCTGAGAAAGGAGTCTCCCGGGTATTATGCCCAAGGCATTTAGAAGCCAATACAGCCTATACTGCTTTTTTGATACCCACTTTTGAAAATGGCCGCAAAGCAGGATTGGGCGAACCTGTTTCAAATGAGGGCCAGGGAAATACAATTGCATGGTCTGATACAGAAACAGAAGCTAAACTTTTTCCATACTATTATACCTGGTTTTTCCGTACCGGAGCAGGTGGCGACTTTGAATCATTGGCCAGATTGTTAAAACCAAAAGAAGTAGACAAACGCATCGGTATCCGTGATCTCTCCATTCAATCACCTGGTTTTAATATACGGGTGAATAATAATACCATTGTCGGATTAGAAGGAGCCCTGTTATCTCCATTTACCAAACGCAACCCGGACACTAACATCCATACCGCTTCCGATTTTCCTGCAAAATTAATTCCCATTATAAATAAACCCGCAGAACAACTAAATACAGCCACCAATGAAGATCCCATCATCTGCCCGCCTTTATATGGTCAGTGGCATGCAGCTATCAATAAACTAAGCCTGGCACCAAACGATCAAAATTGGTTTCATGAGCTAAATCAAGACCCCCGTTACCGGGCAGCAGCTGGGATGGGTACCCAGGTAATACAAAAAGATCAGGAAACATGGATGCAAACTGCCTGGAATCAGGTTGGAGAAATAATTGAGGCCAATCAAAAACTGAGGCTGGCACAATTATCTATGATCGTCAGTGAAAAATTAGTTGCAAAGCATTTTAAAACCTTACCAGCAGAGAAATCGATTTGCATTACAGGCAGGGTGGGTGATAAGATATTATTCAATGGTAAATCACTGGGTGCCTATTTACGTAAAAGTATTTTTACCCATACGATTACCACGGGTACATTTCGTAAAATGCTTCGGTCAAAAGACCAATGGTCAAAAAGAGCAAGACCATCATTTAATGGAGATTTGGTACTTAGGCAACTAAATACTAGTACCTATTTTAGTAAATCAATTAAACAGTCCGTTCCACTAAGTCACACCTTGCCTGAAGAATTTTCAAAGGAATTAGATCTATCAAAAAATGCATTGGACAGGATCTCTGGTCGTAAGGCAGATGTAGTCATAGAATGGAAGCGTACCAATGTGTCCGGCAGAAACATACCCGGCAAAATAAATACAATTGATGCCTCTCTATTCAAGAAAGCATTAAATGAGTTTAATGGCCTGTTGCGCAACAAATCAGTACCTGCTGCTATTCCCTATTTAATCAATGCAAAATCTATTGCTGATACACTTGCAGAAGAATTAAATCCCCGCATCAATTTTCCAATTTATATAAAAAATAAAATACCTGCTGCAACATCGAAACAACCGGATGAAATAAATACCATCATGGCATATCCCGATATAGATCAGGCTATGTATGAATCTCTGGTGAAAATCGATAAAGAATATTTTGTACCTAATTTGCATCTATTGAGTCCCAATAGCATATCCATCATGACTCCCAACGATCGTTTTATTGAATCCTATATGGTGGGGCTCAATCATGAAATGATGCGCGAATTATTATGGAGAGAATATCCTACCGACCAACGCGGTTCTCCCTTCAGACAATTCTGGACTCCGGTAACTACCCAAAAAAACCGATTACAGGGCTTTAAAGCAAATGCAGAATCCAATAAGGATATTAAACCGGTGCATACCTGGTTGTCATCTCCTTCCTCTAAAGCATTGGGTACTCATAACAATAAAAAAAACAATACAGATCCATCACCTAAAGTAGTGCTGGCAATCAAAGGAGATTTATTGAAGCGCTATCCAAATACAATCATTTTTGCCAAAAAAGCTATTTGGCATACAGACCCAAATGATATACGATTGGTGATAAATCAATCCGGTGACACTATGTTGGAGGACGAAGGAACTAAGCTCCCGGTATATAAGGCACAGGTATCGCCTGATATTCACTTTATTGGTTTTGATCTCCATCTTTCAGAAGCCAAAGGAGATGTAAAAGATGAAACCAAAGAAGAAAAGCAAAGATTGGGAAATTCAAAACTGGGGTGGTTTTTTATTTTTCAGCAAGTACCCGGTGAAACTCGGTTTGGATTGGATGAAGCAATGACCCCCTCTGGTGATGGCACTATGTGGGAAAATTTATCCTGGGCAAATATGGATTTAGAGTCGGAAATGATATCCTTGTCAAAACCCTTAAACTCATTTCCAGCAGGACCTAACCCGGATCAGGTACAATGGAATTCCAATGCTGCTGACCTGGCATATATATTATATCAAAAACCGGTGATGGTGGCATTTCATGCAAGGGAGATGCTTCGCGACCTTAAAACGAATACAATATGAAATTGATTGATTTGCAAAAAAAACTGGAAGATGAAGAAAAAAAATCAGTATTGATACTTGATGATTGGACCCAGTTAGTTAAGCAGAGTACAATAACCAAAAATAAAATAACTGTTTTAAAGAAGCGTTCAAGCCTTAGTGCCTTGGATAAAAATGCGCTCAAGGTACTCGAATCTGCCAATGCAGAAATTGAAATAAAACGCACTGCTTTAAAAAGTAAACACAAATCCGAACGGACACGATATATTACCGATTTTCAAAATACATGGAATGCCATCAACCCTATACAAGCTATAGAAGAATTAGACGATTCCATACCGATAATGATGATTCCGGTGAGGGTAGAAACACAGTTTGTATTGACTCCTGCGAAAAATGAATTATGGATCAGAATATTTCCGGATTCTTTGTTTCAAAATCACCACACGCCCGGTTTATCTGCTGATGAATACGATGATGGTAAAAGATATTGGCAATCCATCTGGAATACCCGATCAGAATTAAATGATGAAGTACAAAACACCCGACAGCAAGACGCCTGGAAATACCTTTCGTCAAAATATAACGAAAACCGATCGGCATGGATTTCGAAATTAACCAGGCCTATAGGGTGGACCAAAGAGTGGAAACAACTCTCTACATTACAGTTTCCTCCTTTTTCCGATACCGTACCTGCTTTATCCGGAAACAAAAGATCATTATTACCCAGTCATTTTGTCGTAGAAGGATATGATGCACAAGATCGCCTGTTGTTTCAAAATAAAGGTGCTGCCATACCTCCGGATCTTGTATTGGCACCGGATGTAAATAGCGAAGAGATACAGCTTACAAGAGATGCTCAACATCGGATCAAGGCGAATGAAGAAATTAAATGGATGTTTGATTTTGATGAAGCATTGGCAAAAGGGATGGCGATCAAAATCCCGGTGAACGTACCGTCTTCCGGGGAGTTGATTATTTCAAAATTAATAGTTATTGGAATTAAACTTCATTATACTGCATTAAAAAACAGAGAACTAATAGAAGATTGGATAGAAAATCATAATTATTCACAAGGCTTTTCCATCATTCCGCAAGGTACCGCAACCAATAACAAATATGCACCCGAAGACGATATAAAACCGGATACGCTAAGAATGCGGGAGTCCATAGAAGATAAAAAATATTTTACCCCTGCTACTATCCGTGCTGATAAAAAAGATGGTCAATACCTGACGGAAGCATTAGGTATTCAATATTCAAAATCAGACTTATTGCCCAACGGTGAGAATACAGATGTAAGGGAAGCAATGGCTTTTAATACGGCTATGTATCCGGGCACTTTAGGTTTGTATTTTGATGAAATAGTACATCCTCTCTTGAACGAACATGAAAAAGAATTGACTAAGAAGTTTTTTATTGATAATGTATCAGGTAGAAGTACGATACCTGCTGTCCGTATCGGATCACAACCGTATGGAGTTTTAATTACCAGTACTCTTCAAACATGGAAAAACTCCATATCGGAGACCGGTCCTGACCTGGCTTATTGGGATATACTGGTAAAACAATTAAAAAAAGGGTATGATGCCTGGGTAAAACTTTTACCTTCGGTATCCTTCGTTGGAAAGGAAGGTGGTGATGCTCATCAACATTTTTTACAGGCAATAGGGCTGTTGCCTTCTTCAGCTGCTTATCATAGCCGTAAAGGAATTACAGATCTGTATGCCTGGAATTACCTTCAGTTTAAAAATAAAATGAATGAAGTAACGTGGGCTCGGATGAAAGCGGCCATTCAAACCCGCCTTCAAAATATAGGGATACCTATCCAACATGATCCACTCATTGAAAAGATTGTATTTCTTCAGGCAGTGAATGAAATAAATGGACCCCTGATCGACGAAGATCCCGATTTACCTTTTTCTGAGACTGATCCCATTCAAAATTACAATGGTACCCAGAATTACATTCATTGGCTTATGACTTCTGATTTTGAAACAATTAAAAATCAAAAGTTCACCGGAAAGGAAAATCAAACTATACCGCCCCCCAAAGCTGTATTATATAATTTATTGAGACGAGCATACCTCGAAGCATCAGCAGATCAAATTCAAAATGTGCTGATCAAAAACAGATTTCTTGATATAAAGACAAGAAAAACCTCCTTTAAAAATATAGACAAACCGACCAGCCTGGGCAAAGATGATTTTTTTACATTGGATGCTAGTAAATTAAGATTGACTGATAAAAAAATTTCCATCTGGGATTATGTAAAGGAATCTTCTTTGGAATCGTTAAAGCAATCCATTAGGGATGTGCATACGCTTTCACCTGTGCCGCAGGTATTAAATGCACTCAGACAGATAGCCGATTTGCCAACCGCTAAATTAGAAAGGTTATTGGCAGAACATATTGATTGTTGTACCTATCGGCTTGATGCATGGATTACCGGGTTGTTTTCGTCCCGGCTACATCATATGCGTATAGCAAATGAAAAATACCTTGACAAAGGAATACATATCGGAGCATATGGTTATATCGAAAACTTAAAACCAGATCGGTCAAAAAAAATAGTTGAAGCACATGCTTTGCCCGATTCACTAAAAAATCAAACGAACATCATAGAATATCAGAATAATGCAGGATTTATTCAAGCTCCTTCACTTACGCATGCTGCAACTGCCGCCATATTACGCAATGCCTATTTGAATCATGGAAGGGATAATGACCGTTGGGCAATCAATCTGAGTTCTGATCGTATACGCATGGCCATGAATTTGATAGATGGAGTACGCCATGGGCAAGACCTGGCCGCATTATTGGGATACCAGTTTGAGCGAGGCCTGCATGATCGCAATTTAAACTTACATAAATACATCTATGTATTGAGAGACAAGTTTCCTTATGTTTCGAATAAACTAATAGATCAAACCACAGGCACTGCTGCATCTGCAATAGAAGCCAGAAATGTGATACACGGATATGATCTGTTGATGTATTCCAAAACACATGCAAAATTAGAAGGGATTGCCGGGTTGCCTGCTCTTGGAACGACTGAAATGAATTTACTTTTGGCGGAAGTAGATCGGCTCCATCAAAGCTTTGATGCTTTGGCTGATTTATCTTCTGCGGAAACCGTTTTTCAGACGGTGCAAGGTAATATTACCCGATCAGGAGGTATGATGCAATCTGTTTCAAATGGAGAGTTTCCTCCTGTACCGGACATTATCTCTACCCCCCGAAGCGGAAACACTATTACACATAGGGTATGTATTTGTTTTGAATCACATGATGGACCAGCTTTAATCTGGTCAATAAATCATACTCCACAGAGCAGTATCAATCCACATCTAAATCATTGGATATCTAATGTACTGCCACCGCCTGATACCATTCAATTTGAGTTGTCTATAGGTAATGTGGTCAGCATAAAATCCTGCAAAGATCTAAATATTCAGCCTTTAGACCTGGTGTGCATGATGAAGGATACACTGCCCGGAAATGGAAATACACCATTAGAAAAATTTATTATTTACCATTTTCAAAAAGCCAATCCAGGTAAATTAATTAAAATCAATTTTAGTAAAGTTAATGCGGATGGTGTTTCATTTTACCATCTCGGCCCATTATTATTATATCTCAGGGACTGCACTACCGGATACCGAATGTTGCAATCAAACGATTTTTTAACCCATACTGATTCTGTATCATCAAATCCAAACCAACAAATAGAATCAGGTAACCTGATGAAATTAAAAAATACCTTGACAGACCATCTAAATCAAATCAAATCATATGCATTATTAATACAGGGTGCACTTGAAGATCAAGATATCGATGGGATTCAAAATCAAACTGAAAAATTGATAAAATATGGCTATGATGAATTCGTCACAGCTGATCAGGAATCTTTATCTCTATTGGCCACTTCAGTAGTAAATAAACTATTACCTGCAGTCAACGATGATCCTTTTGATAATTTTAATTTACTTTCTCCAATAAACCAACTGAAAGCACTTACTGCTGTATATTCTACTATTTTTAAATCAAAGACAGGATTATATCCAACTATTATATTAACCAATAAAGAAGAAGCATCCGCCTCATATCAGGGATTAAAAACAATGCTGGGTAAATCTATGACGACCACCATGGAGGGTTGGTTACAATCCGTAGCTCATGTGCGAAATCCTATGAAACTGCTTGAAAACCTATCCCACCAATACAGCTTGTATCATGAAAACGATGCTGATTTTTCTCCAATTCAATTGCCCTATCTACCTGCAGAGCCATGGATAGGTACGGCATATACGGATGGCATGAAAGACCAGGAGAGAATTTCCATATCGGTTTATTCCACATCAGCAATCGACTATTCAAAACCCATCTCAGGTATGATGATAGATGAATGGACGGAGTTTATCCCATCTCAAAAGGAAACTACAGGCATATCTTTCCAATTCAACAGACCCAATGCCAGTCCGCCACAATCGATATTGATAGCCGTACCACCTGAGATAAAAGGCAAATGGAACTGGCCGTCTTTATCATCTGTGCTGTTAGAAACAATGCAACGGTCTAAAATCAGAGCGATCGAACCCGACATGATTGCACAAACGGATTATTTTCAATTATTACCCGCAGTATTGCAAGATTTTTCTTCGGGGAATACTGTATTATCCACTGATTTATTAAAAGGAAGTCAACTTCAACAACAATAAAAGAAAATGGCTGAGTTTGATAAATTTAAAAATTTGTTTCTAAAGCTACCGGATTTAGGCCCTTCTATACAGGGATGGAACCGGCTCGAAGGTCAACCGCGATTGACCGATCTCGAACGTAGCCTGAGAGCTGAGGTGCGTGACCCATTGTGGATGCTTACACGGCAATGGTTGATGGGGGAATTTCAAGGTGAAGATGCCGGATCTCCCGTAGAAGTGATGCTGGACACCAATCAGGAAATGATATCTTCTATTCGTGATCACCTGAATAATAGCTTGCCACTGGATGTGAATACACCATTACAAGCTATAGTAGAGGCAGAAAATCATCCCGAAACCCTTCGATCTGCTCTGCGTATTGGCAAATACTTTAAAACAATATTGGCATCCAATGACTTAATGACATATTTTAAAGACTATCTTAAAAAATATCCATTTCAGGTAGATCAGACCATTACCGATTTAACGGAAACAGAGCTCCAGGTATTTGAATCTTATACAGACAGGTGTATTGATGGAAACAGATTGTTAAATGACATCAAAAATGGAAAACATAAAGTCTGGATAGATCAACTGACTACAGTTCCATTGCCTATAAAGCCAAAATTGAAAGCATTGGAGCCTTTATTTCTAAATTGGTATAGTGCTGCATATTTACAGCCATCCAATATAGATACCTGGGACAAGGAACGACTTGAGTACAAGTTTCAATTATCTACTAACGGTACTAATCCTGTGTCATTTGCCGCAGATCAATATGAAGGGGAAGGTATTGATTGGTATAATTTTGATTTGAATGCACAAAATCTGAAAGTCTTAGCTGATGTACATGAGAACCTATCATTTATACCCACACCCATAAGCTTTAAGGGGATGCCTCTTCCGAGATATTGGGAGTTTGAAGATCATACCCTGGAATGGTCTCATCTGGAACTGGGCAAAAGAGATCTTTTACAGATGACGGTTATTGAATTTATGCTTACTTATGCAAATGATTGGTGTGTATTTCCATACGAACGCCAAACCGGCTCGATCTGCGCCATTAATCATATGGTGGTTATCGATACTTTTGGCAATAAAGTATTGATCAGGCCATTTGCCAAGACATCCGATGCAGACTGGAAGAGCTGGGCTTTTTTATCAACACAAAATCAATCCCGTGTACCATCCGCATTTTCAATGCTTTCACCATATAACGGAAAGCCTATGATGAGTGATCCAGTAGAAAAAGTTGTTTTTATCAGGGATGAAATGGCCAATATGGTTTGGGCTATTGAAGATATTATACCGGGTGCTTCAGGAGAAAGTAGAAATGGATTTGAAGTTCAAATTAAAAATGAATCAAATGGGAATGATCCTGATTCAGGGCTTATTGGTTATTCTTTAGGCATGTTACCTCCTGGCAATTGGATACCATTTATACCGGTGAAAATAATGTCTAATTCATCCGAGATAAAACTTCAACGAGGTAAACTGCCGCTAGAAAATTTTAAATATAAAGGAAAGATACTGGATCAACCGGCGCCCTATTTTGTTTATGAAGAAGAAATAACGAGGGCGGGCAAACAGGTGCTGCGATTATTTAAAAGAGTGAGAAACCATGAGGGCAAGATATTTTTGTGGTTAGGTCGTGAGATTCATAGCGGACGAGGCGAAGGTAGTAGTGGGATAAGATGGGATGTAATTGAAAACAGATAAGTTTATATTGGTAATTGAATCACAAATTCTGTTCCTTTTCCTATTGTAGAATGTACGTTTATTTTTCCTCCGTGTGCCTTCACAATATCATAGGCCAGGCTCAACCCTAATCCCGTGCCCTGGCCTGTCGGCTTAGTAGTAAAAAACGGTTGGAATATTTTGTCTTTAATACCGTCAGGTATGCCGGGACCATTGTCGGAGATAGAGATCTCGATTTTATCACCGAGGTATTTTGTCTTTACAGAAACTAAAGGTTTATATTCGTTTTGACCATCGGTCAAACCTCGTTGGTCTTTCGGTGGGATTGAGGTCTTCCCGATAGCTATCGGGACATCGAGGTTTTCCGCGCAAGCCTGAAAAGCATTGTTGATAATATTCAATAACACCCTAGCGATATCTTGCGATACTACATTTATTTTGGGCATATTCGGATCAAGATCTGTTTTAATCCCGATAGCTATCGGGACTGTATTAAAACCTTTATCCTTAGCTCTTAAACCTTGATATGACAATCTCAAATACTCATTACACATCGCGTTGATATCGGCCAATGTTTTTTCTCCGGAAGATTTACGACTGTGCTCGAGCATGCCTTTTACGATGTTGGAAGCACGTTGGCCGTGGTGATTAATTTTCTCCTGGTTGCTTTTAATATCTTTTGTTAAATCAATAATTAAATCCCGGTCTGGCTCATTTTTTTTGACCTCCTTCTCTAATTCATCTGTTAGATCAAGTGAGAGTTCGGAAAAGTTATTTACAAAATTCAGTGGATTTTGTATTTCGTGTGCGATGCCTGCAGTAAGTTCGCCGAGGCTGGCCATTTTTTCAGATTGAATGAGTTGGGCTTGCGCAGTTTTTAGTTGACTTAGTGTATTTTGAATTTCAATGTTTTTATTTATTAAAATGGCATTTGACTTTTGTCTCTGGATGCTGTTTCTCCAAAAAAAAGTGGTCGCCATGATAAAAAGAAGCATACCCGCCATTAAGGCATACTTCTGTAGTTTGCTTCTAAATTGGTCGTCTTTAGTTTTAGCTTCCAATAATTTTTGCTTTGCATCAAAATCTATATTTTGAAATTGCTGGATTTGTTTTGAATTAATGCGGTCCTCATTTAATTTTATGATCAGAGACTGGTATATTACTGTACTATCACTTTTACCCGCCTTCTTATAATATTCGGCAAAAGCAGTATAACAACGCAATAATAAATCAGGGGCATTCAATTCAGTTGCAATGGCAAGCCCCACCCGAATATGGTACAGGCTGGAGTCACTCTTGCCCTCTTGCTTATATAAATCAGACAATGCCAGGTGGCTAGCAACCATACCTCTGAAATAGTCATGATCAGCACTTGCTTTTAGTGCAACTTGAAAATACTCTTTTGCTGTTTGATTTTGACCTTTACTCAAATATACACGTGCCATGTTCAATAAAATGCTGCCTTGATATCTTGGGTAAGAAGATCTGATCGATAGATCATAGGCTTTTTTTAGACATACCAGAGCGGTATCAAGCTGCTTGAGAGTAAATAGTGTTCGTCCTAAAGTAGTATAGGTAATGCTTAAAATCTTCAAATTATCTGATTTTTCAGCGAGAGCTATTGCAGTGGAATAATAGCTTAATGCTTTATCGGGATTGCCCGAATTACCATATAATATGGCGCAATATTGTTGAATTCTGCTCAATTTTGCTAGTCGTTGCTTTTGCGGTGATACAGATCTGTCAGTATAGTCATCTGATGCCGGAAATCTCTCCGGTAAAATATTTTTTTCACTACCCGGATTTTCCGAGATAGCGATACCAGACAAGAGATATTGAAGTGACCTGGGATAATTGCCCAGATTAAGCTGAGCATATCCTACCTCTCCTAATGCAACCACTTCTTCCAGTTTTAGATGCAATTTGCGAGCTAATAAAAGTGCCTGATCTGCATAATAAAATGCACTATCGGGATTGATCTCTGAATACAAATTGGTTATTTGTTCATAATACAATAACCTAATGGTATCATTGAATTCTGATCTGAGTTCTATTTTAATATCATCACCGGGTGATTGTGCATAGGATATATTTGCCCAAAACAACAATAGGAATGATAATGTCCACTTTCTAATAGATGTAGGTATTGACTTCATTGTATAGGTATTTGGATAATAAATTCAGTGCTTATGACAGGGGATTCTGAATGCTGAGACAATACTTTTATTTCTGCTCCAGGCGAACCATATTTACTATTTACTGTGATGGTTCCGCCATGCGCCTTTATGATATCATAACTGAGTGATAATCCTAATCCCGTGCCTTGTCCGGTAGGCTTGGTGGTAAAAAACGGTTGGAAGATTTTGTCTTTGATGGAGTCGGGGATGCCGGGGCCGTTGTCGGTGATAGTAAGCTCGCAACGGCGCAACCCTGCCTCGCCGGCAGGCAGGGACGCAACGTAGATTGAATTTACAGTTACAAGCGGCTTATAAACTTCCTGACTTTCTAACTTCAAACTTCCTGACTTTTCCGCACACGCTTGAAATGCATTATTCATTATATTCAATAATACACGTGCTATATCTTGCGATACCACATTTATCTTCGGCATATTCGGATCCAGATCAATTTTATAATCAGCATTGAAATTCTTATCCTTTGCGCGTAAGCCATGATAACTTAATCTTAAATATTCGTCACACAGGGCATTAATATCGGTCGGCGTTTTTTCTCCGGATGATTTACGAGAGTGTTCGAGCATACCTTTGACAATGCTGCTGGCTCGTTGGCCGTGTTGGTTTATTTTTTCAGAGTTGGATTCTATATCATTTGAAATATCCAATGCATTCTTCAGATTATGTATTGTTTTCTCAACTTCCCCCTTTGCCAATTGCTCATTGCCCATCGCCAATTCTTGTTTTATTTCTTTAATTAATTCATTATTAATCTCACTGAAATTATTTACGAAGTTTAGTGGATTCTGAATTTCGTGTGCAATGCCGGCGGTAAGTTCACCCAGGCTTGCCATTTTTTCAGATTGGATCAGTTGGGCCTGAGTGGATTTTAATTCGTGTAATGTACTTTCAACTTTTTCTTTTTGTTCTTTCAAAGCTAAATTGGTTTTTTGTTTTTGACGATTGTTACGATATATCATCAGAATAATACCAAAAGCCAGAAGTAATCCTGCGACAAAGATGTAAAGCCTGGTTTGGCTTTCTTTTTCCACCCTGATTTTTTCTTCATTCTGAATTTTTACTTGTTCTTCGAGTGTCACCCTCTGGAAGGCTGCCATTCTATTAAATTTGCCGGAATTCAAACTATCTTTTACCCTTAGTGCCAATGCAAGATATTTGTTTATACTATCTTTATTATTTTTCAACGTGTAGGCATTGGCTACCTGCTGATAAATAGTGCCTTCATTTATATCTCCAGCCACGAATGAAGTGACTGCACCCATGGAATGTAAAACGGTAAGATTCTTATGAGCGAAATATAACATGGAATCTGGATTTTTTTTAGCGTAGAAATAGTTGATAAACGTTTCATACACGATGGCTACCACACTAAAGTTTGATTCTGGTATCGCATATAGAAGTGATTTATTCAAATACGTTAATCCAAGGGAATCCAATCCTTTTTGCAGGTAAATGTCACCAGTACTGTAATAAATATTAGCCAGGTATTTTAATATATTTCCTTCCTTTCCATATTGTTCTCCTTCTATTGCATAAAATAAAGCGCTATCAGGGCTATTTAAATGTGAAAACACATTTGCCAACACCATATCGGCCACAATTACCCGAAAGTGATTGCCTATTTCTATTCCGATTCTTCTTCCTTCTTTAAAATAAGGTATACTTTCTACATGGCTGCCTGTTTGTAGCTTGAGGTGCCCATACATATGATTGATCATGGATAATGCAACCTTACGATTTTCACCCACAGTAGTAAAAGTGGTTAATTCCCATGTTTCTTTTTCCATTGTATTCTCAGCTACATGTAGAGCCTCAGTCAGTTTTTTTAATGCATCACTAAATTGCCCAAGGTAAATTAGTTGATAGCCCATTTGACCCAGCGTATAGGCATATTCGATATTGCGGTTATTTTTTTTTGCAATAGTGTTTCGCAGCCTTGCATAATGTAGTGCGGAGTCGCGATTTGTTTCTTCATAAAATGTATAGATGGCTCTGGTCGCTTTAAATTTCAGAGAATCAACATTGCCCGCTTGCTGCAAGGCTATATATAGACTGTCAGGCAAGGTCTGCTGAGCCATACCCGCAAGTGAAACAGTCAAAATATAAAGTATGGCGATCAATCGATTCATTTTATAACGTAATTGGTATTTTAATAATAAACTCAGTCCCATAGCCATTCTTGGATTCAACCGTTATTTCTCCTCCATGAGCTTTTACGATATCATAAGCTAAACTTAATCCCAAGCCAGTGCCTTGCCCGGAAGGCTTGGTAGTAAAAAAAGGTTGGAAGATTTTGTCTTTGATGTGGTCTGGGATGCCGGGGCCGTTGTCGGTGATGGATATCTCGATTTTGTCACCGAGGTATTTTGTACTTACTGAAACTAAAGGTATATATTCATTTTGACCATCGGACAAACCTCGTTGGTCTTTGAGTGGAATTACGGACAGACCAACAAGGTTTTCCGCACTAGCTTGAAAGGCATTATTCACTATATTCAATATCACCCTTCCGATATCCTGTGATACTACATTTACCAATGGCAGATTGGGATCGAGATCTAATTTATAATCACAATTAAACTTGGCATCTTTTGCTCTAAGGCCGTGGTAACTTAATCTCACAAATTCATCACAAAGCTTATTTATATCAGTAAGGTCTTTTACTCCGTTTGATTTTCGGCTGTGCTCCAGCATACCTTTCACTATACTTTCTGCCCGCTTGCCGTGTTGGTTTATTTTTTTGGAGTTTTCTTTTAAATCATTTGCAATATCTATTGCCGATTGAATTTTTAAAAGCACATCTTGCTTGTTGTCTTTTGCCAATTGCTCATTGCCCATTGCCAATTCATCATTTAGTTCCGTCACTAATTCATTATTTAATTCACTAAAGTTATTTACAAAATTCAGTGGGTTTTGAATTTCGTGAGCGATGCCGGCGGTGAGCTCTCCGAGGCTGGCCATTTTCTCGGATTGGATGAGTTGGGCCTGGGTGGATTGAAGGCTTGCTAAAGCATTTTCGACTTTAATTTTTTGAATATTCACTTCTTCTTTTTGATTCTTTAAAATAATATTTGATTTTTGCTTTTGCCGATTGGCAATAATTGAAATCACTGAAATAATGCCTAATGAGACCAACAGTAAGGTGAGCATTTTTTGTTTTGATAAATTTTCAGCATCCTTCATAATTTCCTTTAAATCTCGCTTGTATTTTTCATCTGCAAATACAATATTTGTGTTTGAATTATTCTATTGGCTGTGTAGAGGCTGTCATTAACTTCATTCACTATTTTCAAATAGGAGAAAGCTTTTTTGAAATCGTGCTGATCATAAATTTGAGCCAGGACCTTTGCCGCATTTGCAGTGAGTACCAGGTTATTAAATTTTCTGCCTCCTTCCAACGCTTTTGATGCATAATAAATAGCTGAGTCCGATATTTGCAATGACAGATATACATTTGCTAAATCCACTGATTGTTCTGATTCTAAAAAAGGATTTCCTGCAATACCTGAAAATCGGATGGCTTGCTGCAAATAATGTAATGCCTGTTTATAATTTTTTCTTTTTATTTCAACCCGACCCATGATGGCATTGGCATATGAAACCTCTACCGGTATGTTATTTTTCCTGCAATGGGTATCAATAATTTGTGAGAAAAACATAGCCGAGTCATAATTATTAAGAGTTTCATATACCTCACCAAGGTTGTGATATATGAGCCATTTGCCATTATTTGGTAATGAATCCAGTCCGGGATGGTGATATGCTTTTAATAACCATTCCAATCGTTGTTTGCTATCCAGTTGTTTTTCATATACCAGTGCAATCAGATTATAGAATACCAAAACCAACGAGGGATATTTTTCCTGGCTTATTTTCAAACCATCGAAAGCTGTCTGCATACCTCTGTTCCATTCGCCGGTGATGGTAGATACAAAACTTAATGCCTGCAATGAAACCAGTTCGCCACGCGTATACTTAAGTTTTCGGGCAAGTTCTATTGATTCTGTGGCATAGATAATGGCCTGGCGAGGGTCCGTCATGGTATGATACCTTGACATCTTCCACAATGTGTTTACTCTGTTGGTGTCTTCAATAAGTGAAGACAGTTTGTTTTTCATACTGTCTACTTCAATCTTGCTCAGGCTAAGTGGCTGACTAAAGCAATTAAGGGAAGTAAAAAATAGTATACAACTCAAATATATAATTTGAATTTTCATAATCATTTCAATTTTTTTTTCATTCGACTGTAAATACTGCTGGTCTTCGGTAATGGATTTAAATAGTGGGGATTTAAAGAGCTAAGTTAATTATAAATTCAGTGGCTGTATTTTCTGACTTACGCCTTTGTTTGGCCTTTGAGTCAATTAATTATAA
>JBGAVW010000062.1:0-31938 GCA_044227925.1 Saprospiraceae bacterium | reverse complement strand
TGGAAAAATTAATAGGTCCCAGACCTTTTCCGGAGAAACCACTTCATGTGCAGCCAAGTACCATTATATAGAGTACTAACACAACGTAAGAAATACAATGTAAGAAATACCATGCACCAATATTGTGGGGCTATTTTATATACACTAAACCGGTAATGGATTGAATTACCTGATGAATGAAGTCAGGATCAGATATAAGGCAAAGGTGTGAAATACTCTTTGCTGATGCTCTACACTAAAATTTGTGCTAATATAACTGGCAATGTAATCAGGAAACTGTACAGCCCAACGAATGGGAGGCAAAGTTCGTCTGAAGATCTAGAAGTTTTAATTCATATCATGATATTTCGTATTTCATTATTTCTCCTAGTTTTGGCATTCATTTCCTGTGAAAAACAACTTGACCCGCCAGAAACTATTGCTCAACAGCTAAAAAAAGTCATTGAGACCAGGATGGTCACCCGAGTAATACCTGCAGCAAGCTATTCAGAATATTTCAATTTAGCTTATGATCCAGGTAATACCTATGGCGATCTCTTCTCAATTGAAAAAGACTTTATTTCTTTGGGTTCCGTCTCCTGGAATCTCAATTTATTAAAAAGCTATCGAATAGATGTAATAAACTCCAAAGTGGTAATGGGGCTATTTTTTTAACTCATTCTGACTAAAAGATTCTTCCCCATCCTATTCTTGCCCATACCTACTTTGTTTGACATTCAAATTGAGGTCATAATGCAATCAGGTAACCTTATCCTATTGATCAATGGCAATAAGGCAATCAATTTATATACTTATTTTAAACCACAGAATTACTGGATCTAGTATATCAAGAAAATATTTTTTTAATCTTGTGTAATAAACTGTTCTCCTGATTTAGGCTGTTCGGCTGTATAGTCTGGTCCCGTGGCAAAGGTTTCGTTTCCAATAGTAAGGTGGAAAAACGGTGATAGAGCATGTGATCCAGTAGGGCCATAGCAGATCTGCGAACAGAATCAATAAATCCAGGCTCAGCTTTAATATTTTTCATAAGGCATTCCTGGAATGGAATGCCATTCGAACTTTCCAGGAATAGGGGTTTTAAATGGTCTTTACCATTATTATACAAATACTGAAATAACGGATGTATATCTGCAGGCCAGGATTGATCTATAGATTTCCAGATGGCTTTAAAATGGAAAACAGTAATAGTAGATTCAAATATAAAATTTGATTTTTCTCTATGGATTATTTTTTTCCAAAAGTCCCAGTCAGCCGCCCTCTCCAGGTTTTCATTCCAATAACCAATCTTTTCAAATACCGATCTCCTATGCATAAAACATGAAGCTGGAATTGTATTATGCAGATCAAAAAATGCATCCAGAGACGCTTTGTCATGCAAATTGGTGATAGATGGGAAAATAGCTCCCTGATCATCTATCCAAAGAGACCTGCTATAAACAATGTCTATCTGATCATTATGATCCAGGTGATTCGATAACAAAGCCAGATGATCTGGACTAATAATATCATCGTGAGCCAAAAAAGAAATGTATTCACCAGTGGCTTGTGTTAAAACTTTGTTTCTATTGTCATAACCGAAAGACCGCCCCTTTGGAAAGTCAAACCATTTTATTCTTTTATCCTGCAAATACGGCGTAACTACATAAGCAGTATCATCAGTACAACCATCCCCTACTATCAGTAACTCAAAATTTTGCTCTGTCTGATGCAGTGCTGATTCTATAGCAAAACGCAAGACATCTGCCCTATTGTGGGTAGGAAGGAGTATTGATATTTTAGGATGAATATCAGTATTTACCAACCTACGGTGTTTTCAAATTTAAAAGGGATTTGATCCGTATCTATTGGTAGTCTATACTTATCAGGCTCATCGTGATTGTACGCTACCGTTGGGAAATTGACTACCACCAGGTCTTTTGATCCAATATTTCTATTGGCATGCCAGATACCAATAGGAATATTTATTAATCCGCGTTGATATTCAGACATATAGACTTTTGATACTAAACCTTTGGTGGGAGAGTCCTCTCTTGCATCATATAATACCAACTCCATCTCACCAAACATTACAAAATATCGATCTTCATGTATTTTGTGCATGCCCCAGCCTTTAATCTTACCAGGTCTGATGGTATAAAAATAAGAAAACACCATTGGTTTGTCACTCCATCCCCATCTGGGATCAAGCATTTCGCATACCATACCTCTATCGTCTACATGGGTCTTTACTTCTTTTATAGAGACTCCATGGGGGAGTTTGAGTATTTCCTGTCCATCTGAATGAACTGTTTTTTGGTCTTGTTTCATATAAGTTTAAATGCTGCTTCGATGTGCAATTTACTTTGGTTTTAGAATCAACCAAGATAAAAGTTAGGTAATCATTTTTTATAATTTTCTGTTTTTCTTCTTCTCAGACTGCTTCCTCTTCGACTCTAATCGTTGCATGATACTTGCTTTGGTTGGTCTCGTTTTTTTTCTTTTTTTAGGAGGCGTCAGGACAGAGCGGATTAAAGTCTGCATCTTTAGTATTACAGCTTCTTTATTGGAAAGCTGAGACCTACTGGCCATACTTTGAAGGTAGAGCTCGCCCTCTGTATTGATTTTATTTGCATATTTCTCTCTTACTCTTTGTTTTTGTTCTTCTGTCAGATCAGATGCATCGATATTAAAGTAGATGGCTACTTTACTTTCAGTTTTATTTACGTGTTGGCCTCCAGGACCTGAGGACCGGCTGGTTTCAAAACGACAATATTTGATAATATCACTCATCATCACAATGCAAAGATACTAGTGGATCGCCTACTCTAATGCGATATCCAGATTTACACCTGATTGAAATCTGAAGAGCCTGGTATACTCATTACAAAGCATTAATTTCAATGCAAGCTGCTATCTCACGGGCTTTTTTTCTCAGTTGATTGGTATCCGCATTTATATCTCCATAGGTAAGAGCTACTCCCATTCTCCGATATGGCCTTATTGATGGTTTACCGAATAGTCGTATATCCGAATCAGTAAAAAGCATTGCTTTTTCCAAACCACTAATCATAAACTGATCAGATGTCGCATTTGCTAAAATCACGGCACTGGCCCCGGCTCTTTCAAGTTTTATTTCGGGAATAGGCAATCCGAGTATTGCCCGGGCATGCAACTCAAACTCAGAGAGGTTTTGTGTGCACATTAAAGTCACCATTCCGGTATCATGTGGTCGGGGACTTAATTCGGAAAAGTACACCCCATTATTCGTAAGGAAAAATTCTACTCCCCAGATCCCCGTCCCTTCGAGTGCAGAAGTAATTTTTCCGGCCATATCACATGCATCATTATATTCTTGCTGCGATATAGCTATTGGCTGCCAACTTTCCTGATAATCACCCCGTTCCTGACGGTGGCCTATAGGGGGGCAAAACAATGTATTGCCATTTTCCTGGGTCACTGTCAGCAACGTAATCTCTGAATGAAATGAAATAAATTCTTCGATGATGATTTCTTTGATATCACCTCTGGAGTTATTAATGGCATAGTCCCACACTTTTTGTTGATCCTCTAATGACCTTAATACACTTTGGCCTTTGCCGGATGAAGACATCAAAGGCTTTATTACGCATGGCAATCCTATTTCATGCACTGCATTTTTAAATTGATCATAAGTTGAAGCATAATGATACCTTGCGGTCTTCAACCCAAGTTCTCTGCTAGCCAGATCTCGGATGAGTCTTCTATTCATGGTGAAATTCGCCGCCCTGGCACTGGGTATCACCTTTATATTCTGCTTTTCGTATTCATAAAATCGCTCTGTACGGATAGCTTCTATCTCCGGTACTATAAGGTCCGGCAGGTGCCTGGCTACTATGGAATCTAGTTGCTCACCATTGAGCATGTCTATTATTTCACTCCCATCAGCCACCTGCATAGCAGGAGCATGTGCATAACTATCCACAGCAATCACAGTCTGCCCCAGGCGTTTAAGAGCGATCACCAATTCCTTACCAAGTTCACCACTACCTAATAAAAGTATTTTCTTTTTCATTCAAGTTATTCAGTTATAAATTTAATTATTTTATATGCCATTAATATCAAAGGTCAAAATATAAAAATTTAATGGATGAAAAATTTTTATTATCTTGAATTGGTGTTTTCATGATGCCAAATGGATCCATTTAAACCAGGATACTTTAATTTATAAAATACAAATTCATTAACATTCAACTATTTATGAAATCATTCTTTTCTATTGTCATTTTACTATTTCCTCTTATGATCATCTCCCAAGATCTTCTTCAATTCCCGGGGTATTTCAATTTCTCGTACAATCCAAAGGACGGGAAGATCTCCCTGCAGGTAAAAGACCTCGAAAAAGAATTCCTTTATGTACAGGGCCTTTCCACCGGGATAGGATCAAATGATATCGGTCTTGATCGTGGACAAATTGGCAGAGAACGAATTGTAAAATTTAAAAGAGTAGGCTCTAAATTATTGTTGATACAACCCAATTATTCATACCGGGCTATTTCCAATAATGCAGCCGAAAGAAAATCCGTAGAAGAAGCTTTTGCTCAGTCAGTACTCTGGGGATTTACTATAGACAAAGAAGAAAACGGAACAATATCTATTGATCTTACTCCATTTCTAATGCAGGACGCTCATGATGTAGCCGGAAGCCTGGAATCATCCAAGCAAGGCAATTACAGAATAGATGCTTCGAGATCTGCTATCAATCTTCAACGTACCAGAAATTTTCCACTTAATTCTGAGTTTGATGTATTGCTCACCTTTACCGGAAAACCCACTGGTGCATGGATTCGATCGGTTGCACCCAGTGCCGAAGCAATTACTGTGCATCAGCACCATTCGTTTGTCCAGTTGCCTGACCATGATTATAAGGTTCGTAAGTTTGACCCACGATCCGGATTCTTTGGTATATCGTATTTTGATTATGCCACGCCCATCAGCGAAAACATAAATAAACAATTTACTGTAAGGCACAGACTTGAAAAAAAAGACCCGGGTGCATTGAAAAGCGAAGCAAAAGAACCAATAATTTATTATTTGGATTCCGGTTGTCCTGAACCAATAAAGTCAGCTTTGATGGAAGGCGCTGCCTGGTGGAATGAAGCTTTTGAAGCAGCTGGCTACATTAATGCATTTCAGGTGAAAGTGTTGCCTGATACTGTGGACCCCTTGGATGTCCGGTACAATGTAATACAGTGGATACACCGGAGTACCCGTGGTTGGTCTTATGGCAATACTGTTACAGATCCGCGCACTGGGGAAATTATCAAAGGTCATGTATCACTAGGCTCGCTGCGGGTAAGGCAAGATTATTTGATAGCCCAGGCATTTACCTCCCCATTCAAACAAGACAATAAGAATATAGATCCGATGATGCAAATGGCCCTGGCAAGACTAAGGCAACTTGCAGCACACGAGGTGGGACATACCATAGGTTTAAATCATAATTATATCTCGAGCACCAATGCAAGATCATCGGTGATGGATTACCCACATCCCATTATAGAATTTACCGATAGCGAAACGGATTTCAGTAATGCATACGATGTGGGCATTGGTGAATGGGACAAAAGAGCGATCATCTGGGGTTATCAGGAATTTCCCATTGGAAATGATGAAAACAAATCTCTTGATCTGATCTTAGAACAAACAAATAAAATGGGATTACCTTACCTTTCTGACCAGGACGCAAGACCCTTGGGCAGTGCCCATCCCGCCAATCATCTTTGGGACAACGGAAAAGATATTGTGGCAGAACTCAACAGGTTAATGCAGACCCGCAGAAAAGCATTAAATCAATTTGGGGTAAATTCTATCCGCTTCGGTGATCCTAT
Source organism: Saprospiraceae bacterium (assembly GCA_044227925.1). GTDB lineage: Bacteria > Bacteroidota > Bacteroidia > Chitinophagales > Saprospiraceae > JADJLQ01. The sequence continues at coordinate 26,092 of JBGAVW010000062.1, read as the reverse complement.
GTCTTATCTGGAAAACGTGTTGGTGCCGTTGTATCTGAGTCATCGCTATCAAATAGAGGCAGTGAGTAAAATAATAGGTGGTGTAGACTATGCCTATTCTGTGAAAGGAGATGGCCAGGCTACCAATAAAATAGTACCCTCCCTCGACCAGGTTAATGCTTTAAATGCAATATTAAATAGTATATCCCCTAAAGAATTGGCCCTTTCTGAAAATCTAATTTCCCTTATTCCACCTCATCCGCCAGGATTTCCCAGGGACAGAGAAACATTTAAAAATTATACCGGTGCCACCTTTGATCCAATAGCTGCTGCTGAGTCCATAACCGGCTTGGCTTTTTCTGTTTTGTTACACAATGAGAGATTAGCCCGTCTGCTTGAGCAAAATGCAAGAACAGGAACAGTAACCGGAGTAAAAGACTATCTGACCACCATTCGTCAAAAAATCAAAGGGTTCGAGGCCACATCGGGCCTGGAAAAAGAATTAAAGAAAAATACAGAGCGAATATTCTTTGTCAAATTATTAGGAATGATGTCGAACAAATCCATCAGCTCAGGTGTGTTGGCTGCCTGTAAAGGGTATTTAAAATCCGTGTCCACTGCACTTACTGGAAATGATGATCAATCTGTATATCTTCAGTCCTTAATAGAAGAATTTCAAAAAGATCCAACCAAATTTGAAATACCGGAAGTAAAAGCCATGCCTGATGGTGCACCTATAGGCTGCTTTGATGAATAGCCAGTACCTTTGTGGATTTAATGATTGATGGTAAATCAGTAGTTTTTTTTGATGGCACCTGTGTGCTGTGCAATGGTTTTTTCAAATGGCTGGTGAAAAAAGACCAGAAAAAAATATTTTCATTTGCAACACTCCAGTCCCCTACAGGAATCGGCATAATGAAACAACTCCAAGTAAAAGCCAATGAGGAGACCATTATACTTTTACATCTTGGCAAATCTTATACTTTTTCCAGTGCCGTACTCAGAATATGTATCCTGCTTGGAGGAGTCTATGCATTGCTGGGCAGATCAGGTTTATTATTTCCAAAATTTATAAGGGATAGTGTCTACCTATTTATTTCAAGATATCGGTACAAATTATTCGGTCAACAAGCTTGCATGATACCGGATGCGGAGACCAGGGACAGGTTTGTAAGCGGGGTAAACTAGATAAAACTCAGTAGAATAAAATTAAAGGAGATATAAATGTGAATGAATGAATAGGAAGAGGATTCCATATCGGCTATCTACAGCTCATTTTCAGACACCAATGTTCACTTACTAAAGCCGGAATTATTCAAAGACTCAAATAATGCTTTGGTTTTGGTTTTACCTTCTTCACCATTGACATTAAAATAAAAATAGGTTTCCAGGTCGCCCCGATGCATAGAAGAGTTCATATCACCGCTTTGTGATTTATGACATGATTTTACCCAATCCGCTACAATCATATAACTGTGCTTATTATTTTCCCCGAAGCCTTTTGATCTGTTTACTTTAAAAATTGGACCAGTTGGATTTACATCTGTTTCTGAGAATCCTTTTAATCCAGAAAAAGAGAAAGTACTTTCCTGGGTTAATGCCCTTCCACCTAATACAATCGGTTTTTTGCCATTCGCTCTTTGTGCTGCATGGATAGCTAATAAAGTTGCTGTCTTGTGATGGGCATGCTGACCTTCATCCGGTACGAGGCAAAATATAAAATCATAATTTCCTTCTTTCACGATGTTATCCAGTCTTTTGTTGCAAACATCCAAATCCCATCTTTCCCCCTGGATGAATGGCGTGGGGTCAAGCTGATAAAAATCATCTATCTGATCTAAAAAGAAAAAATTGTGTATCCCCATAATTTCACCAGAACATAACAATTCCTTTTTCCTGATTAATGGCAAATGTTTACGACCGGTAACGCTATCAGTAAGATTTAACCCATAATATGTTGAAGCCACTAAACCATTATATCCTCCTGACCCATCTGTAATAAGCACGAGGTCTACCATGCCTTTTAATTCCCGAGTGATTTTAAATACAGTGACCGGAAACATGGTTTCATCGTCAGGATGGGCAATGACAATTAATACTTTCGGAGGTGTGGCCTGAGCCAAAGAATAGTACGAAAGCCAACCAAAAACAAAACAAAATGTAGTTACTATTTTAAACAAGCATTTCATCAATAAAACCATTTTTATTTGTCTCAACACATGTCTGATCTGACTACGCTACCACTTCACCAAATAAAAAACGTGTACAATTTCCATTTTTAAAAGCAACGCCTTTAGTTTTTATGTTCTTTATCATAGTGTTCAGCCAGGGCATCACCAAAATCATTTTTTACATCTCTGAAAATAGAATGCACATGATTGCCATTATTCTGAAAATTATCATATTCAATGATGAATTCCGGACTTTGCAATCTATAATAGTGTGTATGGCCTGGAGTCACATCTTCTGAACCCATCCATATAAAACTCCATTTGTCCCAGCCGGCTTTAGCTATACGGGTTTCAATATCTTTTACAAAAAACTTAGAAGCACGAGTGACATATAAGTGTACCAGCTCTTTAAATTTTGTTTGTTGCGCTGGGCTCAATTGGCCAAAATTTAAACCGGAAAAATTATCCAATACCGCTTTTCTTGGTTTATAATTTATAATCTCTTTTGGTGTTTCAGTTGAAGTTATTGCTTTGGTTTTTTGCTCAGCAGTCAGACCATCTAAAAAAGCTTTAGCCATATCACGTTCTGGTTTTAATAATACATAACCTTCCTGGGCTCCTTTGAGTACCACGGCAGGATTTGAACAGTGTACATTTGGAGTAGCTGAATACACTTTTTCATCTTTAATTACATAGTTTATGCAAATATGGTGTCCTTCAAATTTCCATCCCCATGTTTTATCCCCATCGTTCATGCCAAATAGTTGAATAAAATATTTCGTGGTATCCCTGTATTTATCATCTATAGGTCTGTTTTCAATACCACGGAGTATGGCTTCATGTTTTCTTACATTTTTTATTTTCTCTAAAGTGATATCTCCGGCGGTAGCCAGTACCAAATCATAGAATTTATTTAATTGTACCGCACTTAGATAACCTATTCGAATACCTGTCCTGTCTTCACGTGGTACAAAATCCCAGTTGGTTCGTTGGGTGTCGCTAAAAGGCCTTAGCAGTTCTTTCTTTAGATCTGCAGAAAGCGATTCTATAAATGCATTTGCTTTTGAAGTAAAATGTTGACCGTAAATCAGGGTCGAACTATAGAAAGCAATGAATATTACCAAAAATTGGGAACGACTTATTTTCATTTTTTAAAAAATTATAATGGGAAGATAGTAATTATTCTAAATCTGTACTTTTTTGTGCATGCTTAGATAACTCTTTCTCAATTCAAAGTATAACATTTTCATTCAACAATACCCAAACAAGACATTGAATAATGCATTGTCCAATTGTACATCAACTCCCCTTCACCACCTTCAAACTGATATCCAACTGACCTGCGGAATGGGTAAGCGCCCCAGCCGATATATACTGCACTCCTGTCTGAGCTATTTTACGCACATTTTGGAGGTTTACGCCACCGGATGCTTCTGTCTGAAATTTATTATTTACGATAGCTACTGCTTCTTTGAGTATAGGCAATTCAAAATTATCAAACATGATGCGGGTGATACCTCCTACTCTGAGTACTTCATATACCTCTACCAGATTTCGCACTTCAATAGTAATATTGAGCTTTAGTTTTTTCTTCTTCAGATATTCTTTGACTTGCTTAATGGCTTCCTCTATTGAGCCACAGGCATCTATATGATTGTCTTTGATCATAATCCAATCGTACAGACCATTTCTATAATTATGGCAACCCCCGCATTTTACAGCATATTTTTCAAGAAATCTATTTAAGGGAGTAGTCTTTCGTGTATCTAATATTTTTACCGGTAACCCTTCCACTTCAGCTGCAAAACGATCTGACATGGTCGCTATGCCGGACAGTCGTTGCATGGTATTCAGCACTAATCTTTCTGCCAAAAGCAATTTTCGGGAATTGCATTTTACTTCAAAGGCAATGTCTCCATACTTAACATCCTGCCCATCCTTTTTAAAGGCTCTGAATTTTGAATTAGGATCTACCATTTCGAAAACCCGCTTTGCAACCTTCATGCCGGCTAAAACTCCGTCATCTTTTATAAGGCATCTTGCCCGGGAAGTATCCTTCAAGGGGATGCAGGCATTGGAAGTATGATCACCTGAGCCAACATCCTCTTTGAGGGCGGCTTTGATAAAATTATCTAATTCTTGATTTGTCATTCTGGGCGTTAAAATAACACTCCTAATCTAATCGACAAAACATTGAGGGAAACCTTACTCTTTTCTTTGAAAATTTGATACTTGTCATCAAAAGGGTCTGCGGGATCACCTTCACTGGTTCGAATTGATTTATACCCATTATTTCGAGTCAGATCTTGCATTGAACGCAAAAATTCAGCACTGGTATACCAAAAAGCAGACCTCCCAATCCTTTTTTCAATGCCGATGGCAGCGGAAAGTCCTAATTGTGAGGAATTCAATTCATTGATCACATTTTCATCAGTGGTCAATAGTTCGTCATTTAATATAGCTCCGCGTGCACTAAATATTTTAGAAAAATTAAACTTTGGTATTTCTATAAAAACTTTTGTATCCTCTTTATCAGAAATAGTTCTTTTGAGACCCAGTGAAATAGTCCAATACTTCAGATCGTAATCCAATGCAGAATGATCTGGAATGGGCTTAGGCCCGCTGTTAAGAAGGGGTGATTTTAATTCAGAATTTGGCCAAATATTACCTCCCGTAAAATAATGCAATCTGCCTCCCTGATTTAATGCCAGACTGGCACCGGAAACTATCTTCCAGCGGTTTTTTAATTCATATTCACTATTAATACCCATCCCAAATCCAAGTTGGGCTCCGGCTGTTTTTACACTTGCATCATTACTGGAAAGCCAACTTACCTGTGGGGCAATCCCAAATCCAATTTTTAATGCCTGAGCGGATAGCATGTCTGCTAACACCAGGCAAATGACAGACATAATTATTTTCTTTAATGTATTCATTTTTCTTCAATCCATAATTTATTCAGCTACCTAGTCGTTCTATCGTCGTATTTTAGACTTCAATTTATGTACCAACTATTTCGATCGATACACTACAGGCAGATAACGATTCTTATCTTCATTTTGTTGATATCAATTTCGTGCAAATCAAAGTTAAATACCATAGATATTGCCTCAGTCGATGTAAAAATAGACAATACCTGGATCAATGCAATGACAGTAATTCAAAACCCAAATACAATCAAAAAATTGATTACAGCTGATACTATTTTAGCTGGTATCATTTCTACAGCTGTTCTTGGTTCAAATCCAGGTATAAATGATTCATTATTATTATCTTATATAAATGACCCTGACCGAAAAAAATTGCACGACACTACTGAGCTTATTTTTAGTCATTTTGACTGGCAAACCCTGAAAATTCCTCTGGGCCGGTATCAGGCAAGTTTTCCGGATAAAACCATACCCGTTTTTTATCCGGTAATATCGGATTTTAACTATGGGCTATTCCAATTTAAAAACCAAAAAGGAGAAGAAGCTATTGGGGTAGGAAAAGAAATGTTTGCTGGGTTAACCGGCATTTATGATCAGCTTTCAATCGCCAATCCAAATTTCTCTTCCTATATAAACCGTACTTTTAATCTTATTCATTTACCTGAGAAAATCATGACGGCATTGGCCTCTGATGTAGTGGAAGAACCACGTTCAAACAGATTACTGGATCATATATTGGCTGAAGGGAAAAAACTATACCTGGTCCGACAATGGATGCCTGATCTTACCGATTCCATCTGGTTTGAATGCACGCAGGAACAAATTAATTGGATAAAGGATAATGAACTTGATATATGGCGTTTTCTGCTGACAGATAAATTGTTGTATAAAAATAGCAATAAGGATATAGCCAATCTCACCAAGCCGGCACCACACAGCCAGGGAATGCCACCGGAAGCACCAGGCAGGGCTGTAAATTATATAGGGTACAAAATCATAGAGTCCTATGCCAAAAACAATAAAGTGAGTCTGCCGGAGTTAGCAAACGAACATGATTATGATCAGATTCTTCAGAAAGCAAAATACAAACCGAGGTAAGTGGATCAGTGGTAATTGGCAAAGAAAACTGAAAAAGGCAGCGTGGCAAACTGATTAGCAGGGATTGTAAACAATGGACTACTGCCCCTTTCAACCATTTGGTACGATATTTGCACATATTCAAAAAAAATATAATATAATATGGCTAAAAAAAGAGCTATTCCGTTGGTGGACCTTCTCCAGTTTACTAAAGGCGATGAAAAAGCAAAAAAAGCATTTATTAAAAAGCTGGGAACTGCTTTTCATGATATAGGATTTGTAGGTGTGGTAAACCATGGAATTCCGAAAGCATTGGTAAATAAGTTTTACACTGAATCACAAGCTTTTTTTGCTTTGCCTATTGAGAAGAAGAAAAAATATGAAATTGCCGGATTAGCCGGTCAGCGGGGATATACTTCATTTGGGAAAGAGCATGCCAAACAATCTAATGTTGGGGATTTAAAAGAATTTTTTCAAATCGGACAGGAAGTAGAAGGTAAAGATGCCATCAAGAAGGAATACCCTAAAAACGTATATGTTCGGGAGAAGCCTCAATTTTTAGCTACCGGTAAAAAACTCTATAAATCATTTGAAAAATCCGGCGGGCATTTGCTAAAAGCCATTTCCATTCACCTGGGCCTGGGAGATTCCTACTTTGCGCCAAAAATAAAGAATGGAAACAGTATACTGAGAGCCATTTATTATCCTCCCATCACCCAAGAACCATTGTCAGCGATACGGGCTGAGCAACATGAAGATATAAACCTGATTACCTTACTAGTAGGTGCTTCGGCCGGTGGCCTTCAAGTGCTTAATTTAAATCATGAATGGCTCGATGTAGTACCTGAAAACAATGAAATAGTTATCAATGTTGGAGACATGCTCCAGAGATTGACCAATAATTATCTGATTTCCACCACACACAGGGTAATCAATCCTCCCAGGGAAGATTGGCATAAGCCAAGATTATCCATCCCTTTTTTCCTACATCCAAGGAGTGAGATGGATCTTACCTGCTTGCCTAAGACGGTTACTGCCGAAAACCCGCTGCATTATCCACCTATTACTGCAGGCGAGTATCTGGCTGAGCGATTAAGAGAAATCGGTCTCAAAAAATAATTTAACTTGCGCCAGGCCCTACTTTATTACTATCTGCCTAAATAAACCTTATATTTGTTACTTCATTTAATCAACCAATAGAGATGAATCAATTTTTAATTTTTTCTATGCCAGGAGGAGGCGAATGGATCTTGATCTTTGTAGCCGTACTCTTATTATTTGGCGGTAAAAAAATTCCGGAGCTTATGAAAGGCCTTGGAAAAGGAATCCGTGAATTTAATAATGCTCGTAATGCCATCGAGGATGAAATACAAGACGGTATGAGAGAAATCGAAAACAAAAAAGTAAACGATCGTAAATAATATTCTTACTTTCTGTTAAAGAATTTAAATCCAGACCCTGGAAAATATGTTTTCCGGGGTCGTTTATTTATGTAACCTTCCAACCAATTCATCGTCTTAATCTTAACATTCAATCAAAAAAATGAAAAAATTCTTTTTTACCCTTGTTATTGTTTCTATATCCGTCATCGTCTATTCTCAGCAAAAATTTGGTTATCTCAATTCAGCAGAAATATTGAGTAAAGTACCTGGAATAGCCCTGGCTGATTCATCTTTAAAAAAATACCAGGATACATTGACTGTATCTATCCAGGAAAAAATAAAAGTGTTCCAAAAGCATGTAGCTGACTATCAGGCCGAACAACAAAAAGGCAATTTAGCACCTATAGCTGCACAGAAAAAAGAAGAAGAGCTTCAAAAAGAACAAGAAAATCTCAGAGCTTTTGAAGAAGAGTTAAAGCAAAAATTAGCCATTCGCCGGGACCTATTGTATAGTCCTATATTAGACAAAATGGATGCTATAGTAAAGCGTATTGGAAAAGATCAGAAGTATACCATGATCTTTGATAGTAGTCAACCGGGATACCTCTATCTGGCTGAAAGTGACGACCTGGGTCCGATGGTACTGAAAGAAGTACTGGAAGGAAAGTAGATTTAACAATTACTTATCTTCCCTACCCTTACTGCATGCCTGCCCCCCTCAAACTCTTCATGCAAAAACAAATCGACCATATTAGCTGCCATGCCTGGTTCTAAAAAGCGGGCCGGTATACAAATTACGTTAGCATCATTGTGTTTTCTGGCTAATCGGGTAATGTCGTCATTCCAGCATATAGCTGCACGGATACCTTGATGCTTATTGGCTGTAATGGCTACACCATTACCACTGCCACAGACCAGCACTCCGAAATCAGCGACACCTTCCTCCACCGCTTTTGCTACCGGATGTGCAAAATCGGGATAGTCCACACTGGTGGCATCATAGGTGCCGTAATCTATGCAATCCAGGTTTTGCGCCTGCAGATTCTTTAATATCGATTGTTTTACTTCAAATCCTGCGTGATCTGCGCCAATGGCTATAGTCATTTGAATCGTGTTTAATTGTGGGAGCAAATATCGGTTTTTTATTTTAAGTCATTCATTGTGCAGAAAATTAGTTTGTTTCAATTTCAATTCAATACACTTTCAAATCAATCTTATTTCAATACTTTTGCTTTGCTCAATTAAAAGCTTCCAGAAATGAAAAATATCATTTTGCTTTTCTTTTTTTCCGCTTTATTTAGTTGTAATCAAAAAACGACAGCGGACAAAATCATTATCAATGCCAATGTCTATACCGTAGATACCAGCAAGCCCATGGCCCAGGCATTTGCGATAAAAGATGGTAAATTCCTTGAAATCGGAACAAATGAAGAAATACAAAAATTGAAGTCTGAAAAAACGGAAGTGATCGATGCGGAAGGAAAATTTATAATGCCCGGTTTTATAGAAGGTCATGGCCATTTTGCAGGTCTTGGAGGCAGTCTGATTAACCTTAATTTTATTAAAACCAAAAGTTGGGATGAAGTCGTAGCCATGGTAGCAGAAAAAGTAAAGTCCGCAAAACCCGGCCAGTGGATTATAGGCAGAGGATGGCATCAGGAAAAATGGACCCAACCTTTATTTGCTTCTGTACATGGCTATCCTATGCACGACGCTTTATCGGCAATATCTCCTGATAATCCTGTACTGCTGTCCCATGCCAGTGGCCACGGTGCCTTTGCCAATAAAAAAGCTATGGAACTTGCCGGCATATCCAAAGAAACTCCTGATCCAAAAGGAGGATCGATCGTAAGAGATAGTGATGGAAATGCGATTGGTATGTTCGAAGAAACTGCTCAACGTATAATACGGCAAGCTTATAATATATATCTCAAGGGTCTTCCACCGGAAGAATTGAAAAAAATTTGGCATGATGGTATAGAGCTTGCCCAAAAGGAATGTATACAAAACGGAGTCACCTCTTTCCAGGATGCCGGCAGCAGCTTTGAAGAAATGGATTGGTACAAAGAATTAGCAGATAGTGGGAAATTGAAAATCAGACTGTGGGCAATGCTACGCGAACGAAGCACGGAAATGCAAAAAAGTGAATTGAATACATTCCCTATCATCGGTGCTGGAAATGATCATTTTACTATGCGAGCTATTAAATCTGATGTGGACGGAGCCCTGGGTGCGTACGGTGCATGGTTATTAGCCCCTTATTCTGATCGGACAGATCATTTTTATGGTCAAAATACCACTGAGATATCCGAAGTAGAAGCCATGGCAGCTATTTGTATTAAACGCAATTTGCAATTATGTGTTCATGCCATTGGCGATAAGGCGAATAAAGAAGTATTGAACCTCATGGAAAAAACATTCAATACTCATCCTGATAAAAGAGATCTCAGGTGGAGAATCGAGCATGCTCAGCATATAGATACCAGTGATATTCCCCGATTTGGAAAATTGGGTATTATTGCAGCAATGCAAGGTATTCATTGCACCAGCGATGCCTTATTTGTTGAAAAAAGATTGGGAAAATTCAGAGCTCAATACGAATCCTATCCCTGGAGGAGCTTACTTAAAACAGGAGCGGTTGTAACCAATGGCACGGATGTACCTGTAGAAAATATTGATCCTATAGAATCATTCTATGCCAGTGTGACCCGAAAGCGGGTAGATAATGGTTTTACCTTTTTCTCTGAACAAGCAATGACTCGTGAAGAAGCCTTAAAGTCATATACATTGTCTGCAGCATATTCAGCATTTGAAGATAAAATAAAAGGAAGTATCAGCCCTGGTAAATATGCCGATTTTATCATACTGTCCCAAGACCTTATAAAATGTGCAGAGGATGATATAATGAAAACAAAGGTGGAAAAAACCTTTATAAGTGGAATATTGTTGAATTGACAAAAATTGTTCATCAACCTCTATTCAAAACCAAATCGATATTAATAAAAGGATTGAAATCAAAATGTAACTTAAAACATAAAAAAGTCAACATCCCTATTATTTAATGAGTACACCAAAAGGAATCTAAAGAAAGAACCCCGGATTAATAATAGGAGTTTATTTCCATATTAATAATATTGTACCAGCCAATATTAAAGCCGTAGCGATCCACAATCTGGGAGTCAATTGCTCACCTAATAAATACCAGGATAAAAAAAAAGTAACTAGTATTCCTCCTTTATCAATAATGGAAAGAGCAGAAACATTTGCTGTACGCATTGCTTTAAAAAAGCTGATCCAATAAATCCCGGTTGTAAGCCCGGCAGCCGCAAACCACCACCAGGCCCGGGCGGGCACCAATTTGATATCTTTAAAGCCATTATTCCAAACAGCAGCCAACAAAATAATTGCAAACAATACTCCTGTTCTGATCACCAGGGCCAGGCTTTCATTAGCATCCCTCATACCCATTTTAGCAAACACCAATGCAATTCCACCGGTGATGGTTGCGATAATAGCATAGATAACCCAGGTCTGCATGATTTAATTTTATTTTAATGACAAAAATAAGCCAGTTAACTATACTATTTTTACCAAACTAATACTTAGATTATGAAACCTGGATTGAATTGGATTCTCATTTTTTTGTGCTTTCAAATAAGTAAAGCAGATGATGGATATCGACTTTGGCTCAAATACGACAAAATACAGAACACAAGATTGCTCACCAAATACAGAACTGAGCTAAATTCGATCAGAGTAATTGCACCCATGTCTCCTGTGATTCAGAGTGCAGTGCAAGAACTTAAGGCAGGATTGCAAGGATTATTAAACAAAGAAATAAATACTACAAATACGAATGGAAACGGACAAATAAGGCTGGCGCTTTTAGCTTCCACCAATCAAGAAAATCCCGAAGCATACTCAATTATAAATCAAAACGGAAATATAAAAATCTCCGCATTCTCTGACAGAGGACTTTTATATGGAAGCTTTGCCCTATTAAAAGCAATACAAACCAATCAATCTTTAGATAAAATTGATCTACACGATGCTCCAAAAATTAAAATTCGGATGCTCAATCATTGGGACAATGTAGTGGGCACTATAGAAAGAGGGTATGCAGGCTCATCTCTTTGGGATTGGTATGATCTGCCCGATGTGATAGATCCTCGGTATATAGATTATGCCCGAGCCACTGCCTCGATTGGAATAAATGGGACCAGCGTAAATAATGTAAATGCCAGTGCCCGATTTTTATCCAAAGAATATTTAATTAAAGTTGCTGCTTTAGCCGATGTGTTCAGAAAATATGGAATTAAAACCTATCTTTCTGTCCGATGGAGTGCACCTGTAAACTTATCAGGTCTCAAAACTGCCGATCCATTAGATCCGGAGGTAAAAAAATGGTGGAAAGAAAAAGCTAGTGAAATTTATAAAATCATCCCAGATTTTGGTGGATTTCTTGTGAAAGCAAATAGCGAAGGTGAACCAGGGCCCCAGGACTATAATCGCAACCACGCTGATGGTGCCAATATGTTAGCCGAAGCATTAGCCCCATATGGTGGAATTGTAATCTGGAGGGCATTTGTGTATAAAGCAGATCTTAAAAACGATCGTGCTGCCGAATCATACAATGAGTTTAAACCATTGGATGGCCAGTTTAGAGAAAATGTATTAGTGCAGGTAAAAAACGGTCCAATAGATTTTCAACCCCGGGAGCCATTTCATCCCCTTTTTGGGGCCATGCCAAAGACACCATTAGTAATGGAATTTCAGATTACACAGGAATATCTGGGATTCGCCACACATTGGGTATACCTGGCGAATATGTTTAAAGAGGTATTGGAATCAGACACGTATTCAAAAGGTAAAGGTTCATTAGTTTCACGGGTAATAGATGGATCATTGGATAATCATACCCTATCCGGCATAGCAGGAGTGGCCAATACCGGATCGGATCGAAATTGGACAGGACATACTGCTAATCAGGCCAACTGGTATGCATTCGGCAGGCTTGCCTGGAATCCGGATCTTACTCCAAATGAAATTGCCAATGATTGGATCAAAATGTCAATAACCAACAATCCGGATGCCGTGGCCAAAATAAATGCTATAATGATGAAAAGCCACGAGGCCTGTGTAAACTATATGACCCCACTCGGATTACACCATATCATGGGTGAAGGCATTCATTTTGGACCTCAGCCCTGGCTCTCCAGAAGCGGCCGGATAGATTGGACATCAACATATTACCATAAAGCAGACTCTGCAGGCTTAGGATTTAATAGAACAAGTAGTGGCTCTTCTGCTTTAAATATCTATCATCCCGAAGTGGTTAAATTATGGACTGATGAAGATCACATTCCTTTACACTATTTACTTTGGTTTCACCACATACCATGGAATAAAAAGCTAGCCACCGGTAATACCTTGTGGCAAGAATTGTGCGCAAGGTATCACCTGGGTATTGCCGAAGTGGACCATTTTATCAAAACATGGGAATCGATAAAATCCAGTATTGATCCGGAAACACATTCACATATTGCCGGAAAGCTTAAGCGACAGCGATGGGAGGCAGAATGGTGGAAAGATGCTTGTTTGTTGTATTTCAAAGACTACAGCAAAATGGAAATACCGGATAAGTATCCAAAAATAACCAGAAGTATGGAGGAAATAAAAGAACTGGTACGTTTATATCAATTGAGATAAAGCTACTGCCTTGATCTTACTATTCATATCTCAAGGATTCAATAGGATCCAGTCTTGCCGCTTTCAAAGCAGGATACAAACCACTAAATATTCCTACCACTATACATACAAATACACCTAAAGAAATCCAATTCCATGGAATCAGAAACTTTCCGCCAATAAGTATAGTGACCACATTACCAACTAATATTCCCAACACAATCCCCACTAATCCTCCTAATAAACTAATTAACACAGCCTCAGCTAAAAATTGAATCATGATATTCCGGCTGGTAGCGCCAATGGCCTTGCTGATACCGATCTCACGGGTACGCTCGGTGACAGAAACCAACATAATATTCATGAGTCCGATGGCAGCGCCTAATAAGGTAATCAATCCTATACCGATAGTGGCCAATCTTATTTTTACGGTATTTTCCTTTATGATATTTACAAGGCCTTCGCTTTTTTCTATTTCAAAATCATTTTGTTCGTCTATTCTAAGTCTTCTTGCCAACCTCATCTGGCCGGTAGCATCATTTACAGCATTATCCAGCTCAGTTACCTGATTTACTTTTACCGCGATATCGTAATTTTCATTGGGTGATGCATAATATTGCTTGGCTTGGATCAGAGGCAATAAGACCACCCTATCGCTGGAGCTATTCATAGATGATCCTTTCGATTTCAGGACCCCTATTACCTGTACTCTTATATTTCCTACCAGAATTATTTTGCCTATTGCATACTGGCCTCTGTCTTTAAACAATAATTTGACGATGTCTTTTCCAATTATTGCTTTAGCAGTTCCATTTTGGATTTCAGGGTTAGTAAACCAACGACCAAATTCTATATCATATCCCTTTACATCGAGATAGTTTTCATCTACTCCTAATACGGCTACCGTAGGATTGGTTTTTTCATTTTCAAATTTTAATGCAGCTCTATTGGTCCCGTTAAAAAATACAGCAACTTCACCATCTATTTTCATTCGTTCTTTAAAATCCATAGCTTGCTGGAAGGTAATCTCTTCACCTCTTTTTTGCACTCTGCCATTCTGCCTGGTTTGCATAGTACCCCAAGTGGGAGAAATGCTAAATGAATTGGATCCAAGAGATGAAAAATTATCACTAAGACTAAATATTAAGGTATCTATGGCCGTAAGTATTCCTACCAAACAAATGATTCCGACAGCAATAATCATCAAGGTAAGCGTGGCCCTGGTAAGGTTGTTCCGGATGGCGGAGAAGGCCATTTTAATATTTTCGAGTAATAACATAGCTTAGAATCTGCAATATTTACACTTTTATGCACTAAACTTAATCGTTTTAAAGATTTTCAGTAGAAAGCTTCGATTAAGAGTGGAAAAAAATAGACGAGGGAATTCCTGTCCATCTTGGTTTCTGAAGGCCCTGTATATTACCGTCGTACATTTTATCAAGGATTGCAGACATTACACTTGTACTCATCCAAACCATAATCATCCGGTAAAAAACTCAAATTTGAATTGATCAGCCACCAAAGTATTGGTCCAGCACCTGCTTCATTTCTGCATACACAGGTCTATTGCCACAAATGATCTGATTTTTAAATAATAAGTCATGGTCTCCCAAAAAATCAGTTGCTATACCACCTGCTTCTCTTACAATTAAGGTACCGGCAGCAATATCCCATGGCATCAGTTTGAGTTCAAAAAAAGCATCCATCCTGCCACAAGCAATATATGCCATATCTAAGGCGGCAGCACCTAACCTTCTAAGACTGCGTGTATTCCTAAAAAAATAATCCAGCGACTGCACATACTCTTCCATTTTTTCAAAGCTTCGATGAGGAAAACCCGTGGCCACTACAGAATGGGCCAAAGAGGTAGATTCGCTTACGGAAATGGTTTTGCTATTCAAGTATGCTCCTTTGCCTTTGATTGCATGAAAACATTCATTTAGATTTGGATCATAAATAATGCCTATCATAAATTCTCCATTATGGGCCAGGGCAACACTGACACAATAGAAAGGTATACCATGTATAAAATTGGTGGTCCCATCTAATGGATCTATTATCCACTGCCATTCTGCAGCATTATCTTGTATTACTGTCCCCTCTTCTGTAAGAAAACCAGCTTCGGGTAAAATGTTTTTTAATGCGGAGACCAGTAAATGCTCTGCTTCTTTATCCACATAGGAAACCAGATTATTTAATCCTTTTTCTTCAATATGATTTTTTGTAAACGAATCTCTCTGAGATTTTATCCAAACTCCTGTTTCTTTGATCACTGCCATTGCCTGATCAGCTATCTTTTCCAAATTCATCCCTTGAAAATATTAATATGTATTTCTGTAATGATACAAAAAAAATCACTTATTTGATTGTTCTAACTCAATACTCAGCATTGAAAACGCATAAGCCACCTAGCCCATTTCACTTACCACCTCTTTAACTTCAGGTATCATCCTTTTTAACATGCCTTCAATGCCGGCTTTGAGAGTTACTGTAGAAGAAGGGCAGCCGCTACAGGATCCTTGCATGATCACATATACTACTCCCTGATCATATGCTTTGAATTCAATATTTCCGCCATCCATCTCCACCGCTGGTTTTACGTAGGTTTCAATAAGATCTTTAATACGCTTCACCAACTCTGCATCGGCCTCATTATAATGCATGACCGGATTATCCTTTTCATGCTGATCCAGGTACTCCTGGTAACCTTCTAAGATAATTGGCTTGCTTTCTGCTACATAGGACTTAATGTATTCCTTCAATTCGAGCATGATATCATTCCACTCAATTTCTGACTCTTTGGTAATAGTAACAAAATTATTGCACAGATAAACTCCCTTTACAAAAGGAAACTCAAATAATGCTGAGGCAAACGGCGACCAATTGTAGGCTTGTTCTGCATTTTTAAAATCGGCTATACCCTTGTATATGATTCGGTTCATTACAAATTTGAGGGTCTCCGGATTAGGCGTTTGCTCTGTATATAACATTACCGGACTTTTTACTGCTGTTTCCATACTAATTAGACTAAATCTATTTTAATGAGAAAACAAAGATATAGGGAAAATGTTGAATATTTTGCCGAATTAAAGCCTTGAAATCTAAATCTTTACGAATAATTTAGCCTCATTGATATTATTTTCAAAACTTTTTAGCATATAGGCATCCAAAGGGTCTATTTCCACTTGACTGGACCTTATGCTTGGATTGATGAAATTATAGAGAGCCTTTCCATATATGGTTCCGCAAATCCGAGGACCCTACTATTTTAGCTCCAATCGTAATTTGAAATAAATGAATGGATATGAAATGAATGAGCAAAACAGATATGCTTCTAAACCATTGATGATCCTAAATAAGATACATTCATTATAAAAAGAGCGGGAAACGGGGCTCGAACCCGCGACCTTCGGCTTGGGAAGCCAACGCTCTGCCAACTGAGCTACTCCCGCAATATCAGCTTCTAAATTTAACAGGTATTTTTAATTATAATAAATTTTTTTTGGGGTTAATTTCCTTCTCCTAAATCAGGATGGTAAATTCTTATAGAAGATCACCAATTGTGTTATATTAGCATGCTATAATATATGAATATGTCTGACAGAAGAAAATTTATAAAAAATACCGGGCTAGCGGTACTGGGAGGGACTGCCATTTCAAATTTGCAAGCTTCTCCTTTCCTTATTTACAATCGTAAAAATCCTGCCTCGGATACTTTGCGTTTCGGTGCTATAGGTATAAATGGAATGGGATGGACCAATACCCGAGCTGCCATTAATATGCCCAACTCACAATTGGTGGCACTTTGTGATGTAGATCAATCGGTATTGGATAAAAGAATGGGCGAGTTGCAAGGTCTTGGAGTAGATGCTTCAAAAGTGCAAACATTTAAAGACTATAGAAAATTGCTTGAAATTAAGGATATCGATTTTGTTATAGTGGGCACACCTGATCATTGGCATCCGCTGATCACTATAGATGCGTGCAAGGCAGGTAAGGATGTGTATTGCGAAAAGCCGATAGCCAATAGTATCGGAGAGGTGCTGATGATGGAAAAAGCTCAAAAAAAATACAACCGCGCTATACAGGTAGGTCAATGGCAACGTAGCCAAAAACATTTTAGAGAAGCTATAGAATATGTACACTCCGGTAAATTAGGTAACGTGCGTATGGTAAAAACCTGGGCTTTCCAGGGATGGATGAAACCATCGCCCAAAACCCCGGCTACTGCTGTTCCCAATGGAATTGACTACGATATGTGGCAAGGACCTGCTCTTCACAGACCATTTAAGACTGAACATTTCCATTTTAATTTCAGGTGGTTTTGGCCATATGCAGGTGGACTAATGTGCGATTGGGGGGTGCATATCATTGACTATGCATTGCTGGGCATGAAAGCAACCATGCCTAAAACCGTATCAGCATTGGGTGGAAAATTTGCCTATCCCGATCTCAGTCATGAAACCCCCGACACCCAAACTACAATTTATGAATTTGATAATTTCCTGATGAACTGGGATCATGCCCTGGCTATTGACAATGGACCCTATATGCGTACCCACGGAATAGGTTTTATTGGAAATAATGGAACATTGGTATTAGACCGGGCAGGCTGGGAAGTATTAGAAGAAAAAGGGGTAAAAACAAAGGTCATAGAGCCCTATCACGCCAGAGAAGACAATGGAGTACAACTGCATATGGAAAACTTTGCCAACGTAGTACGTAACCGAAAATTTAATGAATTGAACTGCCCAATAGAGGCAGCTGCATTAGTTGCTAAAGTTTGTCAAATGGGTAATATTGCTTATCGAAGTCAAAAGAAACTGACCTGGGATAAGTCAAAACAAATGTTTACTGACGGTGCAGTAAATAAACAATACCTGATGAATGAATATCGGAACGGGTATAAACTGGAAGTGTAATTTTCGATTTACGATTTAAGCATTTACGAATTTGACTTGTACCCTATTTATTCTTTGAATTAGATGCTGCAATTGTAAATAGTAAAATCGTAATTCGTAAATCCCTCAATATTCCAGCTTTTTCAATGTAGGTGCTTTAAACCAGGTGACAATAACCACCAATAAAGTCATGCTACCACCAAAGATCACACTGGGTACCAAGCCCAACATTTTAGCAGCTAATCCACTTTCAAACTGGCCCAATTCATTGGAAGAATTTATAAAAATTGAATTGACAGAAAGTACTCTGCCTTTGATTTCATTTGGAGTTTTAACCTGAGCAATAGTACCTCTGATGATGGTACTCACACCATCGAGCACACCGCTCAAAAACAAAGCAATGAATGAAAGCAAATAGGATTTGGATACGCCAAATACAATAATCGACAGACCGAAACCAGCTACTACATAAAGTAACGTTTTCCCTTGATTTTTTTTCAAAGGCCGAAGTGCTAAACCGATCACGGTAATCATACTTCCCATATCGCCAGCAGCATTGAGCCAACCAAACCCGGTAGGTCCCACATTCAAGACATCCTTTGCAAATGCAGGTATCATCGCTACTGCCCCACCAAATAAAACTGCAAACAGGTCTAATATCATAGCGGCAAACAGGTCTTTGGTTTTATATACATAAGCCAGACCTTCACGTACACTTTGCCAGGCAGAGATATCTTTTTTTATTTCTCCCGGCAATTTGGCTGAAATGCCACTAAGAAAAAATGAAGCCAACACGGTTAGAATAAATGAAATAAACAAGGTATTTTTAATACCCATGCCAGCTATTAAGAGCCCTCCCATGGCATGTCCTGTAATAGATGCAGTAAGGAAAGTGCCACTATTAAAAGTAATTGCATTGGGTAAAGATTCAAAAGGGACTAATTGAGCTATGATCGCATGAAATGCATTACCTGAAAATGCCCTGATGGCACCCGTGATAAATATCAGACCGTATAAAACCGGAAGCCATTTATTCTCCGGAAAAAGATTTTGAAAATACGAGGTGGAAATAATAAAAATCAGGAAAATAGTGAATGAAAATGCCATTACGGAATAGCGTAAGATTTTACTTCTGTCCGTAATGTCGATAATATGTCCGGCATACAATGCAAGAGATACAGCAGGTATTACTTCAGCCAGCCCAATGAGACCTATGGCAAAAGGATCGTGTGTTACCTCATAAATCCACCATGCGAGTACAGTAGACATCATTCTTAATCCTGTGATAAAAAGGAGTCTGCCAAAAATAAAAAACTGAAATTCTTTTATTCGCATCGCTGCGAATCGATCTGGTTGCATGATGTAAAGGCAAAAATAAGACTTTTAATCCTGGACATGAAGCCATCTTTTTTTTTATCTTCACTGCCTTAAAAATTGGTAAGAATGAAAAAAACCTTCACTTTTTTGTACATAGTAGCCATAACTATTTTTACTTCCTGTAAACAGCAAACTTCTAAAACATCTGATGATTTACCGGTAAAAACAATAGCTATTCCTGATCAATCTCTACAAGAACACAAACCGAGACCAAAACTTCAATCGTCGTTTTTTGGTATGGTGGGAAAAGACAGCACTTTTCTCTTTACCCTCAGAACCAATAATAATATGGAAGTAAAAATCACTAATTATGGTTGTACCATCATGAATATATTGGTTCCGGATAAAAATGGGAAGACCGGAGATGTGCTGTTGGGCTTTAACTCCCTCGATGGTATAATGAAGAACAACAATCCTTTTTTTAATTGTATCGTTGGAAGATATGCTAACCGAATAGCAAAAGCGCAATTTACATTAGATAGCATTACCTATACGCTTGCTGCAAATAATGGTAAAAACAGCCTTCACGGAGGTAACAAAGGATTTGATGAAAAAGTTTGGTCAGTAAAAGAAACTACCGATAGTACGTTGACTTTTCATTATCTCAGCCCGGACGGTGAAGAGGGGTACCCCGGAAACCTAGATATGAACGTGAAATACATTTTGACACCGGATAATCAGCTCGTAATAGATTACACAGCTACAACAGACAAGGCTACACCCATAAACCTGAGCAATCATGCATATTTTAATCTTTCAGCAGGTACCGACAGCACCATATTGAACCATGAACTTATGCTTAATGCAGAGCTGTATACCCCGGTTGACAAAGAGCTAATCCCGACTGGCAAAGTGGCATTTGTAGTGAATACTCCCTTTGATTTTATCAACTCAAAACGCATCGGACAGGATATTGACAAAGTAGAAGGTGGTTACGACCATAATTTTATATTTAAAGGTATGGGCAAAGCAGCTGAACTGTATCACCCGGCCTCTGGAAGATTAATGACATTATACACAACAGAGCCTGCCGTGCAATTTTATACCGGTAATTTCCTAAATGGTAAATTGGTAGACACTAAAGAAGGAAGAAAATACATGAAGCATGCCGGGCTTTGCCTGGAGACTCAGCACTATCCTGATTCGCCTAATCAACCGTTATTTCCAAATACAATTTTGAGACCTGGCGAGACTTATAATCAAAAAACAAGCTATGTTTTCGGTACAAAGTAAAATAGCAATTTGTGGGCTGCTGGTTTCCTTATTGGCTTGCAAAAAAGATATCACATCTACCACCAACAAAAGCTATACTTCCCATGACGGTCTTAAAATAAGCTATACTGACTCCGGCCATGGAGATACCACTTTGTTTTTTATACATGGATGGTGTATAAATAAAGAGTATTGGCAAAATCAGATAGATTATTTTAAAAATAGATATAGGTGTATTGCTGTGGATCTGCCTGGGTTTGGTGCATCAGATAAATCGAGGAAAGATTGGAGTTTTGATCATTATACTTCAGATGTCATTAAATGCATTGATTCGTTGAAATTGAAAAATGTAATATTGATCGGACATTCTATGAGTGGAGACATTATCCTTATGGCGGCCAGCCGGCATACTCCCAATGTAATCGGAATTATTGGGATCGATAATCTTCATAGCCCCGGCCAACCATATGATTCTGCTCAGAGCGTGGCCAATACGCTTTTCTTCGATAATTTCCGAGCTAATTATGATACTGTCGCAAT
This sequence comes from Saprospiraceae bacterium, assembly GCA_044227925.1. GTDB lineage: Bacteria > Bacteroidota > Bacteroidia > Chitinophagales > Saprospiraceae > JADJLQ01. The sequence goes on along the minus strand of JBGAVW010000062.1, from coordinate 4,835 downwards.
TAATACTATGGGAAGTTTTCTATTTCAGCCAAGTACGCCCGATAGCGTAAAAAGCCGGGTCTTAAAAAATGTATTGGAAGCCGATCATGATATTTCAATTTCAGTACTGGAAGCATTGGCTCAAATAGCCCAAACTGAAATGACCATGATGTCTCAATTGCAAATGCCTCTTGTATTAGTAAATAGTGATGTACAACCGGTACAGTTAGATACCTTGAATAAGTATTGCCTCAAGGGTGCCAAGGTATTCTATGTACATGGTACAGGGCATTATCCCATGATCGAAAGTGCTGATGAATTTAATCGAAAATTAGAAGAAGCTATCAAATCAAAATAAACTGCTTGATGATTACCCTTCCCCTTTCCAAAATTCAACATATTGGAATTCCGGTTAAAAATATTTCTGTAAGTATTGCATTTTATCAAAAGCTTGGTTTTGAAAATGTAATGGACTCAGCATTCGAGATACCGGAAGGCAAAGGGAGATGTGTAATGATGCAATTGAAAGAAATCACAATTGAATTGTATCAGCTGCCGGTAGATCTCATAGAACAAGACATTTTGAATAGAAAAGATGGCCATATTGACCATTTTGCATTTGATGTAAAAGGAATAGATCTTGTTTTTTCATCTATACAGGATGCAGGTTTTGAGCTGGTTCAAAATGCCCCTGTTTTCCTTCCTTTTTGGAAAAATGGAGTAAAGTTTTTCCATATCGTCGGTCCGGATGGAGAAAGAATTGAATTCAACGAAGTACTTTGATCTCCTGAATTCCGGTTACCCGTGATGTAGAATATCCCGGTACTGATTCAAATTTGAATTATTTATCCAGTATCGATTTAATAAATGATTCCACTTTGTGTATCAGGCCAGGGTCATTGTATTGCTTGCCACCATGCCCTGCACCAAAGACAAATTCTAATTGGACGGGCAAACCTGCTTCCTTGTATTTTCCAAATAATTCTATAGATTGGTTTATGGGCACCTGTATATCCTGATCTCCATGGCATATAAATAATGGTGGATCGTCTTTTGTAACATATGTGACCGGACTGGCTTTTACTAAATCCTCTTTTGACTGATCTAATGGCTTGCCAAACATCAATGCCAGTGCAGGCCCACGTACTCCTGCCCCATGGGGGGTGGATTGGTTCATGATAGTGCTCAGGTTGCTGGGGCCATAAAAATCAATTATACCTTGCACCCTGGATGATGTGTTTAAATCATTTCCGACATTGCCTTCCATTTCGTTCACCTCATTTGACATTCCAGCTAACGCTACAAGATGGCCACCTGCAGAAGAACCCCACAAAATTATCTTTTCACCATTAAATTTGAATTGGGCAGCATGTGCCCGCAAAAACCGTACAGCAGCTTTAATATCATGAATAAATGAAGGGAATTTTGCCTCCACAGTGGTTCTATAGTCTATGCTGGCCAACGCATATCCTTTCTTAAGTAAATCCATAGGAGGGTTAGCCTTAGATCCTGAATGCCACGCACCACCATGCACCCATACAATCAGGCAAGGACTTAGGCTCTGATCAGGCATATAAAGATCCAATTTTAAATCTCTGTTATCCACTGTAGCATACCTGATATCTAAAACTGCATTTTGACCGTGAAGGGAGGTGGACAATAGCAAATAAAAAAGCCACAATTTATAATCTTTAATCATACTCATTCTTTTCCAAAGTAATACAAGGTCTTATTTTTTTATGAAATGAATTCCACATTTTCAGAGGGGGCCTACGACAAATTGGACATATTTCGTGATACTATCCCTTTGCCTAAGGGAAGAAATTAATTGTTGAAGCGCAATTGGGGATATGCCCTTCTGAGCTCTTTCCAGGCCATCTTTAACCATAATTTAAGAAGCTGCTGATATATCCTTACGTTTGTAGGTAAATCCGTAGTCTAATGAAAAAAATTACTCCCTTGGTCATTTTGTTTTGCTTCAGCACGATATTGATTGCCCAGACCAAGCCCAGTACGTACCAAAGTAATAAAGATGCTGATCCTAAAGCAGGTGCACTACTCAAACAAGTCAAAGACAATATTGGCATTGAAAAAGGAGTTGAATTAAGCTTTGAATTTAAATATACTGCAGCAGAAGCGGTGCCAAAAACTGAAAAAGGAAAAGTAGAAATCAAGGGCAAAAAATTTCATCTCACCCTGAGCGAACAAGAGGTATACTCCGATCAGAAAACATTATGGACCTACCAAAAGAAAAGAAATGAAGTACAGATCCAGGATGGCAGTGATATAGAAGATGATCCACTTTCCCCTTTTAAATTATTGCAGATACACGACTCCCCTGATTTTACCTATATTTTAAATGGAGAAACCAAAAACTTCGCTACTATAGAATTCAAGCCACTGGATAAAAACGCTGAATTTTTTAAAGTCAAGGTGGATATTGATAAAACAAAAAAACTCTATAAAAAGCTGGTATTGTATTTAAAAAACGGAGACCTGTATGAATTGAATGTATTATCTATGGTAAAAAAGTCTGTACGGGATGATTCATTTACTTTTGATGCTAAAAAATTTCCCGGAGTAAAAACAGAGGATTTGCGATAACCTGAATTAATTACAGGCTGCTTTCATTTAATTTGCATTACTCTATTTGACCGGCTAACGCGGTACATCATAAGGTGATTTGTACTTACCTTCGCAAATCAAATAGTTACCAAATTTTATATGTCAGATTTAAAAAAAGATGCCCTGCAGTACCATCAGCAAGGTCGTCCGGGGAAAATCGAGGTCATACCCAGTAAACCCCATGCCACTCAAAAAGACCTTAGCCTGGCCTATTCACCGGGAGTAGCTGAGCCTTGTCTTGCAATCAAAGAAAACAAAGAGGATGTATACAAATACACAGCCAAGGGCAATCTGGTAGCTGTCATATCCAACGGTACTGCTGTACTGGGCTTAGGAAATATTGGCCCTGAGGCAGGCAAACCTGTAATGGAAGGGAAAGGATTGCTCTTTAAGATTTATGCTGATATCGATGTGTTTGATATTGAAATAAATGAAACTGATCCCGATAAGCTGGTAGAATGTGTAAAAGCAATATCCCCTACTTTTGGCGGTATCAATCTGGAAGATATCAAAGCTCCTGAATGTTTCTACATTGAAGACAGGCTAAAGAATGAACTGGATATACCTCTAATGCATGATGATCAGCATGGGACGGCAATCATATCATCGGCAGCATTATTAAATGCATTGGAATTGGTAAATAAAAAAATAGAAGATGTAAAAATCGTAGTAAGTGGATCCGGAGCCTCTGCTATATCCTGTACCCGACTGTATAATAAATTGGGAGCTCAAAAATCCAATATAGTGATGATTGACAGCAAGGGGGTGGTAAATACAAAGCGAACCGACCTGAATAAGCAGAAAATGGAATTTGTCACTGATCGGAATATAGATACACTGGAGGAGGCATTAAAAGATGCAGATGTATTCCTGGGATTGAGTGTGGCCGGGGTAATGAAAAAAGAAATGCTATTGTCTATGGCTAAAGATCCCATTGTCTTTGCTTTAGCCAATCCAAATCCTGAAATTTCTTATCCTGATGCAACGAGTACACGTGAAGATGTGATCATGGCTACCGGCAGATCGGATTACCCCAATCAAGTAAATAACGTATTGGGCTTCCCATATATATTCCGCGGTGCCTTGGATGTAAGAGCCACCAGGATAAATGATGAAATGAAACTTGCAGCAGCTAAAGCGCTAGCTGAGTTGGCAAAATTACCCGTACCGGAAGAAGTAAACTCGGCGTATGGTGGAGCAAATCTTCATTTCGGTCCGGATTATATCATTCCCAAACCAGTAGATCCACGATTGATCACCGTAGTTACTATTGCTGTTGCAAAAGCCGCCATTGCTTCAGGTGTAGCTAAGAAAAAAATAGAAAATTGGGATGCTTATGCAGAAGAGTTAAACAAACGCCTGGGGCTTTCAAAGCCTATGATCAGGCAGATACGGTCCAAAGCAAAGGCTCATCCCAAACGAGTGGTGTTTGCGGAGGCTGAACATTACAAAATACTCAAAGCAGCAGAAATATGTAAGGAAGAAGGCTTTGCTTATCCCATCCTGTTGGGTAATGCAGAACGTATAAGATCAATGATCATTGAAAATGAATTGGCACTCCAGGATGTTGAAATCATTGATCCAAGATCCGACGAAGAACAAGATCGCCGTATAAAGTTTGCAGATTCCTATTTCAACAAACGAAATCGAAAAGGGGTAAATCAGCGATCTGCCCTCAACCTGATGGTGGAATGGAATTATTTTGGAATGAGCATGATCGAACATGGACATGCCGATGCTATGGTGAGTGGTCTTACAGCCAATTATCCTGAGTTTATGAGACCTGCCCTGCGGATGTTTGGAAAAAGAGATGATGTACACATTGTAGCAGGTATGGATGTATTGATGACTAAAAAAGGGCCGTTGTTTTTTGCTGACACTATGGTAAATCTGGATCCTGATGTAAAAACGATAGTTGACATTACATTACAAACTGCCGATGCTGTAAGAAAATTCGGCATTGAGCCTAAAATCGCACTGTTATCTTATTCCAATTTTGGATCTGTAAAAGGTACTGTTCCATTTAAAATGCGAGATGCCGTATCCATACTTCACCGGGATCATCCTGGCCTGCTGGTAGATGGCGATATCCAGGGAAATTTTGCAATTAACAAAGACCTGGTAAAAGAAGCATTTCCTTTTTCAAAATTGGTGGATGGTCCTGCAAATACTCTGATATTCCCCAATTTGGCATCATCACATATATCTTTCAAATTACTAAAAGAGGGAGG
>JBGAVW010000061.1:31726-31984 GCA_044227925.1 Saprospiraceae bacterium | reverse complement strand
CTGTGAAATAGAAAATGAGTTTGTGGTCAAAAAACTGATGGATAAAGTAGGAGCTGAAACTGGCCGCAGCTACAAGGTACTGCATAAGGATACCAAAGACCAACGTGGGATAGATATTGCCATTATCTATGATGCTGATCTCTATACGGATGATGGACATATTTTTTCATTGGAAATCATGAAGAGAGCCGCTACGCGGGATCTTTTTCAGGTAAATCTTACCACCAAAGGGGGAGGGAATGAATTAATCCTGATAGG
>JBGAVW010000061.1:12128-31716 GCA_044227925.1 Saprospiraceae bacterium | reverse complement strand
GAAGAACGGCATGATGATAATCCTCCTATACTGATCATGGGTGATTTTAATGATCAACCTTATGATCGATCGATTACAGATTATTTAAACAGTACTTCCAACCTGGAAAGAGTGAAAAATGCAAGAACTCCGGTTTTATTCAACACGATGTTTCCATTTTTAGATGGAAAACTGGGTACTCATGTATTTGGCAATGAAATAAATATATTAGACCAATTTATAGTATCCAAATCACTTACCGTAGATGCTGCCGATTATCCCTTTCATTTTATCTCCAGTAAAATATTCCAGCTTCCTGGTATGACCAAAGGAGATTACAACACTCCGGTCCGATTTTCAAGACCATCTGAAGAATCTTCTTTTAACCCCAATGGCTACAGTGATCATCTGCCCATTGAATTGCTTTTGGAGGAAAAGTGATTAAATAAGAAAGAGTGAAATACGTGTAACCACCTGAGAAGAGCAATACCCAGCCCCGCAATTCAATGATTCTACAAAAAAATGATGCTTCTTGAGGTGTAGGCATCCTTAACAGAAAAGGTTAATCCTTATCATATCCCTACCGAGGCCATTACCAATTTTATCTCGCCGTAGCTATAGTCATCGCCCATAGCCTCCTTTATCTCTTTGGATCGATGTCCCGGATGATTCAGTATGTGTTTTTGAAGAGGTAAGAGTTTATACTCCGGAATTAGATTGCTTATATCTATGGTGCCGGATTTTACAAAGGTGGCCATATGATTCTCTATTGTAGAAAGGGTAATCCCCCTGCTTTGTGCTATCTCAGTCATAGACATCCCTTTTTTAAATAATTCTAAGCTGAGCTTTTGCGTTTCACCCTTAGGCAAAGATTTGGCAGCTGGTTCTACTTCCCATTCTACATGTTTAGGCTTTAAATCATTTTTTTCACAATAATTCTGAATCATTTTTAGTATGACATTTCCATATTGTTCTATTCTTTTATCACCAAGCCCATGTATATTGCTGAGAGAGGGTAGGTCAGCAGGTAGTCTATCAGCCAATTCCTGAATTGTTTTTTGTGGCATGATTTGATATCGATTCACACCGAGGCGCTCAGCCTCCCCATCCCGCCACTCTTTTAACTGATTGTACAGGTTTTTGTTTTCGTCTATGCTTTCATAGGTCAGTGCTGTCTTTACCGATTTTTTCTTTTTTTCCTTTGTCTCAGATTCAAAGTCAATTGCTGTATTGGCTTTTACTTTAATATATTGCAGCGGATCAAAGCCAGTATTCACCATCGATTCCATTATTTTCATTTTTTCAAATAGCGGGCGAATGCAATATTGCTTTAGATCTTGGAGTGTTTTAGAAAGTTCTTTATTGTCTGTTTCAAGGTCCAATGCTTTTATAGGTTCAAGAATTACATTTTTTAATTTATCTATAAAATATACGGTTGATTTTTTTAACCGATCCTGCAATGCTGTGTTTTCTACAGGCAAACCATCCTGTTCATAATAAACAGGTAATTGCTGATTTGAAAATTTAGTAGCTACTGCATCTACTTCAAGATTAAACCTATCGGATATGTGGATAAATTGTTTTCGGGTATTTTCCCGGAGTTTGGTCTGATTATTTTCAATCGCGTACAACAGTTTATTCATTGCCCTGCTGACGGATTTGTAGTCAAATATTTCCAGAAGCCATTCTATTTGGGATTGTTTTTTGGCATTTTTAAGGCCTTCCTCATTTAATTCAAATTGTTTTGCCACTTCGTGAAAACTGGTGATGGTCTGATCTGATTTTATGCTGGAAGCTTGTATGGGTGTACTCAGTATCAAACCTTCCAACGTTTTGCATCGGCTTAGGGCCACATACACCTGACCATGGGCAAAAGAAGATTGAGCATCTATGATCGCTTTATCAAATGTTAGTCCCTGGCTTTTATGTATCGTGATGGCCCAGGCAGGTTTTAGAGGAAATTGACTGAACTGGCCAATGACCTGTTCTGTTATTTCTTTGTTTTCATCCAATTCATATTTAATATTGTCCCAGCTGGTTTTACCTACATGGATATCCTGTGTTTCGCCTTCGCATTTCACTTTGATCAGATTATCCTCAGTAAGTATAGCCGTGATCACTCCCAGTTTGCCATTAAAATACAATCTGTCTTTAAGGTCATTCCGTACAAACATAATTTGTGCCCCTATTTTGAGCTCAAGATTATATTCATTGGGATAGGATGGTTCGGGAAAATCTCCATTAATCTCTGCTTTAAACCAATACGATTGACCATGGAGGGCATCCAACCTTGATTTATTGATAGCCTGGGCAGAATAATTATGGGTAGTAAGGTGGATATAGCCATTGGATTGTTCAGGGCTTAGCTTGGGTTGGTACCTTGTATTTAGTAATGACACGCTTTCAGCATCCAATACTCGATTGCGGACTTTATTTAATAGTGAAATAAATACTTCATCTTTTTGCCTGAAAATGTGGGTGAGTTCTATGGTTACAAAATGGCTTTGATTCAATGCATGGCTTTCAAAAAAATACATACTTTGATAATGCTCTTTTAAAATCTGCCATTCCTCGTCTTTGGCTACAGGAGCCAGCTGATGTAAATCACCAATCATCAGCAATTGTAGTCCTCCGAAGGGTTTAGTCCTGTTTCTGAATTTGCGTAAAACGGCATCGATAGCATCCAGTACATCAGCGCGCACCATACTGATCTCATCTATTACAAGTAAATCGAGGCCTTGCAGTGTACGGATTTTTTCTTTATTAAATTTAAACTGCTCTTTCCGGTCCGCCTGGCCGGGAATGAATGGAGCAAAGGATAAATGAAACATAGAGTGCATGGTGACACCACCGGCATTGATTGCTGCCACTCCCGTCGGGGCCACTACGGCTATTCGTTTGGATGAATTTTTTCTAAGATTTTTAAGGAATGTGGTTTTTCCTGTGCCTGCTTTACCCGTAAGAAATACATTTTTATTAGTGTATTCTACGTACTGGTGAGCCATTTCGAGTTTGGTGTTTGTCGCTTGCATGTAATTGAAAATTCGCAGGCAAAAATAGTCATATCGCCATGGAGTGCATATGAATAATCAATTAGTGTCGTTTGTAGCCGTTTGTAATTGAAAGTTCTCACCCGTTCTATTCAGTATACAATTTGGATCATTTGATATTCAAATGCCAATACCGGGATGTGCAATTGCATAATGAGGATATTATAAATTAATGATATTTCCTATCTTTATAACAAATCCTAAATAATGCTTTCAAACATATTGATTATTGTTATTGCACTAATGCATTTCTACTTCCTGTATCTTGAAATGTTTGCATGGGAAACAGCGGGCAAGAAAGCCTTTAAAGGTGCAATGCCTGATGAATTGTTTAAGCCAACCAAGACATTGGCAGCAAATCAGGGGTTATATAATGGTTTTTTGGCTGCAGGATTGGTCTGGTCACTTTTTATCAAAGACAAAGAATGGCATACCAACGTGGCTATGTTTTTTCTGGTTTGTGTACTTGTTGCGGGCCTGTATGGTGCTGCCACTGCAAGTAAGAAAATTTTATACATTCAGGCTGTGCCGGCATTAATAGCTTTAATAAGTCTTCTTATCTGGAATTAGCTTTCGTTTTTAACATACTTTACATAAGTATTTTACGTAATTTCAATCTTTTATTCTGTTATTTTGAAATTAACATATCCTTTCAATATTTTATGTTGAAATGGCATTTAATTGCCCTTATCTTTGCATCATGAAATACCTATATTTACAAGATCTGAGATGGATGAAAATGGTGCTATTGGTAGCATCTGTATTAGTGTTAGTATATGCTTTGAGCATTGCGTAGCTCCAGATTCCAAAAAAAATAATAAGAAGGTAGAGATAAACTAATACGTAAAGGCTTATTTATCCTTTTTCTTTTTAAACTTACCTTCTTTCCAGGCATCAAAGAATTTTTTCCAGGCCACCACATTAAAAAGATTGATAGGGCGATATTGTCCGGCATAATAGTAGTTTTGAACTACTTGTTGCTGGTAGCTGCTAAATGTTTCCCGGCCATCTCTGGGCAGGGAATTCCGGAGATTAGCCATAGCATTGTCAGCCAGGTTTTTGGCCGCAATTTCTCTTAATTTGTCTGATACATCCAGGGCTAAGAATTCCTGTTTGAAATTTTCTCTGCTCGGCCAGGGATAAATCACCGTTTCCGGAAGGGATAGGGTATCTGAATATAAAATCTGAAATACCGAGTACCGATTATCTGGCAAATCGCTTGGCACAGTGTAATGTGCCTTCTTAAATCCAACAGCTGAAAACACCAGGTTTTCGCCTTTTTGTACAACCAGGGAGAAAAATCCATTGCGATCAGCATAAGTACCCCGCCGGGTATTTTCTACTCCTACGTGAGCATAGGGAATGGGTAAAGGCTCGTTGCGCTGATCGGTTACAATCATACCGCTAAACTGCACCAGGTTACTATCGATAAACGATTGTGAAAAAACAAAAGTTATAGATAAAGAAAAAACTAATATGATAAGAAAGCTTTTCAGCATTTTTAGCAAGTACAATAATAGTTGATTTAATTCACTTTTACCAACGAAATGAATAAAGTGGATTCTGCACTTTCTTATGATTTAACCCGATTTTAACCTTCTATCCCGGCCGGTTCGGTAACGATACGCCGGATTATTCGGAAGATAATCTTCACCCGGCAAATGGTCACGGTATTATCTCATTACAGCCCCTGCTTTCTCTTTCAACTTTTGCTGGATTACATTCATGGCTTTATCCAGGTCACTATCTTTCAGGGTTTGCTGATCATTTTCAAAAACAAAACTTATAGCAATAGACTTTTTGTCTTTTCCTACACGTTCTTCATGTTCAAATACATCGAAGAGAGTAAAGCTTTTTAAATGAGGGATTTTAGAAGATGACAATACTGCAGAAATATCAGACCATTGCACCGATTTTTCCACAATCGTAGCCAGGTCTCTCCGCACACTTGGATATTTGGAAGGAAGAGTAATGGCCGTAATTTGTTTTTTCTTAAGCAAAGACCAGATTTTTTCCCAATCTGCCATGGCCACAAATACTTCTCCTCTCAAATCAAAATCCTTAGCCAGTTTCGTGTTTATCTTACCGTAGTGAATAAGGACATCTTTACCGGAATTTACCTGAAAGCCATACTCAAAATCAACATGATCGAGACGGGATTCTGTCCAGTTTTTCAAAGACCAAGTCGAGATGAGGCTATCTACCAATCCTTTAATATAAAACAGTCCTTGTTTGTTTTCTTTAGATTGCCAATGCTCTGCAACCACTGCTCCGGTGATGAAGATCGACAGGTATTCATGCTCATCAAAGGGCCAGCTATCGCCTTTTGCTTTATAGGTTTTACCAAATTCGAATAATTTGAGATCAGCCTGTTGCCTGTTTTGATTGAATTGCAATGATTGCAAACCGCTGCGTAAAAGATCAGGACGCATGATATCGAGATGCACATTGCTTGTATTATTAATATATACCAGATCTTCTGCTGTATATCCGGTCAACTTAATGGCCCTGGAGTCAATCAAGGAAAGCCCCATCATCTCACTAAAACCAAGGTGGATAAGATGATTGGCTACATTTTCTTTGGCAGATTGTTTTTTACTTGCCTCAGAAGATACACCAAAGGACACTTCCATTTTTGCCGGCATAGGCACGGTATTATATCCGTGTATCCGTAGTATTTCTTCTATCACATCAATTTCTCTTTTTACATCGGCTTTATTGGTAGGCACTTTTACCATTACCTGTTCATTATTTACGGTAATTGGTTGCATTTCCAGTGATTTTAAGATCTCTGTGATACGATCATTTCCGATCTTTTGACCAATTACAGACCTTACTTTGTCAAAAGAAAGGGTTAATTCTACCGAAACAATAGGATTAGGGTAAATATCTATAATGTCAGATGCTAATCTGCCGCCGGCCAACTGTACAATCATGGATGCGGCTATTTTTAATGCTTTGACAGTATTGTTTGGATCGGTACCTTTTTCAAATCGGGTGGCTGCATCAGTACGGAGTACATGCCTCATGCTGGTGCGTCGAATGGAGGAGGCATTAAAATGAGCACTTTCTAAAAATATGGTTTTTGTAGTATCGGATATACCTGAATGCAAACCTCCAAATACACCTCCGATACATAGAGGTACGGATAGTCCATTACAGATCATCAGATCATCCTGGTGCAATTTGCGTTCGGTAGAATCAAGACATAAAAATGGGGTGCCGGAAGGCAGTTTTTTTACCAGGATGGTATCGCTGCCGATTTTGTCATAATCAAATGCATGAAGAGGTTGACCATAGGCATGCAAGACATAGTTGGTAATATCCACTACGTTATTTATGCTTTTTACACCTATTGCTTTTAATTTGTTTTGCAGCCAATCAGGAGAAGGTCCAATAGTCACCCCGGTAATGCTGATACCTGAATAACGGGGACAAGCCATGGTATCTTCTATTTGTACCTTTATGGTTTTGTCTTTTTGCTCAATATATACATCCTCCTCTATGGAAGAATGAAATCTGTAGTGCGTTCCCTTGTGTATGGTCAGATAGGCCGCCAGATCTTTGGCGACACCAATATGACAGGTGGCGTCAGATCTGTTGGGAGTAAGGTCTACCTCGAAAATGGTATCCCTGTATACCGGATAAACCTCTGCAGCAGTCGTACCCGCCGGCCATTTGTCTTCTAAAATAATAATTCCGCTATGATCATCGCTAATGCTCAGTTCATCACCTGCACAAATCATCCCTTCAGATATTTCACCGCGGATCTTTCCTTTTTTAATTTCTAGTTTTTCACCTTTAGCGGTATGTAATGTACTACCAATAGTGGCAACCAAAACAGTCTGGCCTGCTGCAACATTGGGCGCTCCACAAACTATTTGAAGTAGTGAGCCAGTGCCAATATCTACTTTCGTAAGGGACAGTTTGTCAGCATTGGGATGTTTTATGCATTCTATTACTTTTCCTACCACTACCCCCTGCAGTCCGCCAGGTATACTTTCATATTCCTCAATACCATCTACCGCAAGTCCGATATTAGTTAGGATTTCAGCTGTTTCTGAAGCACTGAGGTCCAGGGGTAAATATTCTTTGAGCCAGTTAAGTGAAATATTCATAATAAGTTGGCAAAGATACTAATAGGTACAAACATATAAATTTCAGAATCATATACCCAAAAGCCGGGAGACCAGCCCAATTTGTTGGTTTTAAAGCAAAAGACACAGCAAAGGGTATCCTTGCATATTTGAGTTCTTAAATTAAAAAAGCCCGAAAACATCTCTTCGGGCTCTGAAAAAACGAAAACCTTAAATGCTATGCTAAAAATTATATTTTCTTTCTCATTTTTACCGGCATGTTTTTTACTTCATTATTGCGCATGATCTTAAAACTCAGGGTCTGACCCACTCTGGAATCATCCCGGATAGAAACCAGTTGGTCAAAAGTATTTACATCTTTGCCATCTACTTGCAATATGATATCATCAGGTACTATACCGGCGTAATCTGCGATGCTGCCCTCCTGAACTGTTTTTACCAACAAGCCTTTTTTACTGGGTAATCTTTGTTCTTTGGCAAGTTCTTCGTCGATTTCATGTACTTCGATGCCCAGGCTACCTACCCGTTCAAGTGATCCATTTTCTTTTATTTCTGTAATTACACGCTGCATTAGATTTACGGGGATCGCAAATGAATAACCGGCATAGCTGCCATTAGGAGAATAAATGGCGGTATTGATACCAACCAGTTTTCCTTGAACATCTACCAGGGCACCGCCGCTATTACCCGGATTCACGGCAGCATCGGTCTGGATAAATTCTTCTATTGGTTTAGAGTCTTTGATAAGATTGAGTTTGTTTCTTCCTTTTGCACTTACTATTCCTGCTGTGACAGTGAAATCAAGGCTGTACGGATTGCCCACGGCAAGTACCCACTCACCTACTTTTAGTTTGTCACTGTTTCCTATTTCTATGGCTGACAGTCCCTTGGCTTCGATTTTTAATAAAGCCAGGTCAGTGCTGGGATCAACACCAATTTTATGAGCAGTATACTCTTTGTCATCGTACGTTTTTACTTTTATTTCGTCAGCACCGTTTACGACATGGTTATTGGTCACGATATAACCGTCTGATGATAATATTACTCCAGACCCCTTGCCTTCTTTAGGAATATCAAACTGAAAATTTTTAAACAAATCAAAACTGAAAAAATCTTCCAGATCCTGAGGTACCCTTCTTCTGTTACCACCATTGTTCTCTTGTCTTTTACGTTGAGCCATAGGATCGGAACTAACCTCTATGTATACAACGGATTCTTTAGCTTTCTCTGCAGCAACAGTAAAATCAAATGGTACATATACTATATTGCCTTTACCGGTGGTATTGGCCATGGTTTGGGCTTGAAGCGGGAGCTGCAGGCCAACCACTACTGCAGCAAGTATTAAAACAATTCTGGATTTCATTTTTTTATTTTCTTTTTTGTAATTACAGATGCAAAATTAACAGCAAGGTTTATTGTTTTAATTCATTTATTATAGGGATTAACAATAGTTTAAGAGGAAACGAATTGACAATACCGGGAGAAGAAGAGAAAATAAGTTTTAGAAAAATCCTATACTTGCCAAACAAAACCAACATTTTTGAAATAATTATGGTAGAGAAAATTTTACAACCATGGCCCTGGTATATAGCAGGACCCATGATCGGACTGATGGTACCCATACTTCTATTATTGGGAAATAAAGCCTTTGGAATCAGCTCATCTATGCGGCACATTTGCGCTGCTATAGTTCCTTCTAACCTGGACTATTTCAAATACGATTGGAGACAAGAAAAATGGAATCTTTATTTTACAGGTGGAGCCCTGGCAGGTGCTTTTATTGCAGCCAGTTATTTGAGTACGGATGCTGCTATGGTGATACATCCTGATTTGCAACAAAACCTGGAGCAATATGGTATTTCAGTATCCAACACCCAATGGCCCGGGGAAATCTTTAATTGGTCGTCGATTTTTACTACACGGGGTTTTATCATGATCATTCTGGGAGGATTTTTGGTAGGTTTTGGGACCCGGTATGCAGGTGGCTGTACCAGTGGACATTCCATCATGGGCTTATCCTACCTTCAATGGCCATCCTTGTTAGCGACAATTTGTTTTATGGTCGGAGGATTTTTAATGACTCATTTATTATTACCATTCATTTTAAGTGCCTAAAATTATGTCTGAACCAATTTCTTCTCCAGGTAAAATAGTAGATCTAAACACCGATTTCGAATCTGCTTCTCTCAATACCACATCGGCCGATGAGATACACGATGCTCAAAAACCTTTCATTGCATTTATAAAATATGCCTTAGCCGGTATTGCTTTTGGAATCATATTAGTAAAATCAGAAGTGATCAGTTGGTTCAGGATCCAGGAAATGTTTCGTCTGCAATCATTTCATATGTATGGTGTGATTGGCTCTGCTGTGGTGACGGGCATCATTTCTGTATTCATCATTAAAAGATTGAAGCTTACGACCATAGACGGGGATAAGATTGACCTGCCAGTTCGTCCTTTTAGCAAGGGTCAGATCTACGGAGGGTTAATGTTTGGTTTTGGCTGGGCACTTACCGGAGCTTGTCCGGGTCCATTATATGCTCAGATCGGAGCAGGCAGCACCGTGACCATTCTCACTATACTATCCGCCATAGGTGGTACATACATGTATGCCAGACTTAAAAAAAATTTACCACATTGATGGGAGTTATATTGTGAAAGATGGCTATTCATCTTTGACAAAAAATAATTATCCGGCTGATCTTCTGTTTTTCTTTGCAGACCAATACTGTATGTGTTGCAACAGGGATTTATAATTTCAATTACATTTGCAAATAAATAATGAAATTACTTTTTATCTTTTTTTTATCCCTGTCACTGACTGATCTTAATTCGCAGGATAGCCTTATTCAGAATATTCCGGGCACCAATTTTGGTTTTAAAATGAAATTACTTCCCGGAGGAGAGTTTAAGGTGGGTGACAAAACAAATGTACTACTCGATCCAATCTATATCGGTATACATGAAGTGACCTTTGATGAATTCAATTGCTTCAGGGAACGAGATCAGGACAATGATGAATCTGCTAATGTGGCCGCACCTTACAAAGCGGATGCGGTGTCTCGCCCTACGCCACAATATGTAAATCTAACCTTTGGTATGGGCGACAGGGGAGGCTTTCCGATGGTGAGCACCACACAACAAGGGGCCATGCGATATTGCAAATGGTTGTATGATAAGACCGGTCGATTTTTCAGGTTACCCACTGAAGCAGAATGGGAGTATGCATGCAGAGCAGGCACTACTACAAAATACTTTTTCGGTGATGATGCTTCAAAACTTGGCGATTATGCCTGGTATTATGAAAATGCAGATGATAAATATCACAAAGTAGGTACCAAACTACCCAATCCCTGGGGATTGTACGATATGTTGGGCAATGTAGCGGAGTGGACATCCGATGATTTCAGGGAAAATTATTATGAAATCCTAGCTACACAAAAAGAAAATCCCTGGATGATCCCTACTAAGAAACACAGCCGTACGGTTAAAGGAGGTGCATATGTAGATGATGACCCTTTAAACCTGCTGCCTACATACAGATTAAAGTCTGTTCCCAAATGGCAGGTGCGGGATCCGCAAATTCCTAAAAGTAAATGGTGGAATACCGACTCACCTTATGTGGGATTTAGATTGGTAAGTCCCGCAAAGCAACCCAGTGCAGAGGAAGTAAAAGCGTATTTTGAAAAAGCCATAGTGGATTGAAGCAGGGGACCTGTACTAATCTTTAATTTATTACTTTTTATTTACTATCCAAATATCCTGAAATGCGAGATTATGGTATTTTTCCCTTCCACACCAATGTCCCGGTATTTTTGAGATGATGTTGAAAGAATGATCATCAAGTACTTTTTCTAAATAATTTTCCCGGAAAGCCACATTGGCGGCTTTTACTTTTTCATTTAGTAAGGCATACGGCTTGTGATCTGAAAGAATAAATTTAAATCCCCCTTTTTGTTTGTTCATAGATGGTATTGATTCGGCATTCAAGATAAAAAAAGTACATACCGCCCTGGCTCCCGGTTTGAGTACCCTGGCCATTTGAGAGAAATAATTTTCAACTTCTTTAGGCAGCATATGGGTGAAAACAGATATCGCACAAGCAAAATCAAATTCGTGTTGATTATAGGGAAAAACAAATTGACTGGCATTCAGTTCAGATCGGTTATACAGATCATTATGCAAAGGAAAATAGTGAAATTTGAAATGAGGATACCGGGAAGTTATATTTTCAGTACACCAATCAACTCCTGACTGTACAGCGTCAAACCCTTCATAGGGAGCATTGAGAAAATGAGTTAATGGCAGGGCAATCCTCCCGATGCCTGAACCGATATCCAATACCGTATCCGAGGGTTTTAAACTTGCCAGTTTTATAAAAAGTTCCAACCATTCTTTTCCTTGCTTTATAAAATCACCTCTGCCGGTATAGATGAGACGAGCTGGAGGGGATAGTTGATTTTTGGCAGAAAATATATCCTGTGGAAAATATACTATCCATCGCAAAGTATGTCTCCATGAAGGTGGTAATAAATAAAATATTTTTCGAAGCATTATTTTTTATACTTCAATTCTTTTTCAGAAATGGTATAGCTATCTAATATTTCTCCATTGATTCCGATCATTTCCACTTTTAACGATCGGTCTTTACTGCCACCCGATACGGTAAACTTGCCATAGTTTTGTTTTTGATCTACTCCTGCCACCCGGTATGGATTGTTTTTTTCATTTTCTGCAAATACATGGGTACCTGAGGTAAGTGGTGAAATGGTAATATCATACAGCGGGTAGGCATTGGGTCGCTGTACTTTAATAATTTCAGAGTGATGCCGGTCACCGGTGAGGAATAATACGCCTTCTATTTTTTGCAGCTCTAAAAAATGCATGATTTCATAATATTCCTTTGGGAAATTCAAGAGCTTGTCAAACGATGAAACTGGATTGAGGACCTGGCTGCCTGTAACTACTATTTTAAAAGTAGCGGTACTGTACGTGATGGCATTTTTAAACCATCTCATTTGCTGCTCACCGAATACTACTTTTTCAGGATTGGGTTTACCGTCAATAGAATCCAGCAAGTTGTCAGCACTGCGCCACCATCGGTCGTCGAGCATGAAAAGATCTACATCTGCCCAACTATTCATAGTGTAAATACCTTGTCCATTTTCACCATAAGATGGATTACAGAAATAATTCATAAATACATTGCGGCTTTCTTCTTTGAGTATATAACTTGTACCAATATCATTTGGTCCGTAATCATGATCGTCCCACATAGCCCATTGCGGCATGGATTTTAAAAAGGATTGCAATTGGGGCATGGCCCTTGCATATTGAGCGCGATACCAAAGTCCCCATTTGCTGTAATAGTCTACCTCCCGGGTATACCATTCATCACCGGTCCATATCATGAATGCGGCTTTTTCTTTAGCCATGGTCCCGAAAATAGATGGGTCACCACCATAGGGTTTTCCTGGCCTGTCGTAAATGGGTTCATTGCCATAGTGACAGCTGCCGGTAAGAAAACTAAAGTCCGGTGCTGGCTTGCGGTATTGCCATAGATCTTTAGTGGTAAAGGTCCCACGAGCATTGGATAGTTTACCGTCCAGGAGAAACTGGTATTCATACGTAGTATTAAAATCCAGCCCGCCTATTTGCATCTGTAGTGGATTAAAATCATTTCCGAGAGGTCCTTTATACTGTTTCATCTGATATTTTATCTGACCTGCTTTGCGATATTGCACGCTGACTGCTTTCACCGATGGGCTTACTTCAAGCCAAAGTACTGCATCACGCAATTCCACAGGTCCCAGCATAGGCCCTGAAATAACACCGGTAGATTGAGCATGCGTACTGATACTTAAAATACAGGCTAGTATAATTAAGTTAAAATGTTTCATAGTTCAAATGTATTACAATAGGTCTAAACCCGGTCTATATTTTTATATAAACAAATTGACCTTTTATGGCTATCTGTTGATAAAGTAATGATTATATACCTTTAATTTGATCTATAATCCATTGCCTTCATTTCTTTTTTTGGATAAATAAACCGACTTTTGTGCAAGATTTTAAGTTAATTTCTCATTTAAAGTGCAGGTGACTTGTATGTCAATATTGACAATTATAAGGTGCGGAAAAGAAAAAGATGAAATATTATTCGATTGCCTTTAGTATTTTTTATTGTATCCTCAGTAATTATACCTTATCAGCGCAGTATAAAGTAGAAAAACTGGGGATGAACATTAACTCGGATCTGTATGATGAGATTTCTCCGGTGTTGTCCCGTGATGGTACAACGATGTATTTTACCAGAGTAGCTTCGCCTGATTTTTGCCGTACATTGATTCAGGACGAAATCGATATTTCTGCTACTTATACTGAAGCAGAATATTTTAATGAATTAAAATCCATCTATACCCAAATTGCCGGAAAATATGTCGATGATCCATTTACTTCTACAATCAACCAGGAAATAATCATTGCAGAATCCGGATCCAGCCCATTCGATAAAGTGTACCAACCCGGGTACCCGTTAAATAATGCATTGCCCAACAGTGTATGTGCACTGGCTCCGTTTGATCAGGGGTTAGTGGTAATAAATCATTTTTTTAAAGACGGTGGTATGCATAATGGATTTTCTTTTTCTCATAAAGCTGAGGATGGAAACTATACCTTCCCTGAGCCATTCTTTATACGTGATTTTAGTTCGCTATCACCGGAGGTGAACCTTTCTATGAGTATAGATGGAGATGTAGTCATCCTTTCACTTAAAAGGGAAAAAGGGTATGGGGAAAGTGATCTTTATGTTTGTTTTAAATTAAAGGATAATCTATGGAGTGAACCCGTAAACATGGGGCCCGTCATCAATAGCGCATACAGAGAAAGTACACCGTATTTGTCAGAAGACAAGACCCGGTTGTTTTTTGCAAGTAACAAACCCGGCGGCAAAGGGGGTACCGATATTTATATGACCCGTAGATTGGACTATACGTGGACTCGGTGGACGAAACCTGCCTTATTACTTGAACCCATTAATTCAAAGTTTGATGATAGTCACCCTTCCTTTGTGGAGTCCACGGGCAATCTTTATTTTACTTCAAGAAGAGATGGTACCAGTGATATATTCAAAGTGAATATGGAAGTGGTAGAAAAAATAAGCAGGCCTATTACCTTACGAGGGGTAATCAAAAATGCAATTACAAAAGCACCCCTGGAACATGCCTTGCTGTACTATAATACTACCGGCAATTCAAATCAGGAAAATACAGTGACCAAAGAAGATGGAAGGTTTGAGATCACAGTAGATATAAAAGAGACTTACCGGCTCTCACCCAGAAAAAATGGTTTTATTGGTAAAAATCAATTGGTAGACCTGAATATTTTATCTCAATCGAAAATTACATCGTATGAAATTGAATTTTTATTGATGCCATTAGGTGAAGATCAAAAAATAGAAATAAAAAATATCAATTTTGAAATAAGCACATCCAACCTGTTGGCTTCTTCATTGCCTGATCTGGATTATCTGGCTGATTTGCTTACTAAAAACGAGACCATTAAAATACGAATAGAAGGGCACACCGATGCTGGCAATGAAATTGATTACCAACTGATGGAACTTTCCCGACAGCGGGCACAGGCGGTAAAAAAATACCTTGTATTGAAAAAGAATATTGGTTCGCACAGAATCAATACCGTCGGATATGGCAGATACCGACCACTTTTTCCTAACGATAGTGAAGCTAACAGATCTAAAAACAGGCGTGTGGAGATTTATGTAGAAAGCGCAGATCTTTCCTCTAAAATAAACTATGCAGATCTGCCGGATCCCATAGTGAGGTATTCCAGTGATGATCCGGAAATCAATTCAGTCGAGGCCTTATCTTCATCAAATTTATCATCATCAAAATCTAACTCCGTATTGCCCGCTACCAATGCATCTCCAAAACTTACAGTATACGGTAAAATTAATTTTCAGCCAGGCACATTGGCCATACAGGAATCTTCATTTGCTATCATACGGAAGTTAGCAGAATATATGATGACCTACACCGATAAAAAAATAGCATTAGTAGGGCAGTCGTACTCAAAGGATGAAGCTAAAAATACCGAAACATATGCCCTATTGCGGGCACAGGGGGTGAAAGAATACCTGATATTTAAATCCATCAAACCGGATAGGATAATCATCATGGAAAGTGTAGCCAATACAACATTTTCAGGGGTGCAGGTATTAGTAAGCGAATAAAAAGTTATCCAGGCTTGTTTTCGTATTGTGGTAAAACCGAAATGCCAGTCAGTCGCTCATCTAAAACTCCCATATCAACCCAAAACTAGGCGTAAAAAAGGGATCATCATTTTTTACCCGGGTAGGTATGGCATTACTACCGTCTGGTTTTATTGGCTTATTATCTGTGGTTTTAAAAGAAACATTATCCGTATTTCGCTCAAAAGTATACTCGGGTATAGCAGGATTTTTAGCAATATACCAATTGGTGACATCTATAAAAAAGTCCAGTGTGGTATGCTTAAAATTCCATTTTTTATCTATCCTGATATCAGAACTATTGAATGATGATAGCCTCATGGAATTAATTTTAGTATAGTCTGGAGTGCCTACTCCCTGGGATATATAATTTAATCTCGATAGTGTTTCATCAAATGGGGTATACGGGGCCCCTCCCTGGTATCTAAACTTTAACCCGAGTTCCCAGTTTCGTTTAAACTTATAGCCGAAGGTAGCGGATACCAAATGCCTGTTGTCCCAGCTCGATGGTACAAATATGCCATTGGCACCGGAATAAAGACTATGATACCAGGTATAAGAGAGTATTCCAAATACACGATCGGTGAGTTTCTTCTGTGCAAAAAATTCAACCCCATATGCTTTGCCTTTACCGGTAGTGGTCACTGCTTCATTGCCCAGTACATTAAAATCAGCACCCAGATTTGAAAGTGATATTCCATTGCGTACAGATACGGGTACATTGCCATATTGTTTATAAAATCCTTCCAATGTAAACCGGATGTCTTCTGATGGTATGTATTCAAGACCGGATACGTAATGATTGCTTGACAAATAAGCCGCATTTTTATTTACCAAAGTATTATTGTTGTCTGCATAACCCAGTATGGTATACGGTGCCAGTTTGTAATATCGGCCGATTGATGCATTGGCAACCCATCTGTCAGTAAGAGTATACGTAAATGATATTCTTGGTGCCAGTGTTTTAAAAGGATTGTTGCCGGTGGAGGTAAATGAATTCATATCAGTGCGTATACCTGCCGATATACCCAACCGCTCTCCTGCAAATCGTTTGCCTATCTGGGTATAAGCACCATATTTAAAGATCGATCCCAATGGACTGTCAAAATTAAATAGCACAGACGGCTGTATGGTATTGCCATTGGTATCTTTTATTTCTTCCCTTAGTACAGAATAAGTCTGATTGGAGTAGTCGGCTAATTGTATCGAAGCTCCATAGGCTATTTTCCAACCATTTACTGATTTATTGACATTAAACCTGAGTTTATTTTCTATTTCAGCAGATTCCACTGAAAGATTGGTGATGTCTTTCAGGGTATTGTCTTTGTATTTTATGATATCGTTGGTAAAATGTGTACGGCTCAGTGCTATATCGTAGTATCCATGTGCTATGCTTTTTTTCAATGCAAGCCCCGTAGTATAATTCCATTGATTGATGATGGGACTCGAATTGAGTATATATGATTTTTCAGGTGAGCTTTCCTTAGGTGCAGCAAAACTAAATTCATCTATGGCGCCTATTCCAAGGAAAGTAAGGGTGGTTTTTTTATTTAGCTGATGTTGAATTTTAGTTTGGAAGTCCCAGTAGTTTGGCCTGATGGGCAGGTCTATAGCCTGAAACAACAGTTGTAAATACGACCGTCTTGCGGATACTAAAAATGTGGTTTGTTTGTTATTTGATAATGGCCCTTCCAGTGTGGTTGCGAGCTCTGATGCACTCAGTCGGATATTGCCTTGAAATCGATTTGGGTTGCCGTTCTTTTGTTTAAACTGAAAGACAGAGCTAATGGCATTATCGTATCTCGCATCGAATGCGGATGAGCTGAGTTTTACATCTTCTATAAAACTTACGTTGAGCATACCTTGTGGCCCACCGCTGCTGCCCTGGGTCTGAAAATGGTTGATTACAGGTACTTCAATACCATCCAGGTAAAATACATTTTCATTTGGAGCCCCTCCACGAATGATGATGTCGTTTCTAAAACTCCCGCCTCCGGCTCCCCCTCCTACACCCGGTAATGTTTGTATGACTTTACTGATATCGAAATTACCTCCCGGGTTGGATCTGATTTCTTCGGTAGTCACCCGCTGAATACTGAGTGGGGTTTCAATAGAAGCTGCTTTGACTGTCCGGTTCGTTCCTTTTACTACTACCTCAGATAGGGTACTGATCTCCTCTTCCAATTCAATTGTAAATGTATTTTCATTTCCACTGCTTACCACTACATTATACAAAGTATATGTCTTGTAACCCAGGTAGCTGATCAGTATATTATATGTACCCACCGGAATTTTATCTATCTGGAAATAACCTAACGAATCTGTAGTACTGCCTTTGTTCAGGCTCTCAATCTGTACTGTGGCGAGTTCAATTGGTGTTTGGGTATTTTTATCCAACACCCGTCCGGTGAGATTGCCTGTATTTTGAGCAAAAGACAAAATGCTTAGTGATAAAAAACTGAAAAACAGGAAAAATAGCTTATTCATAGACAGATCCTATAACAATCCTTGTCTATAAATGTTGAAATGGATTACTGTTTTTTATACTAAATCACTACTCTGTAATAGAGTATACAATAAATACTTTTTTATTTTAAAGCCCATACGGCCACCCTGGATCGACCCTTTCTAAATCCTACTGTTTCATACCAAAAAGTTATTTTTTCTAATGATCGTGAGCCGCCATTGAGGTCGATAATTCTGGATTGCTGGCCTTGTTTGATCAAAGATCTAAGCGGAACATCCTGTACACCCCCATTATCAAAATGAACTTTCATATCCATAATATGTAAAGGACCATCGGTTACACGCAATCGGATTTGCCTGAAATTGTCACGGATATTGCCCAGCATTAATTCATCATGATCTACGCCAAAATTGACCCATTTATCTCCAAGATATTGCCAGCTGCCTGCAGCGGTATTAATGGTTGGTCGTCCACAATAGCTGATCAAGATCGATAATATTAAAAAAGAACTGAGTTTAATTATATTTTTCATGATCTAAAATTAATAAATCTAAAAAAGAGGTTGATCACCCCTTAGGGTAGTTTTTTCAAAACTTTTATGACTCAGGATTGTTTATCTTGTTATTTAATTATGCCTTCAATTCTGATTCATAAAGCCAATACCCGGGGTCATGCTGATTTTGGATGGCTTGACAGCTATCATTCATTCAGTTTTGGTCACTATTACGATCCATCAAGGATTCATTTTGGAGCTTTGCGGGTGTTAAATGATGATGTGGTCGCTGCCGGCATGGGCTTTGGCAAACACCCTCATGATAATATGGAAATTGTAAGCATACCACTTGAAGGAGAATTGGAGCACAAAGACAGTATGGGTACTACTGCCATTATCAAAAATGGTGATATCCAGGTCATGAGTGCCGGTACGGGTTTAAGTCATAGTGAATACAATCACAGTAAAGAGCAACCTGTGAAATTTTTACAAATCTGGATTATACCCAATAAAAGAAACGTAAGCCCCAGATACGATCAGATCAGTCTTACATTAGAAGATAGAAAAAACAAGCTACAGCAAATAGCATCACCGGATAAAGAAGATGCCGGAGTCTGGCTACATCAAAATGCCTGGTTTCACATTGGAAACTTTGATAAAAATACATCCATTACCTATAATTTTAAATCTACCGATTCCGGCGTCTATGCTTTTTTGATTAAAGGCAAAATGACGATCAATGGATACGAACTAGACTCCCGGGATGCACTGGGGATATGGGATACCAATCAGATTCAAATTGTATCTGATGCCATTGACAGTGAGGTTCTTTTGATAGAAGTACCTATGAATTTATAACCGGTTTTGAAAGCCAGTTAATCCCAATCTGCGGATGGAAATGTAATTATAACTGAAATACCTTTATTTTTGAAAAAAACTATAAAAATGAAAAAACAAATACTCACTCTTATTGCCATTATAGCAATAAATCTAATCTATGCTCAAGGGCTTACTAAGGAGGAAAGAAAATCGGCCATCAAATACTTGAAATGGTCCACCAAAGAAATGAAAAAAAGCCTCAAAGGATTGTCTGCTGCTCAGCTTAATTATCATGAAAATGGGGACAGATGGTCTATACAAGATTGTTTGTACCATATTGCATTCTCTGAAGGTGCATTACGCGGTGCACTGGATGGTGCATTGTCTGCCCCGGCTAACCCTGCTGCCAAA
>JBGAVW010000061.1:0-12118 GCA_044227925.1 Saprospiraceae bacterium | reverse complement strand
TGATTACCAGTCGGGCAAACAGGGTTAAAACGGCTCCCCCTTTTGAACCTCTTAACACCGGTTTTAAATCCTATGATGAAGCCATGAACGCTTTTAAAACAAAAAGGGATGCATTAACAGACCTGGTAAAAAATACGAAAGTGGACCTGCGAAATCACATAGTTGAATTGCCTTTCGCCAAAATGGATGCATATCAATTTGTATTGTTCATCTCCGGCCATACCAACAGGCACACACAACAAATGGAAGAAGTAAAAATGGCTAGTACATACCCAAAAATGTAAATTGTAATATTATATATAAAATAAACCTTACATGGGCCTGATTATTTAATTTTAATCGGGCCTTTGTATTTAGTACATTAGGCTAACCGAATAATAAATCCTATTTTCAGGTTTGTAAATCGTACCAAATCAAATTGTATGAGACTATTGTTTTGTATTTTGCTTCTATCGGGTCAAGTCTGCATTTCACAATCTATTGAATCTTATTTATCCCCGCCTTTTCCTACCAATCTGGTGAGTTCTAACGACGGCAAATCCATAGCATGGGTATTCAACGATAAAGGTTCGCGAAATGTATATATGGCTACTATGCCTGATTTTAAAGCCAGGAAAATAACTAATTATACCGGAGATGATGGAATAGAAATACCACAGCTTCTTTTTAATCCTGATGGAAAACAGATACTTTTTGTTCGGGGCAACACGCCAAACAACCAGGGAGAAAATGCAAACCCAGCTTTTCTTCAAACTTCTACTGAAAGAATAATATATGCGATTGACATTAAAACATTAAGCCTGCGAAAGATTTCCGCCGGAACGAATCCGGTGCTTTCTCATAGTGGAAAAAATTTGGCTTTTTTGATTAAGGGCCAGGTATGGATCATATCATTGACAGATACCACAAGCAAACCTAAACAACTCTTCCAATCCAGGGGTAGCCAATTCCAACTCCGATGGTCACCCGATGATAGTAAACTCGCTTATGTAAGTGCCAGGGGAGACCATTCGTTTGTAGGTATATATGATTTCAATACTAAAAGTGCAGATTATACTGAATCGAGTTTGGATCAGGATGCCCACCCCGTGTGGTCGCCTGACGGCAGCCAGCTTGCCTATATCAGGATACCTAATATCCATAATCAGCTGCCGTTTGTACCGGTCCGATCTTCAAATCCCTGGAGCATACGGGTATATGATGTAAAGACACAAGCCTCCAGGGAAATATGGAAATCCGATCCAGGTCCCGGCTCAATGTTTTTAGATGATATACCGGTAGCGGATAATTTACTGTGGTGGCCATCTGCTAATAAACTGGTATTTCCATACGAAAAGGAGGGTTGGCAACAGTTGTATTCATTGGATCTGATGAATCAAAAACTGAGCTTACTGACTCCGGGGAAAGGAGAAGTAGAAAATGTGACACTCGCCAATGATGGTAAATCCATTTATTACACCACTAATATAAATGATATTGATCGCAGGCATATCTGGAAACACTCCCTGTCTGCAGGAACAAATGAGTTGATTACTCCCGGAACTAATATTGAATTCAGCCCGGTGGTAATTGAAAATGGAATTGGATTTCTTACCTCATCGGCAACTACACCCGCCTGGCCGGCAGTGAAACAGCATACTGAAATAAAGAAAATTGCCACCGAGCTATTTCCAGCTGATTTTCCAAAAACTTTAGTACAACCCATGGCTACCATGGTGACGGCCACAGACGGTATGGAAGTACCAGCACAGGTATTTATGCCTTCAAATCATAAACAAGGCGAAAAACATCCTGCTATTATTTTTTTACATGGGGGATCACGCAGACAAATGCTGCTGGGGTTTAATTACAGTCAATATTATTCTAATGCATATGCAATGAATCAATATTTTGCATCACAGGGATATGTGGTATTATCACTTAATTATAGAAGTGGTATAGGCTATGGATTGGAATTCAGAGAAGCATTGAACTATGGTGCGGACGGAGCAAGTGAAGTAAGAGATTTGATTGGTGCGGGTATGTACCTCAAATCCAGGCCCGATGTAGATGGTTCAAAGATTGCTTTATGGGGAGGCAGCTATGGTGGTTATCTTACTGCACATGGGTTGTCCCAGGCACCTGACCTTTTTGCAACCGGAGTAGACATTCATGGTGTACATAATTGGAATGATGAAATACCTACGTTTGCTCCCTGGTATGACTATGCCAAATATCCCGAACTTGCAAAAAAAGCATATGAATCTTCACCAGTATATCATATCAAAAACTGGAAAAATCCGGTATTGCTGATCCACGGAGAAGATGATCGCAATGTTCCGATCAGTGAATCCGTAAATATCATCGAACCTTTACGCAAACAGGGTGTGCATGTAGAACAATTGGTATTTCCCGACGAAGTGCATGGATTTTTATTGCATAAAAACTGGCTAAAAACCTATAAGGCCACTTTTGAATTTACGGATCGAATATTGAAAGGGAAGAAATCGTAATTTATTTATTATACTTCCAAAATGGACTTTCATCTCTTCTCGGTTGTGTTGTAAGCCTCGTCTTTATTCTTGTTTCGAGATTGATAATCCATACATCGTAATTTTTTGAATTGCCTTTAGTATAAGCTATCCATTTACCATCTGGCGACCAGGAGGGTGAATAATCTTCCAATGGATCATTAGTAAGGTTTTCTACATTAGAGCCATCTGCATTCATTATAAAAATTTCATAGTTTTTGTCAGGAGTAGTTCCGTAAAACGCGATTTTTTTTCCATCAGGTGAATATTGCGGGCCTCCATCAAAGCCTGGCTTATTAGTCAATCTATTTTCACTGGTACCATCAATATCTATACTGAATATTTCACCATTTGAAGGTATAGCAGTGGAAGTATCAAATGAAGCTTTGAGATCTCTTGAAAATATAATGCTTTTACCATCGGGTGACCAGGAAGGGGCATCTTCAAAATTGTAATTATTTGTCAATCTACGTACATCACTGCCATCTATATTCATTATATATAAGTCAGCTTTGTTTTGATCTCTATAAGAAGAAAAAACAATCCGTTTACCATCGGGTGATACTGCAGTGATTCTATCGGCAGCAGGATTATTGGTGAGGTTAGTCTGTTTTTTCCCATCGGCATCCATGATGTATATTTCATCATTACCATCTCTATTACTATAGAAAACCAGCCTGTTATCAGGTGTGTACGAAAAAGCGTAATCAGTAGCTTTATTACAAGTTAAGTTTCTGACATTTTCACCATTCATATCCATACTATATACCTCAAAATTTCCATCCCGGGTACTCATAAAACTGATATTGCCTTTTGGTAATTCGAGAGGAGTCCATATAAAACTATTTTTAGGAGTCCATTTCTTTTTAGTTAGGACAAAACTGTTTGATTTGATTTGACCGGATGAAAAAGAATGTATGTCTTTGTGTTTTTCTACTTTACCTTCTTTAGAGGTAATAGTAAATTCTAAAGTCAAATCTGAAGCGGATATATTACCAGCTATTCCTTCAGCAACAGATCCACTATTGTTTACACTATGATACACTATTTTTTGATTTTTAGCATCCCAGGTATAAAATCCGCGCCAAAAGGTAATCCATTCTGAAAAAGCTGGAAAGTAGCCATTTATTTCAATTTGAATAGTATTGGGATGCAACCCTTTGGTAAATGTATACCCAAAATACCGTATGGAAGTACTGTCCTTTGGGTTATAATCTGGATTCAATGCTTTCCACTTACCATCATTGCCAAGCATTTGTTCACTATGTTTCAAAAAAAATGGTAATGCATTGGGTTGACTGCTTATTTCTATTACTGATAAAAATAATAGAGATAATATTATTGATTTATTCATTTTTTGGTATGGCTTCTGTTATAGGATTCTTGAATATAACGTAAGACTTTTTTATCCAGATCAGTTGCTTTTGTAAGTGTGATCATATGTGAAATTCTTGGCATGGGTCCGCTCAGTTTTGATTTTTGAAGGTCAGCAGTGAATGGCATATCACCCAGGTCTACTCCCAGTCGAATTTCTTTGGGTTTGACATTGATGGCGGCAAACTCTCTCACGGCAGTGAAAGAAAGATAGGTCTTCTTTATAATGAGTTGTGCATCCGGATACCATTTGAGAATTTTTTCAGCTACTTCATTGTATAAAGGTCTCATATCCTCGCATTTTGCAAATTGATTATCGAGTAGGGATAGTTCATTTTGGTATACCGGTTTACCATTGTTTAAAAACAGACCGGCGAGAAGCGAAGCTTGCATATGATTCATTTTATGCTTCTCTTTGAGGAAGTTGGTAATCTCCATTTGTTTTGATAATCCGGATTTGTTGAGCATGGCAAGCCAATCAGGTAATGTTTTGCCCGTTTGATCTTTGATGGAATCCATAAATTCCTTTTCAAATTCTGCTGATGTTTTTGCCATAATTTAAATCTTAATTAAAGTAAATGTATTTTAATCAATCCCAATTTATCTCCAGGCACCAATAATCAGCCCTACCAGGGTACTATAGATTATTATATATCCCCCATTGATCAGAATGTATTTCCACGATCGCATTTCAAATAAAGCTATAATCATAAAAAGGGTAAAACAGAATCCCAGTCCGGTCAATAAACCTGCTGTCGTACCCCAAGCCATATCAGTTTTGTCATCACCCAGGTAAAAAGCCATATTATAACTAAATATCAATCCCAGTAAAAAGGCCAAACCATATACTTTCATAGGTTGCATATTTTTAAGTTGTTCATCAGTAAGTCCATTTTCTTTTTTCCAGGATTTAAAAAAAAGTAAAGGAGAATACCATAAAGCACCTAAGACCAGATTAAGGATAGCACAGACCCATACGGCCCAATGATTAATAATAAATGATTCCATGTTTTTTTTCTTGCAAAAGAACAAAACATTACCTGGCCGGGATTGGAAAAAATTTACCTCAATCCATGGGTATGTAATTGAGAAATTCAAATTGTTTTTTGAGGTATTCGTTAGGGGTAAAACCGGAAAATTCTTTAAAATCATTGATAAAATGGGCCTGGTCGTAATACCCGCTCTCCAAAGCGATACTCATCCAATTTGGTTTTTTTAATAAACTTATGTCCTGTATCACTTTCTGGAACCGGATTATTTTTAAGAAATTTTTTGGGGTGACCCCTACATTGTCTTTGAATATCTTAATTAAATGTTTTTGAGAAAAGCCTACTTTTCGAGAGATCTCTTCAATAGTAATTTGATGAGGGGAGTGAATGATCTTCTGGACAGCAAAATCAATAAATGGATTCACTACCAGCTTATTCAAAAACTTTTTTGTAAGATAATATTCGGCAATAGAAAATTTTTGTTTGATATCAGGTGTATCCTGGAGCCTGGCTCTCAGGCCATGTATTTCCCGGGTAAGTACCAACTCCCCATCCACTACGCTGTCTGTAAGCTCATACAGTGGCATATCTGAAAATGGATAGGATTTACCCTTTTGAAAATTTAGTATAAACATTTCGCTATCCCTGCCAGAGGGTATAGTAATGTATTTGTTTCGGATGCCTGAAAACCATACGTTGCGGCAGGTTTGGATTTCTTTTAAAGTATCATTGTCATATATATATTTGGGATAGTCTGTAAGATCTAATACCACATTTACATTTCCATCAGGAAGAAACCGATCTACGGAATGAGATGGATTGTAATCACGATAATATACAAAACTATGGATGAATTGGGATAAAGGGTAGGATGGTAAATGAATCTCGAAAATCATCAGATGAGATACAATCTTACAGGTTTTATACAGAATTAAAAAACGTGTTTCGCTTGGAGAGGGCATAAACCGTTTCTCATTATTAGCAAATTTACACTTTGCAGGCTAAATCTGACCTTTTCGAATACATTTAGCAGGAAATGACATCTGCTTACAAAGAATCGATCATATTATTAAAAGCAATAAGGCCATCCTTATTATAATAAAATGTATACCACCGGAAAAGAACCCTATTGCGGGATTTGATTCTTATTAGAGCAACCTGTTAAGCAAGGATAGTTAATAAACGACGGGAGATAAAAAATAGAATGGTAAATAGTACTAAGTTCACCAACAAACCCTGATTAAATTTACTTATCCAGGAAAAACGTTATTTTAATTCCTTTGTCACTTGTTCTATACCTTTTAGTAGATTATCTTCCATAATTACAATATCCGTCATACTTACTGAAAGAAAATTTGCAATATCCCGAATGCTTTTTTCCTCTCCGGATAAATCTTTATTCATAAATGTATTTATAATGGATTTTCCGTATTCATTATAAGAAGTCTGGAAGGTATAATATTGATTCAAAATTTGTATTTGGTTTAAAGGCAGTTCGTTGATCGCACCAGTTTGTATACCGGTCATGTATGCACTTTGACTAAGCGTTTTTGCATTTATGCCTTCAAAAAAGTCGAGACTACCCATTTTTACTTTTGGGTTACTGTAATTTCGCGCACTATCTTTCAGCATTTTATGATAGTTAACCACGGATTGCAGGTTGTCTTTGTTGATTTTTAGTTCGGAAATAATATTTTCAATCAACTGTTTAGATCTTTGCTTTCCCTTTTGTTTTTCAGCATAGTTTGAAACCAAAAAGCCAAGATACACTCCAATCATAACTGGAATGATTTGAAGAATTATGTCTTGTACGATTTTACGATTTATCATACTATCATCTACTTTGCAGCCCGGTGTATCTTATTGGCAATCGAAGCAATCTTGGTAAATCCTTTGGCATCATCTCCAGACCAGGCATTATTCATTTCACCGTATTGGCCCATTTTGGATTGCATCATATCGTGAGGTGATTCTATACCGTGCAATTCAAATCGGTATGGAAATAGTCTTACAAATACTTTTCCGGACACCCTATCCTGGGTATGTTCCATAAATGTCTCTATATCCCGCATCACCGGATCAAGGTACTGACCTTCATGTAACATCATTCCATACCAGTTTGCCATTTGGTCTTTCCAGTATGCCTGCCATTTGGTCAATGTATGTTTTTCAAGGAGGTGATGGGCTTTGAGTATTACCAATGGTGCTGCAGCCTCAAATCCTACACGGCCTTTTATGCCAATAATAGTATCACCTACATGTATATCTCTTCCTATGCCAAACGGAGAGGCAATTTCTGATAATGCCTGTATGGCCTCGGTAGGATGATTGTATTTTTTATTGTCGATACCCCGGAGCTGACCATGGTCAAATTCGAGGCTAATGTCGCGAGGTACTGTGCTGCTTACCTGAGATGGAAAAGCAGATTCCGGTAAATACTGATTGGAAGTGAGTGTTTCTTTGCCTCCAACACTGGTACCCCAAATGCCTTTGTTTATGGAGTATTGTGCTTTCTCCCATGGCATATCTACGCCGTGTTTTTTGAGGTATTCAACTTCCTCCTGGCGACTTAGTTTAAGATCACGTATAGGGGTAATCACCTCAAGATCGGATCCCAGTATATTAAATACCAGGTCAAAGCGAATCTGATCATTACCTGCCCCTGTACTGCCATGAGCGAGGTATCTGGCATTTTGTTTTTTTGCATATTCTATAATGGCCAATGCCTGAAAAACCCGTTCGGCACTTACAGAAAGAGGATATGTATTATTACGCAATACATTTCCATAAATGAGATAGCGCAGGCATTTATCATAAAAATCATGAGTAGCATCCAGTACCGTAAAAGAAGCAGCACCCATTTTTAAAGCACGACTTTCGATGTCTTTTAATTCTTCGATACCAAAACCTCCGGTATTGACCAATGCTGCGTGTACCTCCAGGTTTTTTTCATGAATCAGATATTTTACACAAAAGGAGGTATCCAGGCCTCCGCTGTATGCTAATACTACTTTTTCAGATTGCGCCATTATTTTGAGCTAAATCGTTAATAATCATTCTTGACAAATCATAGGGCATTTCTTCCATCTTGGATGGAGCAAGCATACCCGTGCACAAACACATACGCCGTTCATTGCGGGTCAATATATCAAAATTAGGACATGAGCTGCAACCTTGCCAAAATTGTTCGTCTTGAGTAAGTTCAGAAAAAGTTACGGGTTTGTAACCGAGCTCAGTATTGATTTTCATTACAGCAAGACTGGTAGTGATTCCAAATACCCGGGCATACGGATATTTGTCTCTTGCCAGGTTAAAAGCTTTGATCTTTATCTCTCTTCCCAATCCAGCTTTACGCATGTTTGGATTTACAATCAATCCTGAATTGGCTACATACTGTCCATGGCTCCAGGTTTCGATATAACAGAAGCCGGCAAGCCTGGTCCCTTGCAATGCAATTACCGCATCTCCGTTATTTAATTTTTTAATTATGTAGTCAGCTGTCCGCTTGGCAATTCCGGTTTTACGGGCTTTAGCTGATTCTTCGATCATATCGCAGATCTCCTGTGCATAGGGGGCATGTTCGGGGCCAGCTACGACTACACTGATGGGCGCTTCTTCGTGCATAATTTTTTCTATAGTTTGATTTTCCTGGTTCATCTTTTGATGCAATGGTTGATAAAACGATAAAATGAAATAAAAAAATCCTAATTCTTACAATTAATTTATTAAGGAATTGATAATATCGGGCAAAATAAGATCAACTCCGCCTCATCAACGATCTGGGTGAATTCAGATCTTCACTGATAAATGATTCTATATGGGATAGTACCTGAGGTAACATGAAGCTGCAAATGTATAGAAATCAATCGTATTGAAAGCAAGATTTTCTGTATTTTTTAAAATGTCAGGCTTACCCATTGCTACTTTATCCAGATGTCGTTAATGACTGTTTTAAACGAAGGAACGACAATTGCTTTAATCATTATCTTTGTTTTTCAAATAGGCATCATACCTATTTCCAGCATTTACCGGAAGAGGTATTAAAGAAGGAAGTAAATCGCGATCATTTTCCTTTTTCCCAACAGCTGTTTTGGGATACACCTATAGATGCTAACGATATGGAAAAGCATAAGAATTATATTATTGAAAGAGTCATTGTAAGAGGTTTACCGGAAGATTTCTATTGGTTGCTCAAAACAGATAATCGCGATGAAATCGCCACTGCCTTGAAAAAAAGCAGAACCCTCAATCGAAAAACCAACCATTTTTGTAGTGAGTATTTTGATATACCTTTAAATGAACTGCGTGCCTCATCTTTTACAGTTGATCTGAATAGATACGGGCTATTGAAAAAATCATTCACCTTAGAATAGTATTGGTTTCGACCCGTATAATGTAAAATGGAATGAAATAGAAAAATATATCAAATCAAGGTGCATGTAAAAATATAAAGCAAATACTATTTTATCTTTGCAGCCATTAAACCTTTTTAATAAATTACAGTCTATATCTAAAATACTAATTATCATGAAAAACAAACTAATCATCCTCAGTGGACTATTCATTATTGCCTTGTCGTCGTTTACTCTTCAAGCCGACTGGAAGCTAATAGGTGAGCGATCGGTAAAATTTAGTTCAGACAAAGACATCATCAAAGTAGGTGGTAATGACTGGTATACCAAACTAAAAATTAAAGTGGTAGACGCACCCTTACACATTGCGGATATGGATGTAATATTTGAAAATGGTGAAAAATTTGATATTGCTATAAAAGAAAATATCAGACAAGGAGGAGAAAGCCGTGTAATTGATTTGCCTGGTGGTGAGCGCCGCATAGATAGAATAGAATTTAGGTATCGCACCACAGGAAGGCTGAGAAATGGTACAGCCAATGTGATTGTATTTGGCAGAAGATAAGCGCAGAGGTATAATGAACCTGGATGATTTGTGGATAGGTGATGTGTTGAGGATTAGATCCACCGGACAAGTAGGAGTATTTAATGGTCTTACCTTGGATCGATTGGCAATAATTAAATCCACCAGCGGAGCAATACATCATATATCTGAAGATGATCTTGAAATGTATACCGAACCCGAACATCCGGTGGATCTTGAATTTGATGATGATTCGCCTCTCCTTAAACCTTCCTTATTGAATTTTGAGTCTACGGATACAATAGATCTGCATTACGATGAGCTTAGTCAATATTACCATCATGAGCGGGGACATATCCTTGACTTTCAGTTGGAAAAATGTGAAGAATTTATATTAAAAAGCATTGCTGCAAAGACGGCTTATATCCGCATCATACACGGCAAAGGAGAAGGTAAACTCAAAAAAGCCGTAGAGACCGTACTGAAAAAATATTCAAACCAGATAAGCCTTGCATCCGCTCATTACGACGGGGCATCTATTGATGTATGGTTTGCACTCTAACAAATCATACATTTACAGTATGAAAGATTTAGAAACCAGGGCCGATGTAATCTTATTGGTAGACACTTTTTATACCAAAGTAAAATCAAATCCTGTAATTGGTTATATATTCACTGAAGTCGCTGCTCTGGATTTTGAAACACACCTGCCTAAGATGTATGATTTCTGGTGCAGTATGCTTTTAGGAGAGCAAAGCTATTCAGGCAATCCCATGACTCCTCACCTGGTACTGAGTCAAAAAATAAAATTATCTTCTGTGCATTTTGACGAATGGCTATTGCTATTCAATGAAACGGTAGATACTTTATTTGAAGGCGAAATAGCAAATAATGCAAAATACAGAGCTAAAAACATTGCAGGACTGATGCTGTATAAAATTGAGCGGCAATACATTGGCCTCTAATCCCTTCTTGCGTATATCAGAATAATCAATATTTTAGGATTATCAACTCAACACCTTATCATATACCTGGTACATCATTCTTCCTGTACCACCGATAGATGCTGCAAACCCTCTTGACTCTACATTACTTTCGTTTACCGGATAATAAAAGCTGGATTTTAATCCAAGTCTTTCATGAAAATCATACAGCTTCAAAGCAATGGCCTTCAAAATACCCTTTCCCTTGTATTCGTCTTTCACTCCTATGCCCTGTATACCTGCTCTCTTAAATTTTAACAATGTCCCAAATTCCTTCCTTTCCGTTGAAAGTACGGAATAAAGATTTCTTAAACATACGGGCTCATGTTATACTGAGCTGACATCCTTTTTATAATATGATTTATTTGATCAGCAATGATGCTAAATAGGTATTATAAGGAATCGATGTGAATTTTCCAGTAGCTATACTAAAATAACCATCCGAGCAGAATACTGGATTTTCGCTTCGCTGATGCAATTCACTTTCATTGTTATCTATATCTTTGTAACCTCTGGCCACTATAATACCGGGTACTAATTGGGGATCAATGAAATTAAAGTTTTTACAAAATAGTCTTTGATAGATGGCCAGGTGATTAGCTATCTGAAACTGAAATAGATGATCCGGAAAGTTATGGTTACATATATCATTCCATTCTTCAGGGATAGGCTGATCTACTACCATGCCATACCTGCTGACAGGATACCAGCTGAAATACATCTTGGGATCATTACTGGTTTGAAAATTTACAAAATCCCCATATTGACCACTCACCATCGATATGGAAGGAATAAAAGACAATTCATTTAAATACGATGAGGTAATTCCAAATTTTAACCTCAAATTGATTTCCTTCCTATCGTTGCATCCCAATTGTTGATCCATAATCTGTTGATTTTCCCACAGACAATTAACCATGAAATCAAATGACTGACTGCCCTCCGGTGTGGTTACTTCGTACTGATAGGCGGCTTGCTTTTTAATTCCTATTACTTTTGTATTTAGTTTTACATTTATTTCTTTTTCCTGGAGTTTCCTTAACACTAGATCCCGCAGCTTAGACTGGGAAACCGCGACTTCTTCTGTCTGAAAACAATGAATAAAATGAGATCCATTCACATATGCTGGAACCGGAATGGAATAACTTATATATTCTGGTCTGGATCCCAGATAAGAGAGGTGAGGATATGAAGCCAATATATTTTCATACTTGTCCTGCAACTTATTAAAATACATTTTGAGGTGTTCAGCACTACAGATTGAATCCCGTGGAACCAGGTAGATAAATTTTTTAGATTTCAAGCCATCCCAGGGTATGGTTTTCTCTAAAAGTTCTTCCAGGCACGTATCAAAATGAAGACAATCATTCAATAGTTTAAAGCCGGT
>JBGAVW010000060.1:0-34116 GCA_044227925.1 Saprospiraceae bacterium | reverse complement strand
TGTCATTTGTCGAATAGCTATTGGCAAAGATGTGATCCCAGCGGGCGTAATGCCACTGTAACTAATTTTTACCCAGGCAGGAGTAGTGGTTGCTTGGCTATAGGTAAACTGATGTTCTACTTGACCATTCACTATCATGCCTATATCAAAACTTTGATTGGCTCGAGAATAAAAAGTAGCTATATAAAATGAAAATGTATAAGGAGTACCCGGTACTACATTTATTGTACTCCTCCAAACATCCACGGCCCCTCCGGTACTGCCATCTATTATCAAAAATTTAGTTCCGGTAGGAGTATGATCTCCAAAATTGGGCCATTGTGTACATTTATTATTAAAATCATTACTGACACAATAAGAATTAGCGGTACATCGACAGTCCGGATTCAACCCTGAGGTGAATGATCCTGTTGATTCAAAATCTCCATTTTGTACGAGATTGGGACATGAAGTTTGGCCTTTAGCTATTCCAACACAAAAAAAACAACAGATCCACATAATAGTTGCTTTTATTTGAAAGAATGAATTAATTGTTTTCATAGTAAATATTTTTGGTTTAATTTTTTATAGAATCTCTGATACTGTTTTCGTTACAAAACATGTCAATAAGCATAAGCACCATAAAAATTGAATGGTCCGTTTTATGATGATGAAAGAAAGAAGTATTGTCCTGAGATAAAAAAGAAATGTTTTCATAATTAAATTATTTGTTTTTTGTTTATACTTTTCTGTGTCTTCATCTCAACAGGAATTCTTAATACATGTGATTTGGTAGGAATTAAATGAAAACTGGTAAAAGGATAAACTCTGACAAAGAGCATTCAAATAAAAAGGGCTATCAGCTTATTTTCTGATAGCCATTATTTTTAATCAAAATAGTACGAAGTAGAGATGCGGATTAGAAGGTCACCTGTTAACCTGTAATTGTAAATAGCCGGATTAATTTATTTTTCACTTTTTATCAGATCCCATACGGCAGCCGTATAGTTTTCTTTGGATATACCAGTAAGATTATATACTGCTTTAAAATAGTTTGTATTTAACTTGTCGTCAGGATCATTTTTACCTGTTTTTAAAAATTCCAGTACAGCAGGAAATCCTTTTTCTTTTTCAATTTTCTGAACCAACAATGCATTGATCACATATTCAGGATATAAATGCAATTCCTGACTCACCCCAAAATTTTCATATTTACCATAGCTGGTAAGCCAATCTTTTTGTTTGTCATTAGCAACTTTTGATTTGAAAGATGCAAATATTTCGGTCCAGCTTATTCCCCAACTTCCACCATATAAATAGGCACAGGCTTCATCTATAGATTTATTCACTTTGTTTCGTGGGATATGTTGTGCCAGTCGATCATGCCACAGATCATGAGGATCAAATGTGTCAAAAGATTTGCCATTAGTACTGGACACCATCACGGTTTCATTTGGGGTGCTGGATCCAATAGAAAATGTATTTTGTCCATTGTATTGTGACTTAAATTGAATCCCCACTATACTGAATACTTCATGGGCATCCTGGCAGAGATAATAATGTATAGATTGATTCTGGTTATTTAGCTTATTATCAAACATCTCTACCCTGGTATTGTATTCCAATGCTTTACCTGCATCCAATTCATCTTTGTAGTGATATGTGGTAATACCCACTGTTTTTGTTTTCCAGTTTATGGTATTGGTTAGTAAAGGAGTTGAAAAAACATACCTGTTGTCAGCTGATTTTTCGGCTATAAGATTAAAGAGACCAGTGACAATCGATGTACTATCATTGACACCTTGATATGCCAATTGTAAATGATAGGATTTGTCTTTTTGTGGTATCGCATTGACCAGGGTAGGTTTATAAAAGTGGTCATTCTTAAACCGATAGCTTATTTGCATTCCTTTTAGCTGGTCAGTTAGTACATAGTTATGAGCTTTGTATTTTGGAGAAATGTATTCATTTAAATTATTATCACCTTCGACTTTGTCCAGGTAGGTAGTTAGTGAGGGTATAACCTGATTTATGAGTATACTATCCTTCTGGTGAGCCAGAGTGGGAGCAATCAAAATTTTGGTCTGACTGTAACTGCAGCTGACAATGAATGTGCTAAAAAGTACGAACATATAATTTTTCATTTTTATATTATTTTGATTGGATATGTATGGTAATGGAAGAGTGTCCTTTGAAAAATGATATTCGGTTAGAATAATGTGAGATACGGAAACTGGTATGAATTCTCGAAGGGAATAAAAAAGGCTATCTGACTATTGCCAAATAGCCCTAAAGCAAAGGTTTTGGGACTTTAAATAGGGTTATATTTTAATTTGACTCTGAACCAATGAAAACGATCTTATGTATACTTTCATAATGTAAAAGCAGGTTTATTTAAACAACATAGAAAGATATGAGATATCCGATTGAAAATGCCAGGGTTAAATGAGATTCGGCTTGAAAAAAATGAAATTCGGTAACAGCAGATAGCTATTGCCCGGTATTGGATTAGAACTCAATGAAGTTAGAAATATTTTGGAATAAGATTAATGTCAATATTTAAGTTAAGAGTGTACAAATTCTAGCACCTTAATTTTTACCTATAACGCCTAAGATATGGGTATCACTATATTCACCATTGTTCCAGTCACCACTCCTTCCTTGTCTAAAATAGGGGATACTTTAAATGCTTCGTTATTGGATAAAATTTCCAATCTTTTTTTAGTAAGTGTCATTCCTATTGATTTGTGCCCTGAGCTATCCATCGACCTTTTTTCGGCTGTAATACCAGGTCCATTATCGGTTACAGATGCCTCGACACCGTTTAGGTGATGATTAAAGGAAACTTTTATTTTTCCGCCTTCTGTCTTGTTTTTCATTCCATGCAATAATGCATTTTCAACAAACGGTTGTATAAGTAATGGAGGTAAATAAATTTCCTCTTTATCCAGAGCGGGATCTACCAGAAGTTCGTAGCTAAATTTTTCTCCGAATCTAAGACTTTCCAGTCCAAGGTAATTATCCAGCATCTCTATTTCATCCTGTAAGCTGTGTTTTCCGTCCACTGAACTGTGTAATGCAAGGCGCACTAATCTGGCAAAATTAGCCAGGTATTTTGAGGCGGACTCCGTGTCATGCTCGTTTATAAACTGCTGAATGCTGCCCAGGCAATTGAATATAAAATGAGGATTCATCTGAGCTCTAAGGGCGGCGGTTTCGAGGTCTTTGAATTTTTGATTTGCCCTTTGGATTTCCAGTTCTTCATTTCTTTTTCTCTGCTGATTTTTTACAAATAATCCCAGCCCACCTCCTATTAATACTATTGCAATCCCAAATCCAAACCAGGGGGAGCGGTAAAAATGCTCTTTAATCTGCAGTTCGAACTTTAATTCACTATTCATATTTGGAAAACTTCTAATATGAAATGTATAATTCCCTTTTGGCATTCTGCCATATCTGATCTTATTATTTGTAACAGGCACTTGCCAATCATTTTCATAACCTTCGAGCCAAGTTTGAAATTGATTTAATCTCGGCTCTGCATAATCGGGATACATTAAGTCAAATCCAAAATATTGAACTTCAGGCTCTATAACTACATTATTTAATTTTTCAATATTATCCGAGAAGCTAATTTCATTGCCCGAGTTTGCATCGAATTTATAAAACCTGGAGATTGCCGGCCTTTTAGCATCGTATTCATTCAGGCTGCTATCTGTTACTATCGTCACTCCGTTTACCCCCCCAAAATAATAATGACCATTACTTCCTTTGTGAGCAGAGAATATATTAAATTCATTATTTGCAAGGCCGTCATTTTCATAATAATTTCTAGCTTGCTTTGATTTCAAATTTACTAAACTAAGCCCATTTACAGTAGTGACAAATAATTCGTCATTGTTTTTGAATATCATAGCCTGGACATCATCATTGCACAGTCCTATGGATTCTTTGGTAATGTGATCCATGTATTTTTTTTGAGAAGGATCGTAAATCCATACTCCATATTCTGTGCCAATATACAGATGATTACTTTCAGGATGTATCACCAGAGATTGAACTGAAATATCCAACTGTGGATTTTCTGCAGGGCCAAAATCAACTTTCTCCACTGTTTTTAAATCTGCATGTAAGAGAAATAAACCTTTCAAAGTGCCAAGCCAGATTAGCCCGTGCTTATCTTTTAAAGCATATTGATACTTGCCTTTTGGTGTGTCAGGTCCAAGATTCAGATATTGCCATTTGCCATTTTCTGTATTAAACTTAAATACCATGGTGGAGTCTGTAATGTGGTCCCGACCAAAACAAATCAGCTGAGTTGAATCTCCTAGGGCCATAGCTTTTATTGCAAATGCATCTGTTGGAAGGGCCCAATATTTAAATTTATTGCTATTCAAGTCAAAACTATATAATTGATCTTTTCTTGTAGTTTTGGCACATATTCCCCAAAGGTTATTTCCAATCTTTTTCATTGATCCATTTAAGGCTACTTCAGGGTAAGGGCTGATTTTAAATATTTTTTCTATAGTGTCTGACTTCATATTCAATTTGAAAAGGTGGTTTTTTTCCTCGTTTATATAAAGTCCTCCTTTATCATCTTCAATCATATTTCGCATGATATGCCCAAAATTGCCAAATTTCAAATCTGAAGTTAGTAACGATTTGAATCTTTTCTTTTCATTAATTAGAGTATGAAAACCACTATATGTCGACAATAATAGCTTGTCTTTAAAATGATCCCCACCAAATTGAGAAATCAGATCTTCAGTCTTAAGTAAAAAATCCAATGAAATTATTTTATGGGTTTCATATTCTATAAGGCAAAGTTTTTTATGGATCAGGTTGACTATACTGGCCAGAATAATATTTCCATCAAGATCTGTCCAAATGCCATCCATAGCATGGGGTAGTAGAGGATGGTGAATGATAGCTGTCTTCTGAGTAATTGGATTATAGATTAATAACTTATTTTGCTCGGAATCTATTAACGCTAATTCATTTTCTTTCAAAGGCTTCATCTTCTTATATCCAATGTTTGAAATGCGTACCGGTAATGTGTAAGCTGTATCTTGCAATAGGTCAAATAATATTACAGGTATAGATGCTGCTGAAAAATAAACATTGCCATTTTTCTTATTACAAGTGATCTGCACATTGAAGAGACGACTATTGTCTTGTAAACCTATTGGAAAACTTAATTTTTCTTCAATCCTGTTTGCTTCGGGATTAAATCGGAATACTTCTAATTCGTTTTTTTCAAGACAAAATACAGCAATGGATTCTATTCCTGGACAAGCTATAAAGTCAATTATTTTTTTCCCCTTAAAAAAGTCAGATAAATTATATCTTTTTATTCCTATATTATTTGTGTTTATTAATTCAAATATGGGATTTTCTGTTGCATATTTTATTAAGAAATGATTTGGGCTCACCGTTTCCAATGTGGTTTGCTCTCCATTCAGTTGAATAATATCCTTAGCCTGCCCCGGGTTAATTAATTTTGAAAAATCAGTAAAAGTATAACCATCAAACCGCGTCAAGTGCTTATACGATGAAAGCCAGATAAATCCCCTGGAATCCTGTAGTGCATCAAATATTTCACGGCTTGGAAGTCCGTCCTTGATAGAATAATAATTTGATTTATAATTAATGGATTGAGAATATAATGTTGAATTTTGAATTAGGATAAAGACAAGCAGCAGCGTTCTTAAAATGGTATTATAGAGCAATGGTTCCGTTTTTTAGAAAAAATCACCCTAAATTTCATACAAAAATGTGATTTTGTGGTAAAT
The DNA here is from genome assembly GCA_044227925.1 of Saprospiraceae bacterium. GTDB lineage: Bacteria > Bacteroidota > Bacteroidia > Chitinophagales > Saprospiraceae > JADJLQ01. Next base: position 28,345 of record JBGAVW010000060.1, on the reverse strand, counting down.
ATATGAGGTGCTTATAAATATATGCCTGGAAGATTACACCTAATTATGTACATTTAAACTGTATGGGAACAGATAAAATTAATGTGTTTATTGTTGATGATGAGACAAGTGCCAGGCAAAATCTCGCCCATTTAATTAAAAATAATTGTAAAAATGCATTGATTTCCGGTAGTGCCGAAAGCCTGCAAGAAGCCAGGATACTGATAGGTCGAGTCAAACCGGATATTTTGTTTCTCGATGTACAATTGCAGGATGGTACCGGTTTTGATTTATTGGATTACCTGAAAGAGGTTCATTTTAATGTAGTCTTTACCACTGCTTACGATGAGTTTGCAGTTAAAGCGTTTCGGTATAATGCCATAGATTACCTGCTCAAACCCATTGATGCAGACGAACTAATATCTGCATTTGCTAAGGCCAGTCAATTTTTGGACAAGGCAACAGTAAAAAACCAATTGGATTATTTAATCAAATCTACTTCGGATAAAAAATTTGACCGATTGACATTGCCAACTTCAAATGGACTGATCTTTGCAGAAGTAAACGAAATTATCCGGCTTGAAAGTTTTGGTAATTACAGTTTTGTATTTCTTGCTGATGGCCAGCGAATAGTTACTTCTCAAAATCTAAAAGTATTTGAAGAAATATTACCACCCACTTTATTCTTCAGAATACATCAGTCCTATATTATCAACACAAATCATTTGAAAAAAATCGAAAAAGACCAGGGAGATATGGTAGAAATGTCAGATTCAACCAAGATTCCTATAGCCAGAAGGAGAAAAGTAGAATTCTTTGTCCGCTTCAGGGCTCACAAATAAATAAAGCAAAAATGTCGGAGGAGGTGAGAACTATTCAAATATCTTCTAACGCTTAATAAACTTTGCTATATACACATCCTTTCCATCATTTATCTTTAACCAGTATACCCCTTGAGTTAAAGAATGGATATTGACTGAATTCTGATTTGCTTTGGCTGCTCCTCTTAAAACAGACTGGCCTTGAATGTTTAAAATCGAAAAAGCATTTGCTGTATTAGTAGGAAATTCCACATACAGTTCTTCGGTAGCTACAGTTGGAAACACTTTTACAAACTTGGTATTTATATTGGCTGAAATTGAAGTTGACAATTCATCAAACTTAGTACCGGAATTAAGCACTTCTTTTGTACTTTCATTTTGTACGAATGCCAATACATAGATTTCTTCTGACTTCCAGGCCGATTCTTCATTGAATGCAAAATCAAAGGATTGTTCTCCACTGGTAGATATTATAATGGGTTGGCCGGCCGCAGGAGTTAAAAATTTTCTGAATACATTGTAGTGATCAAGCTCTCCGTTGGATGCCGTAAACCTCAAGTTTTTCTCCACTATCATTGCAAATAGTTTTAGAGAACCATTTACGGGTACAGATGATTTTATTCTGACCTTTGCTGTGCGCGAACTACCGTTCTTTGATTCTGTGACTACTAATGATACTGCACTGGTTTTCGAAATTTCGGTTTTTAAATTGTTCTCCGTGAGTAAAGGGCTACCCCCTGAAACGGCACCACCATTTACGACCACCGATGGGGTTCCTTGGATATTATAATAATTTGCTCTGGCTTGATTTTCAGTCTTATTGTATTGATACAGTGGGCATCCTAGGTAGGGGTAGGGAGGATGGATAGAGACATGATGCACGTTTTTCGGGTATTTGAGAATCAAAGCATTCAATTCTGGATTCCTGCTTGCACAGATTGGACACCAGGTATTGGTAAAATGCTCAATCAGGACATATTTGGGATTGGATTGACCAAAAATGGGGATTGATAATAAAAAGAAAAATATGTTAAAAATCCAGCTTTTCATACCATTGCAAACTTGACTGCAAATGTATAAACGTTTCTTCAATTCCATTTAGTAGAGATTTTAGCCATTTAACTCTCATTGAAGGTCTATTAATTGTTAAAAATCATGATTGAATCACTAAATTTGCGTCTCTGATAAACCAATAAGTATTAAAATAAATGAGTATTCCGGATTTTACCTCAGGAGATGTGTGGATTAGTTTGATCACCCTTACTTTCCTGGAAATTGTATTGGGTATAGACAATATCATTTTTATCACCATCATTTCTTCCAGGCTTAAAAAAGAAGATCAAAAACGAGCCCGAAATTGGGGTTTGCTGATTGCCATGGTGTTCAGAATATTTCTGTTGTTTGGTATTTCTGCTTTTATGTCCATGCAGGAAGCTCTGTTTTCTTTTGATTGGGGTTTTGCAAAAGGTGGCTTTTCTATACAAAGTATTATACTTATTCTGGGTGGCTTATTTTTGTTGTACAAAGCATCTTCTGAAATATTTGAAAAATTGGAGGGTATAGATCATCCTAATGTGGGGGCTGAAAAAAATAAAATTTTTCAATCTTTAGGTAATGCAGTTTGGCAGATTTCCTTGATCAATCTTGTCTTTTCATTTGACTCCATACTCACGGCTGTGGGACTTACAAAAGATGTAGCCATTATGATTATTGCGGTAGTGATTTCCATATTGATTATGATGTGGTTTTCCGGTCCGGTCGGCAATTTTGTAAATCAACACCCAAGTATTCAGATGCTGGGTCTTTCATTCCTGATATTAATCGGCTTCATGCTTATAGCTGAAGGCGCTCATCAAGGTGATGTGGTAATATTCAATGCGGAGATTGGGACTATTCCCAGAGGATATTTATATTTTGCTATTGCCTTTTCATTATTTGTTGAATTCCTAAATATCAGAATGAGGAAACGCAAGACACCAATACAATTGCATGGAGCGGGTATGGAAGCTGTAAGGGAAGGCTTGATGAATAAAGTCGCAGAAAAGATTTAGTACTTACGCATGAAAAATCTGCCTATTTATTTTGTTTTTATTTCCTTGTTTATCATTGCCTGTAACCCTAAGAAAGATTTATTGTATTTTGAAGGGAAGACAATGGGTACCAGTTATCATGTCCGTATCTATGAGGCTAATGCCCAGGTGGAAACCGAGCAAAAATTGAAACATTCAGTGGATTCATTGCTGTTTTGGATCAACATGGGTATTTCTACGTATGAAAAAAATTCACTAATCAGCTTTTTTAACAGGACTCAAAAACACCATGTGATTTTTCCTGCTGATGATACCACCCGGGGTGCAATTAAACATTTTTTTAGAAATCTGGAAGTAGGTAAAAAAACCTATGAGGCCAGTCATGGGTATTTTGATCCAACAGTAATGAAACTGGTAAATTATTGGGGATTCGGGTACTCTGGTCGTACCAAAATAGAAAAGCCTGATACCATTAAAATAAAGGAGTTGCTTGCCCAAACCGGTATGAATAAAATCAACTATTTCTATGAAAGTGAAATGAATTATTCAATTTTTAAATCAGATTCATTGATGGAGTTGGATTTTGGGGGGATAGGCCAGGGATATGGGGCAGATGAAATAGCCAGTTATCTTATTCTAAAAGGATATTCGAAATTCCTGGTAGAATTGGGTGGAGAATTAGTTGCTAAAGGTTTAAAACCGGATGGTTCTTTATGGTCTGTAGGCCTCAATACCCCGCTTGAGAATGCTGGCACGACGGATGTGTTTTCGAAAGTAAAAATTACAGATAAAGCGTTAACCACATCGGGTAATTACCGGAATTTTTATACCTCCGGCAACCAAACATTTTCTCATACCATGAATCCTATGACCGGATTTCCGGAAAGATCCCGTCTCCTGAGTGTAAGTCTGATTGGAACCAACTGTACAGATATTGACGCCATGGCCACAGCTTGTATGGCTATTGGTATAGACTCCTGCAAAGCCATTGTAGGTCGAAATAATATGGAAGCCTATTTTGTTTATAGGTCAGGTGATAGCTTGCTAACAGATATGACTGCCGGTTTTTTACCTTATCTCTCCAAAGATTGAAACATGGAATTTGACTTTCTTAAAAATGATTTGATCTTTTTAGATCTGGAAGCTACTGGTGCCAATTTTCTTAGAGACCGTATCGTACAATTGGCCATGATAAAATATTCCCCATCTGGAATCAAAACCGAATGGAACGAATATATCAATCCTGGGGTACCTATTTCTCAGGAAGCCTTTGATATTCATAAAATAGACGCTGCTGCGCTTGCCCGCAAACCTACCTTCTTGCAGCTCGCAGAAAAAATTCATGCCTTTATCGGCAAAGCCGATTTGGTGACTTATAATTCTTACAAACTGGATATTCCAATTTTAGTAGAAGAATTTGCCAGAGCAGGGATTGAATGGGATACAGCGGGAAGAAAGATCATAGATACTCAGCGGATATTTCATAAAATGGAACCTCGTACCCTCAAGGCGGCTTTGAAATTTTATTGCCAACAGGAATTAATAGCTGCACATGATGCATTGGAAGATACCAGGGCCATGGTAGAAATATTTAAAGGCCAGGTTACCAGGTATGAAAATCAAAACCTCGAAGATGAAGAAGGCAATATTACCCCGGCCCCTATAAAGAGAGATATCAAGGCATTGCACGAATTTACCAATGATCAAAATATGGTAGATGTGAGCAACAGGCTAAAATACAATGCTGATGGAATAATGGTTTTTAACTTTGGTAAATATATCGGTCAGCCAGTTGTAGAAGTCTTTAAAAAAGACCGCAATTTTTATCATTGGATTCAATCAAAAGAGTTTTCTGTTCAGGTTAAAAATATAGTAAAGAAAGTATATAAAGAACACATCGAAAAGTAAGCCGTGCTTATGATCCTAATCATGGTACATTTCTGAGCTTTGACTCTTTATTCCCCTTAACTTTACCAAAATTAAAATGGATAGTTTTACGTTTTATACCCAACATGATTAAATATTGTATTTTTTTTCTGGCTGTATTTCTCATTCAGTGCAAAACAGACGAGCAGGTTGCGCAGGGTAGTGCCAGCCTGGAATTTAATGCCTTGTTTGATAATAAATCATTCGAACCCATATTGGCTTACCCTTATGCAGGGAAACAAAAAATAAAATTTTCCAAATTTGATTTTTTCATTACCGGTATTGAATTTATATCGACCAATACTGAAAGCCCTGCTGAAATAGGATTGATAGACTTTACATCATCCTCGCTGGCTTCCAGAAAATTGAACATTTCCCGGATAAAAGCCGGTACCTATAGTGGACTGAGATTTATCATTGGGGTTAAGCCTGAGCTCAATAAAAAACTACCTAAAGATTTTGAAAGTACTAATCCTCTGGCAAGCACCAGCCATTATTGGGATGCATGGGATTCATATATATTCAGCAAGATCGAAGGGGTAGTGGATACAACAGGAACCGGAAATTTTGATCTCGGATTTGCTATTCATACAGGCACAAATGATTGTTTGGCTCTATATGAGATCAGCCGGACCATAGAAATTAAAGAAAATGCGAATACCTCCATTTTATTCGATTTGGATATTAAAAAATTGTTCTTAAGAGGAAATGGGGTTTTTGATATAATCTCAAGTCCGTTAAATCATAATCCGGCTAATATTGAAACATTAAAATCATTTAGTAGCCGTATGCCTGGTGCCATTCAAATTAAAAATTGATCGATGCCAATACGTTTAGCATTCCTGCTATTGACTTTATTGTTTTCTTGTGATTTTGATCCTGGTGAACAAGATGAAGGTAGGCTTGATCACATTGCTTACAATCCCAAATCTGTTCCGACACCTGCTGTAGTAGGATATCCCCAAATGGAAATACCCACAGGTAATCCTTTGACTGAAGATGGTATAGAATTAGGTAAGCGATTATTTTTTGATCCTATTTTATCAAGGGATTCAACTTTGTCTTGTGCCGGCTGTCATAAACCAGAATTGAGTTTTACCGATGGTCTGGCTACCAGCAAAGGTATAGATGGATTAAATGGCAAAAGATCTGCCATGAGTTTACTTGACATTGGATTTCAACAGAATGGGCTCTTTTGGGATGGTAGGAGCCGTACCTTAGAAGAGCAGGCTTTATTACCGGTAGAAGATGTATTGGAAATGCATTTTACATGGCCAGAAGCAATAGATAGAATAAAAAGACATGAGTTATATCCAACCGCATTTAGAAAAGCATTTGGAATAGTACATATAGATTCCATTTCTAAATATTTGGTTACAAAAGCCATCTCACAGTTTGAGCGAACCCTGGTCACCAGCGGGAATGCTAAATATGACCTTGCATTGAGACCGGGTTCAGGAGTATTTTTTACCGAAAGTGAATTGAGAGGCTTTGAAATGTATTTTGATAAATCAGGGGGAAGGCTTCCCGATGCAGAATGTTTTCACTGTCATAATTCTCCCTTGATGGCTTCAAACGATTATTTTAACAATGGTATTCAAAAAGTCACCAACCTTACCGATTTTGCTGATCCGGGGCGAGGAAAGATTACCGGTTCAATTGTTGAAAATGGCCAGTTTCGAGCACCTACTCTGCGAAATATTGCTTTTACAGCTCCATATATGCATGATGGGCGATTTAAGACATTGGAGGAGGTCATCGAACACTACAATTCGGGAGGTCATCCGGCTGACAATAAAAACCCTTTCATTCGCCCTTTAAAGTTGACTCCGGCCCAGAAATCAGATCTGGTTGCTTTTTTACATACCTTATCCGATAGCAGTTTTGTTAAAAATCCAGCTTTTAAGAGTCCTTTTTAGAGTTAAAAGCATTTTTTTTAATTTTTTTTCACCGGAATTGGGTGTCTATTTTTATAATTTCTTTATATTTTTATTTTGGTATATATTTAAATACCTATAAAACAAATAAATATAAATAACGCACTTCATATTAAATAAATTTATATATAACAATGCCTAAAAAATGTCTTTGAAATCCCTTTTTGAAGTGCCGATAATTGTACTATGAATTAAAAATGAAATACTTTTTAATCATCACTGGATCAAAAAGTATCCGGTGGTCCTTTTCAAAAAAAAGGATATTGTTCATGGGATTATAATTTGTCTGATAGGGAGTCATACAAAAGTGTATAACTCCCTATTTTTAAATACTCATGGACAATGCTATAAAATGTGAAAGTTCTAGGTTCATTAAATATAACCAATAGTGTTTTGTTCTATGCACATTGGATATGTTCATGGGATTATAATTGTCGGATAGTCAGCCTCTGCAAACGTGTAGAAGCTGACTATTTTTGTTTTAGCTTGTTTGTAATTTACCTCTCACTTACCTTATTTTATCCCTTTCTTTCACTACTAACATTACTCTATTCGGCTTAGGTGTTTATCATTCCCGCAGATCCATTAGTTTTGTTCTCAAATGAAAAAAATTGTCATAGGTATATCCGGCTCCAGCGGCTCTGCATATGCATCGGTATTATTGCAGAAGTTGAGCCAGTTACAGGACCAATGGGTGGATATAGGGATAGTGATGAGTAAAAATGCACTGGTCAATTGGAAGATTGAGTTGGGTACTGAATTTAGTTTACCATCAGGTATGACTCTTTATTCTTCTGATGATTTTAATGCCCCTTTTGCATCCGGATCTGCTAAATTTGAAACCATGATGGTATGTCCATGTTCAATGGGTACCCTTGCCCGAATAGCCACAGGGATATCGAATGACCTGATGACCAGAGCTGCAGATGTGATATTAAAAGAAAGGAGAAAATTGATTTTGGTACCAAGAGAAACTCCGTTGAGTCTGATTCATTTAAAAAATATGGTGGCGGTAACTGAGGCGGGAGGAATTATGCTTCCGGCTATACCCTCATTTTATTCAAAACCAGCCAACGTGGAGGAGGTGATAGGTACCGTTGTTGACCGATTATTGGACATCGCAGGTTTTGAAATCAAAACCAAAAGGTGGGGAGGGTAACCTCTCTTTTTTCCATTTTACGTTTTTGAGTGGCGTACTGCCTATGATTGAGCTCCGGGTTATACTATAAATGATTTTATAGGGTCAGCATGAATCCCATTTGAATTAAAGTCAGAGCTTATAACTGGTTGTGTTTGGTAGAATGGAAAAACCACAGCAACAATTGGTAAAATGCTTCGGGCGATGACCAGGGCATTTTTATGGCATTAATTTTTATTTTTGGTTTGATCAGGAAATTCCTTTTTCAGATCCCGATTCACAGCTATAGCGGCATTCAACTCAAAGCAGGCAATTAAAATAAAGCAATTGAGCTGAATGTATAAAAGCATAATGATCAATGCACCAATAGGGCCGTATATTAAATGAAAAGACCCAAAATTATTTATCATCCATGAAAAGATCAGGGATATGATTATAGAACTTATTGTAGCAAGCGTAGTACCCGCTGAAAAAAATTGAATCTTTCGCTTCAGTGCTACTCCATATCTGAATATAGCTGCAAATACAGCCTGAAACAAAAAGAAACTGATCACCCATTGAAAGATTTGAAAAATGACATTTGAGTATTTTTTCAAAAACAAAAACCGGATCACCACATTTTTTTTCTCTGCTGAATAATCAATCACCAATTTTTGTTTGCTAAAATAAGTGACAAGGGAACTCCATATCTCATGCCCAAAGATGAGTACCACCATGGAGAATATCAATAATACGGCTATTAAAAAAACCAATCTTAAAGCATCAATTCTTTTCTGCCAGAAATTTCTGCTCCGGAAGGTTGCTTTGTAAGATTTTTCAAATCCACTCATCATAGCCTGGGTAGCATTAGTAGAAAAATACAAAGCCAAAAAGAAAGACAAGGAAAGTAACCCGTTCCGCTGAGTCGAAACCACATCATCTAAAGTTTTGAACAGGAATGGCTCTACCGGATCAGGGATAAATGGTTGTAATCCATGTATGAGCTCCGTTTTGATGCCGGCCACCGGTAACAATGGAATCAATGTAAATAAAAATAAGAAAAAAGGAAATAATGCCAATAAAAATGAAAACGAAAGAGAATTTACTTTATGAATGATGTTTTCCCGCTTAGATTCATGATACAGGAATACCAACGTATCATATACTGGGACCTTGGAAAATCCCGGCAATGAAGATTTCCTGGCCCAATCGATGATATTGAACACACGGGCCTCTCCCAGGAGTTTTTCTATTTTATCTAATATGGGTATGTTGAAAGGCATGGTTCAAAGCATCTTGGATTATTTTAGGGCAATTCACCCTTTTTTTGGTATCAGCATCTAAAAAGCAAAGTTTAATTGTGGCTGCGTTGATCAATTGATTCTCTTCGTTTTGGATCTCTGTGAAAAAAGTTATACTGGTATCCGGTAGTTGACGAATACTCGTTTTGATAAACAACAGTTGATCATATAATGCAGGCCGCAGATATCGTACCTGCATACTCACTACCGGCATAATGATTTTGTGTATTGATTCCAGGTCACTGTATTTCAATCCCAGAGATCGCATGGTTTCTACTCTGCCTATTTCGTAGTATTCAGCAAATCGACCATAGTATACAAAGCCCATCTGATCCGTCTCTGCATACCTGGACCGTACAGAAGTAATATGCGAATATTCATTAGCACTCATGATATCAATCTGTCCAATGGGCATGACATACAATGTGGCCCGCCGCGCGCTCTTGATAATTCGGCACTGGGCAAAGTAATTATGCAATGATTAAATATAGTGTTGATCGGGGTATCCAATACATCTTGTGCGGGTACAATATTGTATCCTTTTGATTGCAGAGTGGAAATGGTATATTCATTTCTATCGTAGGTGATAGCAACTCCGGGCCTGATGGCAAGCAGATTGCAACCATCCGTCCACTGCTCACGCTCCTGTGATGGGGTTTCGCCTTTGCCCACCCATATAAAATCGATGTCGGTACTGATCTCTTGCCACAGGAATTCTTTTAGCGTAGCATAATATTGTGTTTCACCGGTAATAGAATGTACTTGAACAAATGAACTGCCTCCATCCTGAATTATTGGTTTATAGCCTACAAATCTTTTTTCGTCGATCTGGGTGATGATGGTATCGATGTGCATAAAGGATCTTTCAATTGGGATATTAAAAAACACTACATTCGATACTATCTTATGATCGAATAGATATTTTTTGAGTGAATGGAAAGCATGTGTATTGGTTCTTTCGCTGATGCCAATCAATAGATAATCTTTGTTTAAAATCATAACATCTCCCCCTTCCATACTTACCGGTTCTCCTTTTTTAGAAGGTGGAAATAGCTCTAATTCATTTAGGTCTATAATTTTCCCGCGTTGCCTGAAAGTGGAAAACAAGGGATGGTTGTACACTATAAATCGGGTCAGATAATTTTCTCTGCTCCTGGCTTGTTTGGCTGCCTTTGTGATCAGTAGGTGATCATTTATCGCAACCGCGATATCGCGGGTAAATAAGAAATTAGGTATAGGATCGAATAGGATATGATCAGCATTTTTATCATACCCCGTGATCAGGATTTCAGCAAGATCGAAGTTGTTTTTTTTACCCAGCAAAGGGAGGATTGACTTTGGAAGTTCTTCGTATTCTATGAGGTTGGCTAATAGTTTTTCCCGGCTTATTGCATTTTGCCCTAAAGCTTCTTCAAGTAATTTATTTGTCTCCAATACATTTTCTGATCCGATTTGATGACGCAAGACATCTGTAAATATTTTATGCTCTTTTTGCATAATGGGCAGATAGACGATATCATCAAAGAGCAGGTCAGCTGACTTTTTGGGAGATACCCGAATGATTCCTTCGTCGGGCATATGTACAATTACTTTCCGCAGCTCAGTAATTTCGTTGTCAACTTGAAAGTATTTCATATTTAAGGACTAAAGTACCACAAAGGTCGACTAAATATATGACCAATCCAACTCCAGCTTCTTTCCGAAATGGCCAATAATCAGTATCGCATCCAACACTAATAATTTGTATTTTTGCGCATTCGAATCACAGACTAATTCGTACTAATGCTTAAAAAAATAAAAAATATATTCGTAGTAGAAGATGAATCTGCTCCGAAAAAAACGGTAGAAAGTGGAGAGACCAGAGAAACAGCAGGTGAAGCGGTGACCGTATCAGCCAATAATGGACCGGTAGATATCCCCGAAGTTTCTGCTCAGAACCGATTCCTTTCTTTATTGGCCCAGATCATTGAAAAAAATAATCAACCCGGCTTTGACTATTTTGAATACAGACAATCGCTGATCAACCTGGCAAAGCTGAATATGGATGAAGCCACCAAATATAAAAGTGCGTATGCCGCAGCGCAGGCAATGGGTGTGACGCCGGTCACGCTGGTAAACAGTGCACAAGGGTATCTGAATTTACTCAACCAGGAAAGTCAAAAATTTGCTACTGCCGAACAAAATCAGCGGAACAAAGTAATCGAAGAAAGAAAAAATGAATTGTCGAATCTTAACACTCAAATAGAGAAGAAAAAAGAGATGATCTCACAAATGCAAGCCGAGGTAGAACAAATGACCAAATCGCTGGAATCAAAAAAGAATGAGGCTGCCGGGTTTGCTGAAAAATTAAATGCTACCAAGCAGGAATTTGAAGTGGCCATGAAATCCATTGCCGGACAGATCGCTGAAGACATTCAAAAAATGAATCAATATTTAAAGTAATCTCATACTATTTAATAGTTTTTTAAGAAGATACCGATGGATAATAACGAATTTAAACCAAAATCATTTTGGCAAAGACCTGAAGGGGTGACCGGAATGATTACACTGGCTGGCTTAGTAATAGGTGGTGGGGTATTATTATTTTCATTTTTACCTGCTATTATTGGGTTGATACAGACTGTAGCCGGAGCGGCTGTCACTTTATTGGTATTGGGAGCCATCATTTATATGGCATTGGATCCTAAAATGAGAGCACTGGTCGGTTATATTTATAAAAGCTCTATGAGGTGGATCACTGGTTTATTTGTAAAAATCGACCCTATCGGAATCCTCAAAAGTTATGTTGAAGACTTGAAAAATAATCTAAGTAAAATGAACCAGCAGATAAACAAACTGCGTGGGCAAATGCATAAGCTTAAAGAACTTATGCTCAACAATCAGAAAGAAATAAAAAGCAACCTGGAAATAGCATCACAAGCTAAAAAAAGCAATCAACAGAATGTAGTGATCTTGAAGTCAAGAAAAGCCGGAAGATTACAGGAGTCAAATCTTAAGTACGATGATCTATATAAAAAGATGGAAGTATTGTATCGGGTTTTGACCAAAATGTACGAAAACTCACAGATCATGCAGGAGGATATTGCGGATCAGGTTGAAGTAAAAGAGCAAGAGAGAAAAGCCATACACGCTTCCAATTCAGCCATGAGATCCGCTATGAGCGTGATCAGAGGGGATAAAGATAAGCGAGCCATGTTTGACCAGGCTCTTGAAGCTGTTGCTGACGATGTTAGTCAAAAAGTAGGCGAGATGGAAAGATTTATGGAACTATCCGATAATTTCATGAAAAGCATTGATTTGCAAAATGGAATTTTTGAGGAGGAAGGTGTCAAAATGCTTGAAAAATGGGAGAATGAAGGGGTATCCAAATTATTAGGTGGTGAAAAAGAAAATATTATTTCTAAAGCGCACAATGATTCTGATGTACTGGATCTGAATGCCCCGATAGTAAGGCCTGAAAAAGTGGGGGTCCATAAAAATCAGTACGATACCTTTTTTGAAGATTAAGCACAATTCAGCCTGCCTGCATTCATTTAGTAGGCTTATTTCCTTTTTTTGTCGGTTTTTACACGGGTACCTGTAATCTTTTTTTTCATCATTTTGTTGTATTTTCGATTTTACATCATTAATATTAACTTTTTCATATGGCAACTCGATTAACTGGCTTTTCCCGATTTTTAATCACTCTTTTGATATTAGGTGCGATCGCTTTTGGTGGATATTATCTTTTAAACAAAACCAGTATTGGTTCCAAGCTGAAGACAGAAGCTCAAAAACAACAAGAACCTTCAAACACCAATACTTCAACTGAAAAATCTAAATCCTCCACATCCTCCACATCTTCTAATCCTTTATCCAAGGATGCCATAAAAGTAGGTGTGGTGACCTGGGGTGGATATGCCGGTGGCCAGTATTTTAATGAAGGATTTGAAGCCAATTCCAGGTCCCGGTTTTTAAAGGACTATGGATTTCCTGTAGAATTTAAAATCCTGGATGATGTGCCGGTATCCCGTGAGGCCTGGAAAAATGATGAAGTAAATTTACTCTGGTGTACCATAGATGCTCTACCCACGGAGATTGGTGGTCTGGCAGATTTTGATCCGGTAGTGGTTTTTCAGGCAGATTGGTCCAGAGGAGGTGATGCAATTGTAGCCAGAAGAGGCATAAATACTGTAAATGATTTAAAAGGCAAGAAAATTGCTGTAGCTGAAATGTCACCATCACATTCTTTTTTATTATGGATGTTAGAAGCGGCAGGATTAAAGACTACTGATGTCGAACTTGTGTTTCAACCTTCTGCTATTGATGCAGCTTCTGTGTTTAAAAGCCAGCAAGTGGATGCCGCTGTAGTATGGAGTCCGGATGATGTAGATTGTCTGGATAAGGTGGCGGGATCAAAAATATTACAAAGTACTAAGTCGGCTTCCAATATTATTGCCGATGCATTCATAGCCAAAAGAAGCTGGGTTGAGGCAAATAAAACCAAAGTACAACAACTGTATGAAGGTTGGATGAGAGGATCTGCTGAGATCAATGCAAATGATGCTAATAAACGTAAAGCGGCTAAAATATTAGCTGAAAATTTTACAGGATTTACTGAAGATGCTGCTTATGCTGCTATCAATAATGCCCGACTGGTGACCCATGGGGATAACCAAAATTTCTTTGGTCTCAATCCGGCATACAAAGGCGTGACCGGTGAACAACTTTATTCTCGGATGACTACTACCTATAAATCAGTTGGCTACGCGCAGGGTAAGGTGCCTAACTGGCGAGTAATCAGTGATGCCAATGCAATTCGAAATACCAATCTCACAGCCGCTGAACATGCTGCAGAAGGTCAAAAAGAATTTACAAAGGTCACCCCTGAAGAAGGCAAAGCAAAAGAAACTGTGGCTACCAAGCGTATATCGATCAATTTCAGATCTGGGGAATTTGCATTGGATGAAAATGCCAAATTCATTATCGATCGCGAAATGGTAGAAATAGCCAAAGCATTTGCTAATAGTCGAATTCGGGTGGAGGGGAATACGGATGATGTGGGATCAGCAGCTACCAATTTGGCATTGTCAAGAAAAAGAGCCCAAGCAGTAGTTGATTATTTGGTTTCAGTACACAGTATGAATAGAAATAGATTTGTGGTAATAGGAAATGGGCCCAATAAACCGGTGAGTACAAATGATACAGAAGAGGGAAAAGCTAAAAACAGACGCACCGATTTTGAATTGATCTCTGAATAAAATCAAATGAAAGATTGGTTTAAGCTTAGGGGTACATTATCCGGACAATCCTCGATTATTCTTACAGTAACCGGCTTTTTAATCACTTTAATCCTATGGTGGATATTAGCTGAACTATTTTCAAGGCAGAGACCTGTCTATGCCGGTCAGCAGGAAAAAGAAACAGCTATGTTTGTAGATTCTATCAACAGCAGTTCAGCAAAACAAAATACCGATACCGGAGCTTCTGAGGTACTTGGCTATGAAAAAGTTTATCCATTGTTACCGAGACCCGACAAAACCTTGAAGGCATTTAAACCATTGTTTTCAGAAGATAAATTAATTTCGAATACCCTGCATTCGGCCTGGTTAAATATGCAGGGGTATTTTTGGGCAATATTGATTTCGCTGCCCATGGGTATGTTATTATCGTTGTTTCCAATTTTTAGGACTATGTTTTCAAGACAAATAGATGCACTTCGTTATTTGCCCTTGTCAGCGCTTACTGGTCTATTTATAATTTGGTTTGGGCTAGGCGATGCCATGAAAATAGCTTTTCTGGCAGTGGGCATTCTGGTCTATCTCATTCCGGTCGTGATGCAGCGGATTAATGAAGTAGACGATACGTTGGTACAAACCGGGGATACTATGGGAGCCAGTGGTTGGCAAAAAATAAAGAAAGTTTTTTTTCCTGCTTCCATTTCCAGCCTTATGGATGATATTCGGGTATTGACTGCAATCAGTTGGACCTATATCATTATTGCGGAATTATTGAATAAACAAAAAGGAATTGGATCACTAATCTATACCAAAGCCCGATTGGGTCAGACCGATAGGGTATTTGCAATATTGATAGTGATTACTCTGATTGGCTTATTCCAGGATCAGTTTTTTAAATTAATAGACCGCATCATCAATCCACACAAATATTACAAGAGCAAACTCCATGGTATGCAAGATGCCAATATTGGCTTATATGCTTTGATATCCGCAATCGTTTTAGGTATTGTTTCAGGTTGGACCAACCTGGAATTAATAAAATATGCCTCCTGGGTTCTGGCGGTAACCGGTTTAGTATTTATAGGCACTGGATTTTTTAAAATTAATAATGAAGCCGCAAAATGAGCTATGTTGTAAACGATACCGACCTTCCCAATCTTATTGAGCTCAAAAATATTTGCCAGAGCTACGATGGCGGCAATTCTTATATAATACAAAATTTTGATTTATTAATAGAAGATAAACCAGCTCAAGGGCAGTTTGTGGTTGTATTGGGTATGTCTGGTAGTGGAAAATCGACTATTCTCAGATATATTGCCGGATTGCAAAAACCAACCTCCGGAGATGTTTTTATGCATGGCAAATTGCGTACCGATGAAGATAGAGTAGGGATGGTTTTCCAACAATATTCCTCTTTTCCATGGCTTACGGTGTTGGAAAATGTGGCCATTGGGCTTGAATTTAAAGGCTTACCTGAGAAAGAAAGAAATGAAAAGGCCATGGAAATGATAGAATTGGTCGGTCTGTCGGGTCATCAAAATAAATTTGCTGAGTACCCAACACTTTCTGGTGGTCAGTTGCAAAGGGTAGCCATTGCCAGAAGTTTATTGGCGAACTCAGAGATATTGCTCATGGACGAACCTTTTGGAGCTTTGGATATAAAGACCCGTATTCAAATGCAGGATCTGCTTCTCAGCCTTTGGAATAAATTTCATTCGACGGTCATTTTTGTAACACATGACATCCGGGAGGCTGTTTACCTGGGCGACGATATATATATTATGAAATCTGCTCCTTCTCAGATTGTAGATCATATATCAGTAGACTTACCCCTTGGCCGAAATCAGGAAACCCGAAGGCTACCGCGATATAATGAACTGGTGTACGAAGTAGAAGATAAAATGTTCAGACTAGCTGGAAAATAATAGCATATCATACCTGTAGAATAAAATTTGCGCCGCTTAAAGAAACTAGAAGCTGACATTGCCTTTTGTTAATTTATGAAATTTAATAAGGTAAAATTGTGGATATACACAATATTAATTACCTTTATGTCGTATTTTAAATCATTATTAACATTAAAAAATTTTCTCCATGAAACTTACTCATTCCATTTTGACCATACTTTTGAGTGCCGCGATGCATTTATCGGTACTAGCTCAGACAGAGCAGATTAAAGAAACCGGCCCCGGCATTTCAGAGCGACTGGCACATGAAATTGCAATCACTCAGGACCCTAAGCTTGGATATGTACCAAAAGGTAAGTTAATAGCTGCTTCAAAACAACGAAAACAAAATAGCAAAAGCCTAAAAGGAAAGGCGAGTGCAGGTGCGCAATTGCTTAATGTAACATGGTCCGAAAGAGGGCCCAATGCAGATGTAGTAGGTCCAAGTAATGGAAATACTCGACCTGGAAATGGGGTGACCTCAGGTCGCGTTAGAGCCGTTTGGGTAGATTTGGCTGATGCTACTACCAACACCGTGTGGGTAGGTGGCATTGATGGTGGCCTTTGGAAAACTACCAACATAACCGCCACACCGGCAACATGGACCCCAATAAACGATTTTTTTGGAAATATGGCTATAGGCAGTATATGTCAGGATCCGTCAGATCATAATATCATGTATTTTGGCACCGGAGAAAAAGCTACTAATGCAGATGCAGTTAGAGGTGCAGGGGTTTGGATGAGTACAGACCATGGTCTTACATGGAATGTAATGGTGGGCAGTGAAAACTATTGGAACGTAAGTAAAGTGGTATGCGATGCGGTAGGTAATTTGTATGTGGCTTGTAACAGCCGCGTTAATAATGCCGGCATAGTTAGATATACTAAATCTTCCGGAACCTGGCAAAGCATTACTCCCACAGGCCTTGATGCAAGGGTGCCCGACATGGAATTGAGTTCAACAGGTAGATTGCATATCACTTGTGGCTATTTTGACACACCCTCCGGGAGTTCAGGACTTAGATATACAGATAACCCCGCTACTGTGACTTCAGGTACCTGGTCTGCACCAGCTGTTTCCTTTACACCCACAAACATTAATGTGGAATTGGCCAGTAGTGGAAATACAATTTACGCTTTGCCTTCAAATACAAGTTACCAGGTGACCACCATATATAAATCCACTGACGGTGGTGTTACTTGGGCACCTACTACCACCACACCTGGCTTTACAAGTGGACAGGGTTGGTACTGCATGGCTGCCGCAGTAGATCCCAATAATGCTAATAATATCATTGTGGGTAGCCTTGATTGTTATAAATCCATCAATGGTGGCGGATCCTGGACTAAAATTTCAGAATGGGTAGGCACCACCGGGCAGTATGTACATGCTGATCAACAATCTATGATCTGGCAATCCAATAATCGGGTCCTGGTTTCCAGTGATGGAGGTATTCATATTTCCACTAACGGGGGATCAACATTTACCGACAAAAATACCGGCTTAAGAATTAAACAATTTTATTCCGTGGCAATTCATCCATCTTCTGCTAACTATATGTTGGCTGGAGCACAGGACAATGGCACACATCAACTTAACAGTGCCGGATTGGGATCATCTGTAGAAGTTACCGGAGGTGACGGTGCTTTTGTACATATAGATCAGGATCAACCACAATATCAATGGGGTTCATATGTTTATAATCAATATCGAAGGAGTACGAATAGTGGATCTTCCTGGTCAAGTATCAATTTTTCTAGCTCTGCAGGACGCTTTATCAATCCGACCGATTATGATGATGTATCTAATATATTGTATGCCAGTGGCGCTGTAAATGCTTATTATCGATGGAGCAATGCTCAGACAGGAACTACTATGTCCTCAATAGCCATGCCGGGATTGAATGGAGGCAATCTCTCGGCAATAAAAGTGTCTCCCTATTCATCCAATACTGTTTTTATGGCAGGTAGTCTTAGAAACAGCTTAATCAAACCGACCTTATTCAAAGTGGTTAATGCCAATGGAACACCTGCATTTACCAATATCCTGGATAGCAATAGCCTCACCGGAAACACTAATATTTCAAGTATCGAGTTAGGTACTACAGAAAATAATATTATACTAGCTTTTTCTAATTATGGCATAAGCAATGTATATGTCACTTCAAACGGTGGAGCTTCATGGTCAATAATAGATGGTAATTTGCCCGACATGCCTGTGAGATGGGCAATGTTTTATCCTGGTGATAACACCCAGGCCATTTTGGCAACAGAAACAGGAATTTGGCATACATCTTTAATAAATGGATCCTCTACTATTTGGGATGCAGACCCCAATTTTCCAAATGTGAGAGTAGATATGTTGCAATATCGGGCTTCAGACGGATTGCTTGCTGCCTCCACCCATGGCAGGGGAATATTTACTACTACTATCGCTGGTACTCCAACCTGTGGTACAGTGGCTGGCCTGAGTGCTACTTCGATTACGACTTCCGGGGCGACCGTAAGTTGGTCCAGCCTTGCAGGTGCGTTAAATTATGATGTTGATTATAAAGCCAATTCTTCTGGTACCTGGACCAATTTGGCAACAGGGACTACTTCCCTGTCTTTACCCATCTCGGGACTTACTGCCAATACATTATATGATTGGAGAGTAAGGGCTAACTGTACTGGACTTTCTGGTTCATATTCTCAGGCTCAGTTTACTACTTTGGCATTGACTTGCATCAGTAGCTACGATAATTCTACCAATGGTAGCCGTGGCGGTGCAGCAGTAATACCATTCGGTACAGACATCAAAGGACTGATTAATCCAAGTGGTGATGTAGATTATTTTAGATTCACTATATCCACCACCGGTACTTTTTCTGTCACACTTACTAATCTGCCCGCTAATTACAATCTGGCATTGTATAGAAATAATTCACAGGTAGCCACTTCATCACAGACCGGTACTACTAATGAAGTCATCAATTATACAGCAACACAAACAGGTACTTATTATGCCAGGGTTGTTGGCTCTGGTACTGCATTTAATGCCAGTTCTTGTTATACCCTTAGAGTTACGTTAGGGACTGCGACCAGTGCATTACAAATACCTTCTGGTTCAATACTCTCTTCCCTCGAAGGATTAGAAGTAGAGTTGAGTCCCAATCCGGCAATTAACCAACTGTTAATTCGTCCAATTGGACTTATCGAAAAGGCAGATTATGTCATCAGAGATATGACCGGCAGGATAATTGTAAAGAATGTTTTATTTGGAACAGAAAGTATAGATATATCATCCTACTCTCCTGGTGTATATTTAGTACAGGTAAAAGAGGGAGATAGAGAAGTAAAAATGAAATTTGTGAAACAATAAAAGCAAATTAGAACAATAGAGAAAAAGGGAGTGAGTAAAAATCACTCCCTTTTTTGTAAAATACTATATTAAAACATGAACATCAAAAGCAAAACTTAATCATTTTATTATGTTAAGATTAATCATGGACCCAATTTATCATGCATGGCTGGTTACCACGATTCATCCTGAATTGTACTTTCAATTGACTCAAATGATTATACCAATTTGTAGAAAATGCAATTGAGTGCAGCCAAAGCTTAGTCCAAATTGACTATTTTTGCCCCCTCAAAAGCAGTTTTAAATACATGTCCGGGATTCGAATACGTTCAGCATTGATTTCAGTTTATCACAAAGATGGATTGGATGAAATAGTAAAAACCCTTTCTGACTTAGGTATTATATTGTATTCTACAGGTGGCACTTTCCAATATATCCAGAGTCTTGGATTGGATGTAATAAGTGTGGAAGAACTTACGGGTTTTGCCTCGATACTTGATGGTAGGGTAAAAACCCTGCATCCAAAAGTGTTTGGAGGTATCTTGGCTCGCCGGGATGAAGGTCACCTGGCCCAGCTCGAAGCTCAGGATATTCCGGAAATCGATTTGGTGATTGTGGATTTATACCCCTTTGAAAAAACGGTACATTCTACCACCAATGAGTCTGAGATCATTGAAAAAATAGATATCGGAGGGATTTCATTGATCAGGGCAGCTGCTAAAAACTATAAGGATGTAATTATAGTCCCCTCACAGGCAGATTATGCTTTCTTAGCCAATTTACTTAGAGAAAAAGCAGGGATGTCGGATATAGCTGACCGAAAATACATGGCAGCCAGGGCATTTCAGGTTTCTGCTCATTACGATACTCAGATTTTTAAATATTTTAATCAAACTGCCGGAATCAATAGTTTTCAGGAGTCAGCACCACTTGATTTTGCATTGAGATATGGTGAAAACCCACACCAGAATGCAGGCTTTTTTGGAAAACTTAATAATTTTTTAATCCAACACCAGGGCAAAGAACTTTCTTATAATAACCTGGTAGATATCGATGCGGCGATTTGGCTGATGAAAGACATCAAGGAATTTGGTCATTCTGTTGCCATATTGAAGCATACAAATGCATGTGGAGTTGCTTCCCGAACTACTTTATTAGAAGCATGGAAAGACGCATTGGCCGGTGATCCTGTGTCTGCATTTGGAGGAGTTTTAATTTGCAGCACAGAAGTAGATGAAGCAACTGCAGCTGAAATTGATAAATTGTTTTTTGAAGTGTTGATTGCACCATCTTATTCTGCAGAATCCAGGGTGATATTTGCTAAGAAAAAAAACAGAATCATCCTCGAATTGAAGTATTGGCCGGACCAAAATGAACAATTTAAAAATTTACTCAATGGGGTAATAAAACAAAGCAGAGATAATCATGCTATAACCGTAGAAGATTTGAAGCCGGTCACCACATCGCGATCTACCCCTCATCAGATGGAAGATCTCGTATATGCTAATCGAATAGTAAAACATCTTAAATCCAATGCAATAGCTATTATTGAAAACAAACAATTAATTGGTATGGGTTGCGGCCAGACCAGCCGGGTAGATGCTTTAAAACAAGCTATTGCTACTGCACGACAGTTTGGATTTGGAACCAGACTTACCGATGCTTCTATGGCTTCGGAAGCTTTTTTCCCATTTCCCGATTGTGTCGAAATAGGTTTCAATGAAGGTATCAAATCGGTAGTGCAACCGGGCGGATCAGTGAAAGACCAGGAAAGTATTGAATTTTGTGAAAAGCATGGTGTAGCTATGTATCTTACAGGAATCCGGCATTTTAAACATTGATTCCATCTTTGATGAACACTAACCTTTGTATCGATATAGGAAATAGTGCTACTAAATGCGGCCTGTTCAGAGGTGAAAAACTAATAAGGAGTTATAATTTTGATGGTGTAATTGATGAATACGTTTTTCGTAATTTTTTTTCAGCTTACCATGTGGCCCAGGTGATGCTTTGCAGCGTAAAGCCGGTTAATCGTGATTTTAAGAAATTTTTAAAAGCCAATCACCATATAATCGAAATGTCTTACAAGCTCAGGTTACCTGTAAAAATAAAATATGAAACTCCTAACACACTTGGCAAGGATAGACTCGCAGCGGTTTGCGGTGCAATGCGTTTATATCCTCATACAGATCTTTTGGTGGTAGGTATAGGCACGTGCATTACCTATGATTTGGTCAGGAGCTATGGGGATTATGCGGGTGGTTTAATTTCTCCGGGACTCGATATGCGATTGAAAGCAATGCATAAATTCACAGCCAAACTTCCTTTAGTTACCAGGTCAACTAATGTAAAGTTAATTGGTACTGACACGACTACTGCCCTTCAGGCTGGCGGATTGTGGGGCATAGAAGCTGAAATATCCGGTATGATGGAAATATTTAAATCTAAATATGGTGCCATCCAAGTGATTCTGGCGGGGGGTGGAGCCGAATATTATAAAAAAAGGCTCAAAAAACCGATATTTGCACACCCAAATTTAGTTTTATTGGGCTTAAATAATTTACTTTCATTAAATGCATAAATTCTTACTGGTTTTTTTGGGACTTAATTTGATACTTAGCTATTCCATTTTTGCCCAGGAAAAGCCAAGGGAGTTTTCACCCTATTCCAGATTTGGATTGGGAGATCTTTCAGATCCCAATTTTAATGTGCTTAGTCAGTTTGGAGGGGCTGCTGCAGGATATACAGATCGTAATTTACTCAATCCTGTTAACCCAGCCTCACTTGGTGCGTTGAAAAATACAGCGTTTGAAGTTGGGGTAAGCACCAAATTTACCAGGCTGCTTAATGGAGATGCCAAATCAAGATTTTTTGGAGGTGGTCTGGATTATATAGGAATAGGCTTGCCTTTATACAATGCTATCAATGAAGTGCTCGAGCGTAAAGACAGAAAACTCCACATTGGTACCATGTTTGCACTCAAGCCCTACAGCCAGGTGGGTTATGACATTGAACAGTTGGATAGCATTGAAGGAACCGGAAAATACATCAGAAAATATTCCGGTAATGGTGGCACTTATGAATTTAAATGGTCTACAGGATTTGAATACAGGAGCCTATCTGCAGGATTAGGTTTTAGTTACCTGTTTGGAAAAATGAGTTACAACCGGGCTGTAAACCTGATCGATGTGCCCTTGCCCTATAATACAGTGTTTCAAAATGACATTTCATTGAATAGTGTTAGATGGAATTATGGCCTTCAGTATAAAATAAATCTTAAGAAATTTGTCGATGAGCAAACTGAATCCTCCAACTATTTATCCATAGGTATCAATGGTATACCCTCCCAGCGATTTAATACTTTCTCAGACGAATTGTACAAGAGAGAATTGGTGAATGGCAATACCGGAGTAACCGATACAGTAAGGAATAGCACCGGAATAACCGGATCTGGACAATTACCCGGTGAAATAAGCATAGGAGCCTATTACAATGCAAATTATAAGTTTCAGGCTTCAGTGCAATACAGCCTGGTACATTGGGAAGACTATGCCAATACAGCAAAGCCAGAGGTATTAAAAAATACGGCCAACTTCTCCTTCGGACTGGCGTACACTCCCAATATTCAGTCATTTGACAATTTACTAGATCGGGTCACGTATCGGTTTGGGCTAAAACTGGGCAACGATCCTCGTTTTGTAGGTAACGAACAATTAAAAAATTTAACTGTAACTTTTGGTGGAAGTGTACCGTTTGTATTCCAAAGAAAAGTGTCTTTTGTTAATTTCGCCGTCGAAATGGGAAACGTAGGGATAGCGGAGAAACTTAGAAGTAAGTTTGTACAATTGAAACTTGGATTTACACTCAATGATGATGAGTGGTTTTTGAAAAGAAAATATAATTAATCTTAAATAAAATCAATAACTGTAAAATGAAAAACTCATTGTATTTACCAATTGTCCTTTGTTTAGTTACACTGGTGGTAGATGTAAATGGTCAAACCTGTGCTACCTGGACCAATTCTCCGAAAAAGGATGAAGCTGAAACAGCACACACTTTGTATCGAGATGCTATTAAAGCCGGCAAATTTGCTGATGCTTTACCCAACTGGGAAAAAGCTTTTACCATAGCTCCTGCAGCAGATGGTAACCGCGACTGGCATTATTCAGACGGTATTAAAATCTATATTGCTCTTTCCGAAAAAGAGACCGATGCAGCTAAAAAAGCGACTTATGTGGCAAAAATTCAGGACCTGTACAAAGGAATGATCGAATGTTATAAGGCAAAAGGAATTAAAATAGCCAATTGTAATGACGATGTCTGCTTAAACAAAAAGATATCGGATATCAAAGCTCAACAGGCATATGATATGTATTATGCATTGAGGTCCCCATACAAAGACTTATTGTCTGTGCTTGGTGAGAGTGCCCAGTTGGGTGGCAAAGCTACCATGTACACTATTATAGCTCCCTACGCGGATGTTGCGGTTTACCAATTTTTGAAAAAAGAACTTTCAAAAGAAGATGCGAGAAATATCTATAATACTATAAATGAAATATCTGAGTATAATGTGGCCAATAATAAAAAATTTGGAGCGTATTATAAAGATGCTCATACCTATTCAATGGCTAAATTCGGTGAGATAGAAGATTATATTTTTGATTGCGATTATTTCAAAGCGAAACTTGAACCAGAGTATAGAAAGGATAGTGAAAATCATGAAAGCATTAAAGTCATTTACCAGAAATTGTCATCCAAAGGCTGCTCTAATGAAGACCCGTTAATGGTGGAAATTAAGGCAAAATTTGAAAAAATAGTAGCTGAAGAAAATGCAAAAAGAAAAGCCGAATTCGAAGCCAGTAACCCGGTTTATATGGCCTCAAAAATGATTAACGAAGGCAATTTTCAAGGTGCCATAGATAAATACAAAGAAGCTATCGAAGCAGCTACCAGTAATGGAGAAAAAGGAGAATTAACACTTTCCATAGCCTCAGTGCAATATCGTAAATTGGGTCAGGCAGCCTCTGCCAGAGAGACAGCACGAAAAGCTGCTTCTTTAAAACCAGGATGGGGGGCCCCTTATTTATTGATAGGCGATATGTATGTGGGTGGAGCAAGAAATTGTGGTGATGACTGGGGTTCCAGATTAGCTGTGTTAGCTGCCATAGACAAATATCAAACTGCAAAATCTGTAGATCCGTCCAGCGCTGATGATGCAAATGATAGAATTGGCCGTATATCTTCTGCTATGCCTGACAAATCAGAAGGATTTATGCGGGGGGTAAAAGAAGGTACTTCTATGGCCGTACCATGCTGGATCGGAGAGACCGTAAAAATAAGATATAAATCATAAACAGTTTATTGATCGAAATGCAGAAGCATATGACCTCTGCACCAAAATGCAAAAAGCCTCAACCTACGTTGAGGCTTTTTTTTAGTATATCATGTGCAAATATTAAATTACGGCACCGGGAATAATAGTTAATTTAGTACTTTAATAAATTATTGATTAATCAGAACTATATGAATAAACTACTTTTTATCGGCTTGTTGTTTTGTTTTGCCGGATGTTCCCCTAAATCTACTGTACCCGTCCCCGCAGAATCTAAGCCTCAACCCGGTACACCTACCGTGGATTTAACGAATTTAAGTCCATGCCCTAACTGGCTTACTTTGCCTAACCAGGATGATATTTCAAATGAATACATAATCTACAGGGATGCCATTAAACAAGGCAACTATAAAAAAGCATATGAGGGCTGGAAAAAAGTGTATGATGTAGCTCCTGCAGCAGATGGCAAGAGAACTACGGTATTCGATGATGGTATCCGGATTTATACCCATTTTTTTAAAGAGGAAAAAGATGAAGTTAAGAAAAAAGAATATGTAGCAAAAGTGTTGGATTTGTACGAGCAAAGTGCAAAATGCTACCCAACGAATGGCAATATCGAAGCTCAAAAGGCCTTTCAATATTATTATTCATTTCCTGGTTATGCAACTGATGAAGAGATTTTTGGTCTTTTCAGAGAGGCGCTGGATAAGGATGGATTAAAAGCTGATTATTTTATCCTTAATCCATTTACAGCGTTATTGATTCAGCAATTTTTGGAAAGCAAAGTTACGATCGCTGAAACTCAAAAATACACCGCCCAGGTAAAGCAGATACTAGATAATGGGCTTAAAAATTGCAAGACTCCTAAAGAATGTGATCCATGGAATATTATCAATGATTACGTTCCTGAAAGACTGGCTGACCTCGAAGGAGTGGAGGGATTTTATGACTGTACCTATTATAAAGATAAATATTACAAAGATTTTCCTGCAACCACCACAAATTGCGATACCATTAATGCTATGTTTGGCCGACTCAGGTGGGCAAAATGCCCTGACACGGACGATGCCGTCCTGGCTATCAAAACCCTGAGGGACGCCAATTGCAGAAAAGTGGCTGAAGTAAAGGTAACCACGATCAGTAAAGCTATGGATGCATTAAATGATGGCAGTTACAAAGAAGCTATTAATTTGCTAAATCAAGCTATCATTGAAACAGAGGATAAAAATAGAAAAGCAGAGTTGGCGTTGCATATAGCCAATATTTATTATGGTCAACTCAGAAACTTCCCTGAAGCGAGAAGGGCTGCATTGCAGGCAGCAAGCTTTAGACCTAACTGGGGCTTGCCCTATATGCTTATTGGTAATCTTTATGCCTCCAGTGGGCCTCTGTGCGGCCCCGGGCGCGGATTTGATAGCCAGCGTGTAGCATGGGCAGCTATTGATAAATGGGCATATGCAAAATCCATTGATCCTTCAGTAGCTAATGAAGCAAATAAAAAGATCGCCAACTATTCTCAATACCTTCCTGATAAAAGTGATTTGTTTATGATGGGGATTGCTACTGGCAGTACTATTCGGATCCCCTGCTGGATACAAGAAAATACCATTGTAAGGCCAAAACCATAGGCTACCCGGTATTGAAACTATCAGTTTAAAATAGTATCTATATTCCTTTTTAATTCAGATTTGCCAGGTACACCTGCAACTCTCCAGTGCTGTTTTCCATTTTTAAATATCATCAAAGTAGGAACTGCTTGAATGTTATATTTTTCTGCAAGTGTTTTGTTTCGATCAATATCGATTTTGTAAATTTTTATTTTTTCACTATAATCTTCCTTTACTTGTTCCATCATGGGTGCCATCATTTTGCATGGTCCACACCATTCAGCATAAAAATCTATAATTACAGGCAGATTCTGATTTATTAAATCGCTAAATTTCATAAGCTAATATCTTTGATTACCTTTTTAAAACAGAAAAATTCTTTCAAAGATTTCAAAAAATGCAGCCTATTTATGAATAGTAAGATATGCGACGAACTTTGTGATTGTCAATCGTTTACCAAATAAAATTAAATGATTTGTCAATGTTTATTTTCAATATTGTTTAACCCTAATAATTAATGATTTTTGTATCCTCAAATTTTAAAAACATCATGAAAAAAACATTATCAATCGCATTATTAGCTGGCGTACTTTTCGCCTCTTCCTGTAATTCTAACAAAGCTGCTGAAGAAGCTGCTGCAGCTGCTGCAAAAGCTACTGCTGATAGCCTGGCTCAGGCTGTTGCTGCTCAGGCAACTGCTGATTCATTAGCTAAAATAGCTGCAATGGCTGCTGACACTATGAAAGCAGATACTGCAATGAAAGCTAAGTAATCTAACACCAAGTCATACTTAGAAAATGAAGAAAATTTTATTTAGCCTTATGGTGGTTGCAAGCTTAGTTTCTTGCAAGAATAAGGCGGCTGAAGAAGCAGCTCTTGCTGCTGCAGCGAAAGCTACTGCCGACAGCATCGCTATGGTAGAGGCGGCAAAAGCTACCGCCGACAGCATCGCACAAGCCGCAAGCCTTGCCGCAGAAGCAGCAGACACTACCATGTGGAATTCTGCACTTGGACAAAAATTAAAAGCCCTTTGTGTAGCTAATCCAACGAACCAAGCGGATATTGATAAAAATATCATTTTAAAATATGCTGCTAAAAACAACCTTGATGTGAAATCAACTAAGTCGGGACTTTTCTATGTACTTGAAAATCCAGGTAAAGGTGCTTTTGCAAAAAAGGAGGAAACAGTGACCTGTAATTACAAAGGATATTTCCTGGATGGTAAAGAGTTTGACTCCAGTTACAAGCGTGGTACTCCACTGGTTTATCCATTGAATCAGCTGGTACCAGCATGGGTGGAAGCCATGTCCACTTTAGTAAAACCAGGTGGTAAGATTAAGCTATTGGCACCATCCGCTCTTGGATATGGCCCTCAGGGATTTCCAGGTGCGATACCAGGCAATACAGTACTTGCATTTGATATGGAATTTATCAAAATAGGAGAATAATAACAAGCAAATAAAATTTTCTAAAAGCCTGGGTAAATTCCCGGGCTTTTTTTTTGTCATTTTTTCTCCCTTCCGGGGTGTGAAAGAGTTAAAAAATTTAGAGAGTGATTGGAATGCATCCAAATTTCTTTAACAATAGATCACTCCTGAGATTTCGAGGTGCCAGACAGACTTTGCAGTACATGCATTTGGTATGTAATTTTTCAAACGGGATCAGGAATTTTTTTTTGTTAAGCATGGTAGACAGATATTCCGTTTTTTTTCAATGGGTAAGCCATTTTGTTGCAGCAGGCTAGTTTGCCATGATTAGAATTGGGTACGCTTCCGCCGTCAGGAACAGAA
>JBGAVW010000005.1:82500-140637 GCA_044227925.1 Saprospiraceae bacterium | reverse complement strand
GTACTCCATTGTATTGAGGGTTGGCCAGGCGGAATTTTGTATTTTCAGTAAATACCTTCTTTGATAATTCTATTACATAAACCTGGTATATTTTTGCCGGCACTATTTCCTATTAATGAAAAGTATAAAGATATAAAACCATACCATTCTGAGTATAATCTGAATACCTTTACAAAAAAAAAGGATATGAAAATAGATGATTTATGGGTAGGTGATGATGTATTGATCAAAGCAACAGGCATCAAAGGAAAATTTCAAGGAAAAGGAAACGACAATCTCTACAAAATAAAAACAGCTGATGGAAAAACCATTGAAGTAACCGCTAATGATATTGACCTTGGAACTACCGGAGTGGAGTCTTCAACTCAAATAAAAAAAGATGAATCCAATTCGGAAAAAAAATCAAAAAGGCTGGCCAACATTTTAAATCTCGATTACGAAGCATTAAAGAAGATATATCCGCGTACCCATAATGAAATACCTGACTATCAATTGGAAGTCTGCGAAGAATTCCTCCAAACCAAAAAAGCCAGGAAAGAAACATATTGTAAGATCATCTTTGGAGAGGATACAAAATTAAAATCAGCCGTAGCGGTATTACTCAGAAAACATCCGGAGATATCTATATATACACCACATCCCGATCGGGATGCCTGGGAGGTATGGTTTGATTTTGGAGATGAAGAGGAGTAAACTCCTCATGATACTATATGTTTGGCACATTAAATTGCTGCCTTTATGCATGTTTCAAAACTCAAATTCATTTTTCAACTGACCTATTACATCCGAAATCACATTTTCAAGTATTTTGATTTTATCGTGCAGATTGAGCGTAAAACTGTTGTCCTTTCCCGCTTTCTCTATCTCCCGGATCAGGAGTTTCAATTTTTCAATACCAAGATTATCAATGCTTGGCTTAAGTTTGTGAGCAACAGCACCCATTCTTGGCCAATCACCTGTCTGCACTGCATCTTTTATTTGTAGCACGAGATCCGGTGCCTGATTACAAAACAAGGTTATCATTTTTTTGACAAATGCTTTATTGCCACGACTTATCTCATTTAGCGCAGAAAGATTATACAATATTTCATTTGGAATTAAAAATGATTTGTTGGTTTCCGTCACTGCTAAGGGCAGGGGGTGGTTTAGCCAATATGCTATTCTTTTTAAAAAGTCTTCTTCCTTAAAAGGTTTTATAATGTAATCATTCATGCCAGCAGCCAGGCATTTATCCTGTTCCCCTCTAATAGCATTGGCCGTCAATGCAAGTATGGGCAAGCCAGAGTTAAATTTACGAATTGCTTTAGTAGCATCGTACCCGTTTAATACCGGCATTTGGATATCCATTAGCACCAGGTCTATAGGTTCATTTTCTACTATCTGCACGGCTTCCTCTCCATTGCTTGCTTCCATTAATACTGCTCCGTAATTAAGTAATATTGTTGAGGCCACCAGCCTGTTCATATCGTTGTCGTCGGTCACCAATATTTTCTTACCCTGTAGGAAATTTCCGTCAATCACTTCGGTTATCGGATCTAATAAATCCTTAGGAGATCCTTTCCTCAAATTTATCGAAAACGAGATTTTTGTTCCTTTTCCTTTCACACTGTCTACTGAAATCTCACCACCCATTAAATGAATAAGTTCATTGCAAATGCTCATGCCCAGCCCCGTACCGCCGTATTTTCTACTCACTGACTCGTATTCCTGACTGAATTTATCAAACAATCTCTCCACAAATTTCTGTTCCATGCCAATCCCTGTATCAGTGATGGTGGTAATCAGGGTCTGAAAGTCTTGTTCGTCTTCAATTACTTCAATGGCAATATCTACCGAACCTCTTTCGGTAAACTTAATAGCATTGCTAAGCAGGTTTAGCAAAACCTGGTTGATTCTATACGGGTCGCCTATCAGTACAGGGGACAACCGGCTATCGAAAAAAGAATTGGTTAGTTTTAATCCTTTTTCCTCTGCCTTATGCATCACTACCTGCATAGCATTTTTTACTATTTTTCTAGGGTCGAAAGCAATTTTTTCTATGCTCAATTTTCCAGCTTCAATCTTGGACAAATCCAAAATATCGTTGATAATAACCAATAAATTGTCTGCAGCAGCATTGATGGTATTTAGAAAAAAGGATTGTTGATCGTTTAATTTGGTTTTGGCGAGCTGATTTCCCATTCCCAGAATGGCATTCATGGGGGTTCGGATTTCATGACTCATATTAGCCAAAAACATTTCCTTGGCCTTTGCAAGCAGGACAGCTTGCTCCCTTGATTTTATCAATTCATTCTCTAATTGCTTTTGATTGTTTATATCAAGGCAAACTACAATGGAGCCTATAAAATTTCCATTGCGCGAGTATTTTGGAGCCGAACTCACTAACCACCACCCTTTTTTATTATGAATATTGGTTCTTACCTCATAGGCTTCACTTGTTCCTTTGGCTCTATTGGCCATTTTGGCTAACACTTCGGGGCGATAGTCTTCGTCTATCCATACAATGGGATTAAAACCAGCATATTGGTCTTCTTTCAGATCAGCCATATTGAGCAGGGTCTGATTGGCAAAAATGATTTTCCCATTGGCATCCATCTCCATCAACCCAAGGTTCATGTTGGCTATAATGCTTCTGTATTTCTCTTCATTTGCCCGCAGGGCCTCTTCGGATTTTTTTCTTTCGGTTATATCTATACCATATCCTATCACCAACTGGATATTTCCGTTTGCATCCATCACCGGGTACCATCTTCTAAGCATATATTCGAAGTCACCGTTTGGCAGAGCGTTTTGTTCCTCCCATTCAGTAGGTTTATGGGATTGCATTACCATTTTAAAATGTGCTCTCCGCCCTGATGCCAGACTAAGAGGTTTATTTCGATACCTACAGTAATCTTCATCTCTTTTCCCTATTATCCAGCTACGAATATGATCATCTTTTATCGCTTTAGGATTTACGTATAGGTATTCGTGATGTACATTAAATACTGCAATATCTGCAGGCATATTATTCAAGATACCTTCATAAAATTTGCGTTGTTCTTCCAGTTTTTGCTCTGCATTTTTTCTTTCAGTAATATCGAGCATAAATCCTGTAAATACGTTGTTCCCCTCTGTAGTTTGATATGAAAAGGAGGAATGAACGGAATGCCATCGGATGGGCTGTCCGGGTATATTCAGCCGCGCCTCTCCATAAAAGGGTTCCAGTGTTTTTTTGCAATGAGCATTTTTTTGAATTATCGATTCACGGTCCTCGGGATGAATGTATTCCAGGTAATTTTTGAATTCTTCTATTCTAATCCCAAAAATTCGTTCAATGGCCGGACTGATGTAACGAATACCGTCTGTGCCATCCGGTCTAAATTCATATTCGTAGATCACCCCGGGGATATTTTCAGATAACGACTGAAATTGCTTTACCCGGTTCGAGAGCTCGGTTTCTGTATTCTTAATATTGGTAATATCAGTATGTGTTCCTATAATACGCAACGGGATGCCTTCGCGGTTTTTTTCGATTACGACACCTCTGTCCAATACCCATCTGTAATTGCCATTTGAATGTCTTACACGGTACTCCAGGCTATGAGAATCAATAAGTCCCTTTTTATATTTTTTATCATTTTCTTCGAGCAGGGGTCTGTATTTAGGATCCACATTATTCCACCAAAGGTCGACATTATGATTGTAATCATTGGTGTCCCGCCCAAGGAGTTCATTTTCGGATTTGGAAAAATAAGTTATTCCGGTTTTATAATCGTGTTCCCATACATTGTCACCAATGTGCTCCAATGCTTTTTTAAATCTCGTTTCTGTCTCCTTTTCACGGGTAATGTCTTCTTCTAAAGCAAAAAAACCGGTTACCTTTCCAGATTCATTTTTTATTGGCTGACCCTGTAGTCTGAGCCAGTATTTGGTTCCAAGTTTGGAATAATTAAGTATTTCAGCATTGAAAGGTTCTCCTTTAGCTATTTGATTGCGAAGATAATGTACTGTGTTTTGATCGGTTTCCGGACCCTGAAGCAGATGGCCAGGTTTTTTGCCTTGAGATTCTTCCAATGTATACCCTGTCATTTCCACAAAGCTTCTGTTTACCCAGGTAATTTTTCCTGCGGCATCTGCAATGACAACTGCGTTTATATTGTCTTCAGCAATTTGTGATAAGACCTTTAATTTTTCTTCATTGGCAATTTCGTCTGTTACATCTTCGATGATCCCAAAAAATTCCATGATATGACCATCTTTATCCTTAATGGGCTGGGTTACCGTACGACCCCAAAACGAGGATTGGTCTTTTCTGTAAAAGACAAGTTGAGTGCTGAATCCTTCACCTTTGTAAAATGCATCCAAGACGGATCGGACAGATGCCGGATCGGTGAGTGGGCCCTGGCATAACTGAACGGGAGTCTTGCCGATCACTTCTTCACTAGTAAAACCAGTCATTTTGCAAAACCCTTCGTTAGCCCAGGTGATGTTTCCTGCTAGGTTGGTAAATAATACACCATTATCATTGGCACTTGCCACCATAGACAACCTTTCTAATTCACGACGATATTTTTTTTGCTGGGTAATATCCCGTCCATAAATATTAATATATCCTTCTCGTATCATGGGCACGCACATAAACGAAAAATCTTTATTATCTGACCTGGCATCAATCTCCCATTTATTGCAATTGGGATCAATTTGAAGTGCTATTTGTTTAAAGAATATATCATTTCTAAGAATGGAATTATTGTATTCAAAGAAATCCAGGCTAGAAGCAGCGGGATTATTTCTGAGAACCTCTCCTTTAAAATCAATGCAGATGATGGGGTCCGGGCTTTGTGTCGGAAAGAGAGCAATTTCTTGAAATTCTTTGCTTATACTTTTAAGTGTATTTTTTTGTTGATTTATAGTGGATACCAGATTTTTTAAATCTTCGGTTGTGATTTCCTGGGCTTTTAATACATGCAATAAATCTATTAATGGATCATGATGGGCAAAATCATGGATGACCATTTGACCTTCTTTTACTTCCTCCATGGAACTAAACCAGGGAGTGCCCACAAACAAAATATGATCCGTGTTACCTAGATATTCAAATTGGCCCCTGAGTTTAATTTTTTTATTCATCGCCAAAGTCTCCAAAACGACCAGCTGATCCTGAAGACTTTTAAGCCCTTCAAAGTCGCTCAGGGGCGTATACGGCCTTGGAATCGAAAACACTTGATGAAAGAGAATACCGTTTTTTATTCCACACAACTTTTGAACCGAATTTCCTGACGAAATCAAAAACATTTCCCGATCAATCAACATATAGAAAGGGAATAACCTGTTAAACTGTTCGTGTTGGAATAAAAAAGAATAAGACATGACTACCAGCTTACTTTAAAGATTTCATGATCCGCGCCATTGTCCCTGCTTTGGATGAGCTCAACGGTCACCTCCGTTTTGAACATTTTGGCGAGTCCAAATAATAAACCACGCACAAATTCTTGCAAGCCCAGCCGCTGAGAATGGTAGTGCACCTGAATTGATCTATCCATGATATTACTTACCTTAAATTCCGGAGGAGTCAATTTGGGATAAATCAGCATAATGCGATTGTGAAAAATAGGCAGATGCATTAAAAACTCTTTGAGTGTATTGCCTCCGGCATCCATCAAACCCCCATATTTCAGTTTTGCAGTATTAAGTATCCAATATTCTCCAAGAGCATTTAATACCTGGCTTACACTCAATCCCAGAATATGGGAAGCGGACCCAGCCAATTTGTAAGTAATTTCATCTGGATAAGGTTCATTACTGAGAAACAAATCTTCCTCTACCCCACTATGATTCTTTATTAATTCCCATGAATTTTGTCCAAATTGGTCGGTAATCAATTCTTGTATAGCCTTATTTACTATTCCATACATAATGGTTAATTAATTAAAAATTTAAAAATTAATATTCAAAGTATGAAGTTATGGTCATAGTTTGGTTATGCAATTGGCAGCTGCCTCCATCGTGAAATGGTGCTATCTCGCCATATGAATAAAAACCTGCCATTATTGTTTCATGATTCAATAATTTTTCCACCGCTTTGACCTCCTCTATGGTTTTTTCACCTAAAATTAATTTCCTACCTACACAGCTAATGAGTAAAGAAAAATCCGGCTTTTTATCCATCCCCGTCATAGTTTGATTAGCAGCTTCTGAAGCAGCCATTGTGATCTTCTCAAAATTGGCTTTCATAAAGCGAATAACTGAGCCAACGGGCACATCCCCCGCGAAAGTCATGCTTTTATTTTCTTCATTAATGGATAATATAGTGCGTACAATTGGTTTTTTGGACCCGGGTAAGGTCACTGACAGGGGAAACAACAGGGCTGAACCAGGGAGATTTTTTACCTCTTCACCCAAATATTTTTTATACAGATCCAATGCATTTTGATCTTCAATTTCCAATAACACATTACCTGAGGAATTTGTTACTCTTTTCTCAAGTCCAAAAATATCCCAACCACCCTGACTGCCATGGGTAACGTTAAGCTTATCACCATAAAATCCGATTGCTATGATTTCCCCTTCGATGGGTTGCTTGTTGAGACCAACCAGAGTAGACTTAAATTCCGAACCATCACCAGCCAGACCACCTGTAATCAACACTTTTTTATTTATCTGTGAAGTTAGTCCCATCACTAATTCGCTGCCGTTAACCTTGCTGCCGTCAGATAACACTAAGACATGGACTAAATCTTCCGCTTGAATTTGTTTGGCAAGGTGTATAGCAGCTGAATAACTATTCTGAAAATCTTTTATATTAACTGATTCTGATTTTACAAATGATTTTTCAAACTCCATGGCAACTGCGATCATCGAATGATCCAGTATTTCTCCATGGTATATCTCTCCTGAAGTACTGACCATAGCTATCTGGGCAGCAGGAAATTTTACCATGGTAAGATGGTATAGGTTATTTTGTTGAAGTCTGTGTTTGGCTCCAAAACACAATACCAGGTTACACTTGGTCGAATCAACTAAGTCTTCTGATAATCGGCTGGTCCAGTCATCTCCTATCAGATGATACAAAGCTACTTTCATATAATACTGTGGTTTAGTTGTGCTGTATCAACAAAAAATTAACCAAAAAAATAAATTAATATAAATAGTTATTATTCTTCATTTTATATATAATTTTAAATTAACTATATTCCAATATTTGGAAATTTTTTCCACATTTTAGAAAATAGTCAATCTTTTAATTCGCCATCCTGGATCATTTTATATATAGTGCTTTTCCCGATATCCAGGATTTTGGCTGTCGCAGAAATATCATTATTATATTTGTTCAGATAATGTTTTACAATATCACAGGTATGCTGGCGTAAAGTCTTGTCCTCCGGTATAAAAATATTTTCTACTTTGGAAGTGGTAAAAGAAATATCATCCGGCTTTAGCTCATTATTTTCACACATCACTACACTGAGCTCAACCACAGCTTTCAATTCCCTGATGTTGCCCGGCCATGGATAGTGTAGCAGTTTATCTTTAGCTTCCTGAGAAAAATGAATTGTGCCCAATTTATTTTCTTTTGAAAAATCATCAGCAAAATGCTTTGCAAGAATTAAAATATCATTGCCCCTTAGGCGAAGGGGGGGCAGTTCAATAGGCAACCCCAGAATCCTAAAATACAGGTCTTCCCTGAAATTGCCTTTTTTAACCTCATCCGCCAGGTTTTTATGCGTAGCTACAATCAATCGTACATCCAACTTTATTTTTTCATTTCCCCCGACCCGAACCACCTCTCGTTCCTGCAAAACACGTAATAATTTGGTCTGAAGACTGAGCTCCAGCTCTGCTATTTCATCTAAAAAAATAGTTCCTCCCTGTGCTTCTTCAAATTTGCCGGCTTTTCTTACCAGAGCACCTGTGAAAGCCCCTTTTTCATGTCCAAACAATTCACTCTCGATCAAGTCCTTTGGAATCGCGGCCATATTTACGGCTACAAAATTTTTCTTCTTCCTTTCGCTATTGTAATGAATTGCTTTGGCCACTACTTCCTTACCGGTACCGGTCTCCCCAATTATAGATACATTGATATTGGTTTTTATTGCTTTTTCGATCATGGTAAAAACCTTTTTAAGCTGTTCGCTTTGACCAATGATCGTTTTCTGGAAAGAATATTTTTGTCCCAACTCTTCTCGTAAATGCTCTACTTCCTGCTTGAGAGATTGATTTTCCCTTATACGAATGATGCTGTTCCACAACAGGTCTTTGGTCGCTTCGTCTTTAACCAAATAATCGTTTACGCCCATTTTAAGCAAATGAACAGCGACGGATACCTCTTCTTGTCCGCTGATGACTATAACCGGCACCGTTGGATTTATTGCCTTTATTTTTTTATACAATTCATCCCCGGCAATGTCGGGCAAAGAAATGTCTATCGTGACCAGGTCGGGTTTCAAATGCATTTTGGCGAGACACTCTTGGCCATTTTGAAACCGGGTTACTTTATAATCCGGATTTAAGCTCAGGTGGTACGATAATATTTCACCATACCAGTCATCATCTTCTACGATAAAAATTTTAAATGCATCTTTAGACATTTGACAAAAATATTTTAAATAAGAACTAAAGATAGTACAAAAAATAGATTTATTCCAAATATTGGACAATTACAAGATATATCATTTGTTTAAAATGCTGATTAACAATTATTTATACTTTTGGCATAGGTGTTGAAAGCATATTGGCATAACAATTAAAATAATTTTTAAAATGACTTCCAGAACAAAATCCAAAATCCAAAACAACCGACATGAATATGCCATTGTAGTACCTTGTTATAATGAAGAGAAGCGATTGCCTTACGCAGATTTTCTATCATTCGCTCAGCAACATCCTGAGGTATTGCTTTGTTTTGTAGACGATGGAAGTAAAGATAAAACTCAAGCTGTCTTGTTTGGAATGCAGACCAAAAGCCCTGCTAATATAAAAGTATATCCACTGAATACCCGTACTGGAAAAGCGGAAGCAGTAAAAATAGGAATGAACTATGTGAATCAAAATTTCAATGTAAAGCTGACTGGATTTTTAGATTCAAACTTATCTATACGACCCGAAGACTGGCTAAAGATGGTAGCTGTTAAACTCATCCCATAGAGATGCAGCCAAAAAAAGTTGCGTCAAATTCATATTATATCCGGTAATATAAATTTCTTATTTAAACACCTTCAAATAAATCTGGGCACCTGAATTGTGTTATAAAAAATAATGTTGCGATGTCTTAGTGCTACACATTCCCCCATAATGCTTAACAGATGTGAATTCTGATCGTTATTTCCAATTTTTTTTAATGTTATAATGCACTCTCGTCACTTCACTCCTGGCCATCTTCTATTTTATTGCTCTCAATTTCCAACTTCTTAACTTGACTTTTTCTTAACTCTAATAAATGAGACTGTCCTGAATAGGGCATACATCTTCTTCCAAGCACCAGCTTACATTTACATGCTATGCTGGTTTTATTTGGTATAACTAAAACGACCAAATTGCCCATCTTAAAAGCGGTATTACTGCGACTGTTTATTCCAGCTAAAAATCTGGCTTGTAGAAATTATACAATGAGCAGCCCACCTAATTATAATATATGATTTTAATATATATGATAGCCAACTTTAGGCCTATGAATAAACTTCATTAGCAAAATAAATATATTACAAATTCTGTAAATTTTCCAATTTATGGAATTTATTTATATTATAAAAATATATAACAATTTGATATTCATATATTTAAAATATTGGCATTGACATTGTATAAATTATGGCATAATAATAAAATCAAAAAAAATGTCAATCAATACAACCATTTCAGAAACGAATGAATTACTATACGGAATCATAGTACCCTGTTATAATGAGGAGAAGAGATTGCCCTATGCAGACTTCCTCAAATTTGCCCAGGCTCATCCCGAAGTACTCTTGTGCTTTGTAAATGATGGGAGCAAGGATAATACTCTTGCAGTGTTAAATGGGTTACAATTGGAAAGCCCTTCCAATATTTGTGTATATCCCATGCCTCAAAATGGAGGCAAAGCAGAAGCGGTGCGGCAGGGCATGCTATATGTGTATCAAAATTTTAACCTGAAACTATTAGGTTTCCTTGATGCAGACCTGGCTACCAAGCCCGAAGAGTGGTTGCAGATGGCAGAATATAAATTAAAATTTCCACGATTTGGAGCCATTGTGGGCAGCAGAATTCAACGATTGGGTGCCGATATCAACCGCGATGAAAACCGGTCGCTGGTCAGTAATATCATCAAGAAATGTATACGCATATTATTAAAGGCTTCTTTTCAGGACACTCAATGCGGTGCCAAAATATTTCAAAAGAATCTAATTCCTTTTTTATTTAGTCAACCGTTTAAGACACCCTGGCTTTTTGATGTGGAAATCTTCCTGAGACTGCAACAGAAATTTGGAAAAACAACACTTCAGAAAGGGGTACTGGAATTTCCGTTGATGCATTGGACTGAGGTTGGCGATTCAAGATTAAAATTGAGGGATACGATAAAAATACCCATGCAATTATTGAAACTTCATTATCAATACAACATTTCAAAAAAATTTACAACCAAAACCGGTCATTCCCTATTTGATGCTCAGAACAACATTACCAATCTTAAAAAGTCAATGCGCCAAGCGGCAGCATTTCTATTCTAATATTATTTAATTTAATCATCATAATCCAACTAAAAAATGAAAAATACGAATAATTATGTCGTCATCATGGCCGGAGGTATCGGTAGCCGGTTTTGGCCCATGAGCAGAACCAATTACCCTAAACAATTCCTTGATATACTGGGTACCGGCAAAACACTGCTTCAATCTACCTATGACCGATTTCTGAGTTTTATTCCCAACGAAAACATATTTATAGTCACTGCTGATGAATATGTATCTATCGTGAGCAATCAATTGCCAGAACTGCCACCACAAAATATCGTTGGTGAGCCATTTAGAAAAAACACTGCAGCCTGTATAAACCTCATAACCATAAAAATCATAAAACTCAATCCCTCTGCCAACCTTATTGTAGCACCCAGTGATCACCTGATCGAAAACAACGAAGCCTTTGTACGCAATTGCCTCGAAGGACTCGAATATACCAACCATCAGAATGCATTCGTAACGCTTGGCATCCAACCTAGTTATGCCCATACCGGATATGGTTATATCCAATACCAAAAAGAACCTGGAACAACCATATATCCTGTAAAACGGTTTACGGAAAAACCGACGAAGGAAAAAGCCACTGAATTTTTGGAAGACGGATCGTATGTGTGGAACTCTGGAATATTTATCTGGAAAGCGGCAGATATCCTTCAAGCATTCAGAACTTATATGCCATTTATGTTTGATTTGTTTGTAAGTCGCTGGTTAGATTATAATTCACCGCATGAAGCGGGTGCCATCCGGCAGATATATAGTGACTGTGAGTCGATATCTATAGACTATGCCATATTGGAAAAAGCAAAAAATGTATATGTAATTCCTGCCGGATTCAATTGGAATGATCTGGGGAGTTGGAATAGCGCCTACGAAATATTTGAAAAGGATTATTCCAAAAATGCAATTGCAGGAAAAAATACATTGATGGTAGACTCTAAAGGTTGTATGATCCACTCCAGCGATCAAAAATTGGTACTGGTAGGTGGGGTCGACGATCTGATTGTGGTCAATACAAAGGATGCCTTATTGATTTGTAAAAAAGAAAATGAGCAACAGATTAAAGATTATTTGTCTAAAGTAAAAGAAACTATGGGTGAATTGTATCTTTAGTACGGTTCTGAATCATATATGCAAAGCATCAATCAGGGAGTTTGGGATGAAATTACCGGCAAAAAACTATTGCTTGTTGCATTATCGTTGGTATTGCTCACGCACGGTGTCATAATCTATTTTACACTACCTAAAACCTATGATGCTTTTGTACATATTTTTTTTGCTGACCATTACTCGCGGTTTTGGTTTGAGCCCTGGGAATACAGATGGTATACGGGATTTTTAACTATCTCATACCCTCCTTTGGTCCATCAGGCCATAGCGCTGATAGGCAAAATATTCCCATTAAAAGTGGCATTTAGCATATATGCAGTGTTTATACTGGAATGTCTGACCATTGGTACCTATAGATTTACCAAGATCTTTTTTAACAAGTCTATAGCCGGGGTGGCCTCGATCCTTACAGTATTATTGTCTTCCATAGTGGAAACTATGCATGTGTACGGCCAAATGCCGACTTTAACGGGTTTGGCCTTTTTACTCAATGCATTGCCATTCTTGTATCAATACATTAAAGGCAAAAAGATCATACACCTTTTGATGGCTTTGGCCTTCCTGGCTGTAACGGTTAGTTCTCATCATGTAACTGCCATTTTCGGGATGGTATTTTTTATAGCACCTACTATATTTATGGCATTGACAGATAAAATTCCTGTTGAGCAATTTGGGAAGAATATACTCTCCTTTTTATGGAAAATAATCCAGGTAGCCTGGTCGCATCTCAGGGAACTGATCTTTTTTGGCAGCATCATGATTTTCATGACAGTAGGTTTGATTTTTCCATATTGGTATTGGAGCAAGACAGATCCCATTGCGCAGGTATCCATACCTCATGGGTCGAGGGATAATTTTTTTGTACACCCTTCTTCGGGATTGATATTTTATATTATTCCATTGCTTCTGGTTATTGCTTTGCTGCCCGCCATCACTTTTTCTATCACCAGGCATAAGCGGTATCTGGGTTGGGCAGTATCTTTTTTTTTATGTATGTTGTTTGGAAGCGGAGGCACAACACCATTGCCTAAAATAATGTTGGGTGAAAATGCATTTAATATACTCACATTGGATCGGTTTGGTTTTTGGGCCTCCATCATGGCAATACCCTTTATGGCCAAATTTATTTATTCATTTATCGACGGGCAGATCAAAGAATTTTGGATTAAAAATTTCAATTTAAAAACACATTTCCTGCTTTGCACTGTTTCAGGATTTAGTTACTTGCTGTTTTTAGTATTTATTTTCCATCTTGGTAGTTTCAGACCCCTGCAGCCAAAAGAAATTGATATTCAACCAATGCTCAATTTTCTCAATCGGGATGAACATATGCGTTGGCGGTACCTGACATTGGGCTTTGGAGATCAGATGGCATGGCTGAGTGCTAATTCACTGGCAGCCACGGTGGATGGTAATTACCACAGTGCCCGCAGACTACCCGAACTTACCACAAGACCTATTGAAAGATTGGAGAATGCTAAATTCAGTGGAACGGAAGGCCTGGCCTCCTTATTTGATTTTCTTACTTGCTCTGAAAAATACAGTCTAAAATATGTATTCAGCAATGATCGATATTATGACCCTTTATTATATTATACCGGATGGAGCAGAACAATTAGACTGGAAAACGGGATCATGGTATGGGAAAAAGGCAATATATCCACCATCAAGCCTTTACAACCCAAAGAATTAAACCCAGTTTTGAAAAAAGCCTGGGGAATTTTCCCATTGAGCAGCATTTTACTTGCCTTCTTGTCAAGTGTTTTTTATTTATTAATCTACAAAAAAAAGAACTCTTTCTTACACAGAGATTATGAGGACGAATACTATCCCATAGGGGTAATTTATTCCTCGTCATTACTGCCCATTTTATTTTTTTCCGGATACCTGATGTTTCAGATATATGAACTTGTACTGGTACGGCAACAAAAAGATCCTGTGACGACCGTCCTGCATTTTTATGATCACCTCGATTTTCAGCGATTTGAAAATGCATTTCACTTTTTTATTCCGTCACCAACCTATCCGTTGGATCAATATCTTCTCGAAAAATCTGTGCTTGACGGTGGTCTATTGCCCTCCTATGCAAAATTAGACAGCATACATCCCCTTGTACTACAGCAGTCGGGCGATACGGCTAAAGTCTCTGTTTACACCCGATGGCGCACTTCCCTCGGCAGTCGGGAGAAAACAGATACCATGACTCTGCTAAGACTATCCAATAAATGGTTTATCAAACCGGCCGAATTCGTCACAGAGATTCCGGAGGAACAAATGAGGACTTATACATTTACTTTATTCAAAAAACAAGGAAAAAGAGTGATCAGCAGTTTTCCGACAGTCAAGGATGATAGAATAAAAAAACCATTTGTTGTTTTTAAACAAGCAAATTATATAAGGAATGGCAACCAAAATTTTATAACAGGCGAAATAATGAATGCAGATGATATCCCCATTAATATACAACTAAAGGTGGTGGCACATTTTCAAAAAGGAGAAAACAAAGTTTATTTTCCCGGCACTGCCTTTCAATACAATTTATCACCCAAGGCAAGCAGTTTTTTCCAGATCAATATGGACAGTACAGAAGTATTGGATTCTTTTCAGCTGGAATCATTGCAGTTGTTCGCTGAGACCGATGTAAGTGAAAGAGGGTATATTCATGGTGGCACTGTGGAGTATTCCGTAACTCCATTTCACCAGCATTCTGTGCAAATACATACGGGAATATATAATGAACTTTCTACAGAAATAAATATTCCTGGAGTATTACTGGCAGAAAAAGACAATCAGGGGACAATTTGGCAATGTTCCTTATTACTGCACAGCTCTTCCGTACGCAGTGGATTGAACTCCAGTTTTATACATACATTT
This sequence comes from Saprospiraceae bacterium, assembly GCA_044227925.1. GTDB lineage: Bacteria > Bacteroidota > Bacteroidia > Chitinophagales > Saprospiraceae > JADJLQ01. Next base: position 125,959 of record JBGAVW010000005.1, on the reverse strand, counting down.
CAAAAAATACAAACCACCGCTCAGCGGATGGCGGAAATTCCAATCACTTTATTTATCAATGGCCAACCTCGCACCTCTGCTCCCTTGTCGGCTGATGGGGTGGCTAACGCAAATTATGGAATAGCCATATTACCACATTGTTTTATTAACCAAGAGATCTATCTTCAATGATGATCCGATTTTATACACTTGGCATTTATTTTCTTATCTGGTTGGGTTGCAGGGATCTTGAAGATCAGCCTATATGGATCAATAGAACATCGATAATCCACGCTCCTACTGACAGCCTTATAATTAAAACAAACTCTGCCGAATGGGTGGCTGTGCTTACCAGTTTTATCCAACCCATACCCTTGCAAAGAAAAGTATACCAGGACCATTTGGTTTTTAGAATAAAAAATAATGCAGGCCTGGTAGAAGGTCCTGCAGAACTGATATTGGAGCATACCGGATCCGGTAAGAAATATTTTTATTCCCTTTTATTGAAAAACAACGATCCGGGCAAGATTACGGTGATAGATTATCGGTCTCCCAAAACCGTAAATCCGGATTCCAGTCTTAACCAACAAAGTATTGTCCATAAAATCGATCAATGGCGAAATATTGTCACGGATACGGTCTCCCCCAATTTGTTTTTTGAAAAAATACTCGAAATCACTCCTAAAGCAGGAATATACCAGGCTCAAGAAAACAAACCCATTTCTTCATTTTATGTTCAACCCGGATCAGTGGAAGTGATTAATCTGGTACATACGATAGATGTAAAACAAAATATCTATAAAATCACTGCCGGTCCGCTCAAAGATCGGTTTCAAAATCAGCTGGCTGATGGAACACTCGTCGTTTTTATCTATCGGGACCAACAAGAAATATATCGTAGGTTGGAGAAAGCCTGTAGAGAAGGTTTTGCTCAGGTAACTATACCTTCCTCCAATGAAGAATATGTACTTCATGTTCAAATTGGGGATCGCAATTCACAAGAAATAATACTTAAAAACCAATGATGCGAATCCTTTTTATTGCGTTGGTTTGCCTGATGATTGCATTATTTTGGCTCAAAGTTCGGATCTCAGAAGAACAAAAAGAATTGCCTATATTCCTTCAACATGATCAAATTGCCACGGACCATCGTACCCATATTGATGTATTTTGCGAGTCTGTTTATACTCCGGATGACTTGCAGCTCGCACTTTTAAAGCAGGATTATTCCAATATCTGGGCTCACCTCAATCATCTTTACAATACCAACGAAGTTGAAATAGGTAAAGAGTATTATACAGAAAACTGGTTTTCCCAAATCAACCGGCATCATGATGGTCCTTTGCCTTCTCCAGTGATCCGAAAAGATCTGCATCACGAATTGCATATAAAAAATTGGGCATCTGATGCTTTGGTTTGTACTGCAGTAGACAGCAATGTAATTTTACAATTCAGCAATTCAGGCCTTATCCGTACGTGCAAATATCATGTGGCTGTGGTACTCCTTTTTCAGGGCGATCATTGGCGAATCGATGCTTTGTCGTGGCTGGGTGGATCAGACCAGTGATTCCATATTTTAGAATAAAAGGCTCAGTATTCCAATTATTGGATTGATTTATAATTATTAGTTGTGTATATATCTGTATTACAGATACTTGTATTATTGGCAAGTAAATTGTCCAGAGAGTGGCATACCATACACAAATTAATAATTATGAAAATTGCATTCGTGTCTCCATATCCACCTAGCCAGGTTACACTAAATGAATATGGATATCATTTAATCAGAAGCTTTATTGGCAAGCCAGAAGTCGAGGAAATACACATACTTACCAATAATCTAAAAAACAACAATGAGTATCAGAAATATGCTACCGAAGGCATCACTATCCACCCCTGCTGGAATTTTAATAGTATACTCGCATCTGTACAGATAATACAGAAAATAAGAGAGCTAAAGCCAGATATCGTAATTATGAACCTCCAGTTTATGACCTTTGGCGAAGGCAAAGTACCGGCAGCATTGGGTTTACTTACACCCTGGGTTTGTAAATTAATAGGAATTCCATCGATCATCATCCTGCACAACATCACTGAGACTGTAAAATTGGATAGTATCGGTATGGCCGGCAGTAAATGGAAAGAAAAACTCTTTCTGCGAATCGGCACGGAATTGACCAAATTCATTCTTAAAGCTGATTTGGTAGGACTGACCATATCTCAGTATGTAGATATTATAAGAAAAAAGTATAAGTCAGATCATGTGGTCTTATTACCACATGGAAATTTTGAATTGCCTACCCGAAGTCATTTACCCGACTTCCCCACAGAATACAACCTTATGGCCTTTGGCAAGTTCGGTACCTATAAAAAAGTAGAAGTAATAATAGAATCACTGAAAATATTGCAAAAACGGTTTCCCGATAAAAATTTTAAAGTCACCATAGCAGGCACCGACAACCCCAATGTAAAAGGATATCTGGAAGGAGTAAAAAAGAAATACAGCGACCTTAAAAATGTGGTTTACACAGGTTATGTACCGGAAGAAAAAGTTGAATCTATATTCAAAGAAAGCACATTGGTCATTTTTCCCTATACCACCACTACCGGTAGCTCAGGAATCTTGCACCAGGCCGGAAGTTATGCAAGAGCATGCGTATTACCCAAAATCGATGATCTGGAAAGAGTAGTTGAGGAGGAAGGCTATGGTGGTGCCTATTTTGAAATTGAAAACCCGGAAAGCCTGGCTGATGCTGTTGCAAGTTTGGTGATGAACCCTTCTGAAAGGAAGAGGTATGAAGATATAAACTACGCTGCTGCCAAAGGTTTGCCAATGAATGAATTGGCCGAGTGGTATCTGTCACACGCAAAAAAATTGATTAAATCCTCCGTTAAAACTCTTCAATCCTATGATCAAAAATTTAATACATCGGTTGCTTAAAGAGTTTTATCCCCTTTTCCGCAATTTTTTTCCTTACCAGGTTTACGCTTACCTGACAGTAGGAGCAATTAATACCGGCCTGAACATCGGGTTGTTTTTTTTGTTCTTCCTCACATTCAAAAAGTCATTCCTGGCAGTAGAAATAGCTACTGTAATTTCTTTTATCATTAGTGTGCTCACTGGCTTTTGGTTAAGTAAAAACTTTGCTTTTACAGAGGCATCCACCGAAAAAAAAGAGACTCAAAAACAATTTGGAAAATATGTACTCGTATCCGCTCAGGGACAGTTTAGTGACTATCTGATTACCAAAGGGTTGATTGTATTCATCTCCATTCAACCCATGGTAGCCTATGTGTTTTCAACCGTAATCATGCTTATTTTAAACTATTTGCTGCAGAAATACTTCACTTTTAAAGCTAATACCCATGCTACTTCTTTATAATTCTAATATGTGGAAATTATTCCAAAATATGTAAATATTATATTTTATACTATTTATAAATTATTAAATATCAGTTATTTAATACTTGGCATAAGCTTGGATTATTAATTATTAAATCAATTAATTATGAATCAAAATAATTTAAAAAGAATATTTATCGTTGACGATGATCCCTTCTGGACTGCTATGCTGAGCCAGATGCTTCATGACCTGGGATATGAATATATTAAAGAATATTCCAATGGAACTGAATGCCTGGATCACCTCCACCTCAATCCCCATCTCATTTTTCTGGATTACCAGATGGGTGATGATATGAATGGTTTGGAAGTGCTTCAAAAAGTAAAAGACTACTACCCCGGCATTGGTGTTGTATTCTGCACTGCCCTGGAAGATCTCAGTGTAGCGGTAGACGCTATTTCCTTTGGATCATTTGATTACCTTTTGAAATCAAATGCCAATCCAAAAGAAGTGGCTGAGATCGTAAAAAAAGTCAACCATCATAAAAGAGCCACTTCTCATCTGGAAATCGTGTAGTCCATGCCATTTACTCCTTCCCATATAGCTGCTGTTTTACCTTTTGATCAATCAAAAAAATTATCTATAACTGCATTGGTAATAGGCAGTATGGCTCCTGATTTTGAATTCTTTTTTCAAATGAGGGAAGTAGAAAATATCGGTCATCATTGGTATGGGATATTCTTATTTGATTTACCGATCACTTTGCTGCTCAGCTATGTATACCATATTTATTTGAAGAAATCATTTGTAGTCAACCTACCCGATTACTTTAGGAAAAGGTGTATACACGTACTGGATTTCGATTGGACTGCCGGTATGAATTCAAAACCATATTGGATGATCGGGTCTGCATTGATTGGCATTGCTACTCATTTTTTCTGGGATGGCTTCACACATCACGACGGCATTTTTGTGCCATACATCCCTTCCTTAGCAGATAAGATTACTGTATTCGGCAAATCGATGCCTGCCTATTTCGGATTACAATTGCTGTTGAGTGTTTTGGGTCTGCTCAGCATTACACATTATATTCACCGATTGCCCATCCAGGCTGGTACGATGACTGCCGGATCACCAAATAGCTGTTATTGGCTTATTTGGGTCTGTACCATGGCTTTTATCATGTTCATCCGTTTATTCGGCTGGAAGGAATACAATAGTTTCTGGAGTGTATTCATCGCTCTGATGGGAGGATGCCTGTACAGCTGGATCATATCAACTTTCATTCTAAAAAAAATAATACTAAAAAAATAAAAAAGACATGAATCATTCAATTGCACATTTACCTATTGCAAACCGGGAACACAGCAGCGTCTGTATCTCAGGTTTTACTAAGCTTGCGGGAGTTGAAATTGCATCCTTGCGGGATGAGGTAAAACTATGTATGAATCTCGATTGTACCAGAGTATACCTGGATGCCCGTAATGTAAATCATACCGACCTGAGTGGAATAAATGAAGTGATACACGCTCATTATTGTCTTTCAGAGATCAATAAAGAATTGATCCTCGTATACAGAAAAAAATCAATAATCGAAAGATGGGTAGAAACCACTCAGCTCAATTCCTTTGTCAAAATAGCAATTCTTCCTGCTATCTGATTCATAATAAAAATGCCGATCATGAAAATTTTCCAATTGCATTTCCTGGTGATACCAATGGTACTTTTTTTTACTTCAGTACTATTACAGGCTCAAACTCAGGTTATATCAGGCGAAGAAAGAGAGCAGTTGATCCAGCAGGCACTTCGCTTCCGTGCAGAAGGAAATTATCATGCAGCTGTGGTCACCTTAGATACCATCTTAGCAGCAGTGGGCAACGATGCACCCGTATTATTATTACGAGGAGATCTATCGTTGCAGGATAAAAATTTTGGAGAGGCCGTGTTGACTTATCGGCGGTTATTACCCCTTCATTTTGAAGCTACCATCACACAGATAAACTTATCCTATGCTTTGTTTATGGATCATCAGCCGGCAAAGGCATTGCAATATGCCAGATCAGCCTGGGAACAAAATAAATCCAATCCAAATGCCGTGATCAATTACTTCAATGCAATGCTTTGGAATGTAAAGACTCGTCAGGCTGCAAGGTTCTTAACCTCTGTAGATACAATGCTTTCTCCTTCACAAAAACTCGTGTTGCAATCGAGATTGTATACTACCTCAGGTAATTACAAACAAGGACTCAGACATTATGATTCATTAGCCACTGCTTATCCTGAAAAACAGTATTTACTGGAATATGCAGAAGTGTTACTTGGGAAACAACAAATCCAACAGTCTAAACAAGTGATGGAAAATTCCAAATTGTATTTTTCCGATCAGGAGTACAATTCATATTTACACAAATTAAAGGCTAATCAAATTCAATCGGCCGGGTTGGAATTGAGTTATTTTCAGGATGTTGCACAAAACACCCGTACAGATAAAAATATATGGTGGCAACAATCTGATGCCAATAAATATCCGCTAAGGCTAAATATTGGTCAAAGTGTATATCATTCACAAGATGGGAGCCAAGCAAAATCAAACTATGCTCATGCCAATCTCAGTGGAAAATTAGCAGATGCTTGGAAAGCAGAGTCCGATCTTCACCTGATCCAGGTACAATCTGCTAACGGAATCAGATACACTGCCTTGACTGGTCAGCAATTAATAAAATATCAATCCAATGATCGTCGAATGCTTGGTGTATTCTATTCATCGGATGTAATGAGTTTTACTGCCGAACTATTGGGCAAAAACATTAAAAATCAATCAATCGGGTACATCACCCACCTCATGTTAAATGGTAAAACTGGCATTTATTCTCAGGGAAGTCTGGGTAAAATGAGTGATCAGAATCAACGACTGCAGTTTTTTGGTTCATTCTACCATGTATTCAGGACCGACCCCACATTAAAAGGTGGTATTAATTTTTCTGCTATGCATTTTAAAGATCAGATTGGCAAGGGCTATTTTGCGCCCAATCAGTATCTTAATACGGAATCTTTCGTGGATTACAGCTCTCCTGTATTTGCTTCTGATAAATTTTTCTTTCAAACCCAGGCTGCTGCGGGTCTGCAAAAAATAGAAGAAAATGCATGGGACCCAGCCTTTAGATTGCAGACCGAACTGAGTTACCGTCGGTCTCATTTCGAAACTTCGTTAAAGTATCAGACAAGTAATGTTGCATCCAATACAGGCACCGGTTATAAGTTTAACTGGTTTACCCTGAAATTAGTCTGGAAATGGTAGTCTGCTGAATAGAAGATGAGTACCTAATCCAAGTCGATTGGATTATGTACCCCATCCTGCTGCGAATATTGTACAATACTAATACTCAAACAATTCAATTAGCATTTGAGCTAAAGCAACTGCCATAGGCTTACTTAATTCACCTACTTTTTTTATCAATCTTTCTTTTTTATCAATTGTTCTTATGTGATCCAGTGCAATCTGGCTTGTTTGATTATTGAATACAAAATTAATCCTGGTGGGATAGTTTTTTAATGAATGTGTGAGTGGTGCAATGATTACGGTATTCAAATTATTATTTATTGAATCAGGAGAAATAATTACACAAGGTCCCGTTTTTGCATTTTCCGAACCTTTGGTTGGAGCCAGGCTAACTAACCAAATTTCAAATCTGATTACTAACGACCTTGTCAAAATTATTTTCCATGCCTTCAAACATATCCCCTTCAGGTAAATCTCCTTTTTTTATTGCCATTTTGAATGCTTTATCCCCACCTTGCCTTGGCTTTTTCTTTAAAGGCTTTATAGAACTTTGCGATAATGACTTTGAAGTATTGTCTCAAATTTTATTAGTCTTACAAATGAGATCTCTGTCCAAAATATATAGTTTTTTCAGATAAGATATTGATTTTTTTTCGAAATCAATTTTAGATTTAGTGCACACATTATATAGTTGCATTAATTTCAGCCATACTCAATTTATCTGCATTCGATCACCACCTCTCGGTTGGAAAAATTATTATAGAAGATAGTGGCAAGCTTACTCGTCGCCAATCGCAAAAGAAGTCAAAAGCCGGCACACAGGCACGCGCTCAAAATTTGACTTCTGCTTAGCCTCTTGACATTCGTAAAATATCGACTATATTTGTCGGAATATTCGACATTTGATGTACGCGATTTGCCACAGTTACTTTAGTCTCCGGTACGGAACCCTCTCCCCCAAAGAGCTGGCCAACTATGCGGTAGAGCAAGGCTACAAGACATTGGTACTAACAGATATTAATAATACTTCTACGGCATTTGAGTTTTTGGAGGCCTGTGCCAAAGCCGGTATCAAAGCTCTGCTGGGCATAGAATTTCGCGATACAGAAAATAGACCTCTTTATACAGGCATTGCCAAAAATGTAGAAGGCTGGCGCAATCTATGCGCTATGCTTACACAAAGCTCCCTTTCGGGCGAGGCCTTGCCTGCTATCGCTCCCCCGCTACAGGATTGTATCGTGGTGTATCGGTCCACACCCAAGCCCTTAGCTGATTTTGCAGAGCATGAGTATTATGGGATATCATTGTCTGAGATAGGAGGCATGTTTTCATCTCCACTCAAGCAACGTGCCGACAGGCTCATCGCATGGCCGGTATGGACCTACCGCGATCGAAATGGATACAGAGTGCATAAGCTCTTGCGATGTATAGATCTTAATACCGTGCATACCAAACTCGGCACTACAGATATAGCACCCGATAATGAATATATACTACCTGCAGATGCATTGCGCCAAACTTTCGATCGGTACCCGGAGCTCATCTCTCGTGGTGAAGCACTATGGGATAGCTGTGAGATAAAACTCGCATCCGGGTTTGAACATGTGAATAAAAAAACATTTACCAATAGCATAGCCGGCGATTACGATCTCTTGTGCAAGCTCGCGCGCGAGGGATGTCGCCGGCGCTATGGTAATGCACACGCCCGGGCATACAGCCGTACCGAAAAAGAATTGCAAGTGATTTTTAAGCTTGGCTTTGCAGCTTACTTCCTCATCACCTGGGATATCGTACGCTATGCGCGCAGTGCGGGCTATCATCATGTGGGCAGAGGCAGCGGAGCAAACAGTATAGTGGCCTACAACCTCGGCATCACCGATGTAGATCCATTGGAGTTGGATTTGTATTTCGAACGGTTTATCAATCCACACCGTACATCACCACCGGATTTTGATATTGACTTTTCGTGGAGCGAGCGCGACGATGTCACCGATTATATATTTAAACGCCACGGCACGGAGCATACTGCACTGCTGGCTACCTACAATACCTTCAAAGGAAGATCGATCATACGCGAGTTGGGTAAAGTATTCGGCTTACCCAAAAACGATATCGACATCATAGTAGAGGAGCCCCTGGCCTCCGACCGGCACCATCCCTGGGCAAAACACATTTTTCGCTATGGCGGACTCATAGAAAAATTTCCCAATTATCTCTCTATACATGCCGGCGGTATACTTATAAGTGAAAAACCGCTCAACTATCATACGGCTTTGCAGATGATGCCTAAGGGCTTTCCGATCACCCATTTTGATATGTACGGTGCAGAAGACCTTGGCTATCATAAATACGATGTGCTCAGCCAGCGCGGTCTCGGTCATATCAAGGATGCGGTAGACATCGTCAAACGCAACAAAAGGCAATCGCTCGATGTGCATGATATCACCAAAATCAAAGAAGATCCCAAGGTGAGAGCACAGTTACACTCAGGTCATTGTATCGGATGTTTTTACATAGAGTCACCGGCCATGCGCGGACTATTGCATAAACTCCGGTGTGATAATTATGTACACCTGGTAGCCGCTTCCTCTATCATACGGCCCGGTGTGGCGCAAAGTGGTATGATGCGTGAATACATAGAGCGATTCCACCATCCGGAGAAAATCCAATACCTGCATCCTGTATTCGAAAAAAACCTAAAAGAAACCTATGGGGTGATGGTATACCAGGAAGATGTGATGAAAATAGTGCATCATTTTGCCGGTCTCGATCTGGATGAAAGCGATGTATTGCGTCGCATCATGACAGGAAAGAAAAAATCAAGTGATACATTCCGACGATTACAGGAAAAATATTTTGCCAATTGCAAAGCACGAGGTTATAGCGATGCCCTCACACAGGAAGTATGGCGGCAGATCGAAAGCTTTAGCGGCTATTCATTTTGTAAAGCACATTCGGCCAGTTTTGCAGTGGAGAGTTTTCAAAGTTTGTATCTCAAGACTTATTATCCAAAAGAATTTATGGTGGCAGTAATCAATAATTTTGGCGGCTTTTATAATACCGAGCTCTATGTACACGAGGCCCGTATGTGTGGTGCTATCATACATGCACCTTGTGTAAATCGCAGTACCTATCTCACTACGATCTATGGTGATGATATTTTTATCGGCCTGGTACATATACAGAATCTCGAACAAAATGTAGCGAGTCGTATCGTGGATGAGCGTATCACCAATGGCCCCTATCGCAGCCTGGAAGATTTTGTACAGCGAATAGATATCAGCAAAGAACAATTGGAAATACTTATCCGCATCAATGCGTTCCGCTTTACCCGAATGAATAAATACGAACTGATGTGGGAAAAAAACATGGTACACAATCCACAGATAAAATACTCCATCAATGGTAATTTTTTCCCCGATACCGCCGAGCAATATGCCCTGCCCAAATTGGAAGAAGGAGAATACGAGCAGGCATTCGATGAAATCGAGTTACTGGGCTTTCCGCTTCGCTCACCATTCGATCTGTTAGCCGATCCGGTATCAGAAGACATACTGGCACAAGATATGCCGCGCTTCGAAGGCAATATGGTCACTATGCTGGGTTATTATGTTACCCGCAAATGGGTCACTACTAAAAATAATAAACTCATGAGCTTCGGCACCTGGGTAGATCGTGAAGGAAATTTTTTTGATACTACCCATTTCCCACCATCACTGGAAGCCTATCCATTCAAAGGGAAGGGTGTCTATAAAATAAAGGGCAGGATAGTAGATGATTTTGGGTTTAAGAGTATGGAGGCGCATTTTATGGAGAGACTACCTTATAGGAAGGACGGACGGTATTAAAATGTACAATGTACTACTTACGATGTAAAACGATTGCACGATTTACGATGTAGAGTGCAGATGCACCACATACAATTTGACAATGTAGCATTTTACGATTTGAAGATTTAAAACTTGACGAATTCAAAAACGATTTTATGGCAGATGGCTACCCAAATTTTAAATATTTAGCTGGTCGTTACATCATCTTAAAATTCAGTATTGGGTTCGGATAACGGTTACAAATGCTCAGGAACACAACTATACAAAGCCTCCACTATTTAAGAGTCTTTTTTAGCCTGCGATTTACTGAGCCCCCCTTTTAGACTCTCGTGCATGTTTATTAGGATCTGTACTCAATCCTCAAATACCTCTGTAAAATTCAAATTGTTTTCAAACCTGTCTTTTAGCAACAGGATGCTGACAATACTGATCGCTATCAATGAAAATCCAACTATAGCAGCACTATTTATGAGTCCATAGGGTTTTATCAAAGATGTAAATACCATGCTTGCCGGTATGGTCAGCCCCCGGATTAGATTGGGAGTAGAAGTAGCCACTGTAGCACGGATATTGGTACCGAATTGCTCGACACTATTCGTGATTAATATTCCCCAATATCCTATGGAAAATCCCAAAAATGCACATCGGATATAATAGCCTTGGGCGGTATCCGGGGGGACTAACAGGAAGTACGCAGTGGCAAAAATTTGAAGCACCGCATAGATCAATAATGGAGTCTTTCGTTTCTGCAAAACCTTACTCAAAAAACCACATAATATATCCGATACTGCAAATACAATCAAATACACCATAATCGCAGTACTTACTTTTACGGGTTCTGTAATTCCAAATGCTTGTCCAAACTCAGGAGTAAGAGTAATGTATAAATTAATAAATACCACTGCAGGTGCTCCGGCAAAAATACAGAGCAGATATTTATACAATTGTTTTCGACTTCCAAATAATTCTACCAGGTCCCCTCTCTTTATATCTTTGAATTGACTACGGATAAATATTTTACTTTCTTTTACGCTGATCCTTAATACCAATAATATAAGCCCCAGCACTCCACCGACTATATACGATGTTTGCCAATGACATGCCTCCCCTACCAGAGCGGCTGCGATACCCCCAAATAATCCTATTGCTGAAACCATCATGGTAGCAATAGTGCGCTGTTTTCGCTCCAGGCTTTCACTGATCCAGCTCAGTGCCACACCCAATTCACCGGCCAGACCTACCCCGGCAAAAAAGCGTGCAATTTCAAATTGAGTCACATTGGTTACAAAAGCATTACCGATATTGGCCAGGCTATATAATAATATGCTGGCGAATAATACCTTCAAGCGGCCTAGTTTATCTGCCAGAATTCCGAACAAAAATCCGCCGAGGATCAATCCTGCCATTTGAAAATTAAGAATCTTAATACCTACATCCTTCATGTTTTCTTTGGCAACTCCAATAGCCTGCAAAGATTCTACCCGCTCAGCACCAAATATCAATAAGTCGTATACATCTACAAAATAGCCTAAAGCTGCTACCAGGAGCATCAATATTTGTTTACCTGTAAAACCGTAAAAAGGGCTGGCATTAGTCAATTCTTTTTGAGATTCCATACTCACTTTTTTAAAATAAAACTACATCAAAAATTTAATCTGTACCTATTTAAAACCGGAGAAATTTTCATTTTTAAAAGATACTCCAGATGGATTTTTATACCCTGTGAGCCTTATCGATTATGGATCTGATTCTCTTCCAGTCGGTATCTCCATGCAGGGTACAATCTGCCCCCAAAATAAATTGTTTGGGTGCCTGTTCCAATACCTGATTTAATTCCGTAAATATTTTTTCGGAATCTTTATCCGCGATAGAACCATGTCGGTCCAGTCCACCCATGACCGGCCTGCCAAACATATTTTGTATTTGCGCCCATGAGTATAGGGTTGATGTTGTTTTCGGGTTGCAGTTTACCACCTGCCCGGGATAATCGAGTACTGCATCATAACTGGCATAGGGGGCATTATAATCACATACGTGCAATATATTAAACGGGCAGCGTGAGTGAGCTTCTTTCATCGCCACTAAATCTGTGGGTTTGATGTATTTAGTAAAAATAGCAGGATCAGTTAATTGATTGGTCTCTGACCCTTGCGTGGACATATAAAACCCATCGACACCCAGGCGGATGCATTCGTTTACAAAAAGCATTTGACTTTCTACCATTCGCTCAAGCCCGGGCTTTACAGCATCCGGGTTCTCTTCCATATGGGATAATAAAACTTCCCTGGTTGCTGCATGGCCCGCCGACATGAATGGCGAATACAATGTCATAATCACCAGGGCTTCTTTTTTAAGCTCTTTTAAAATCCCCTGTACTGCTTCTAATTGTGGCTGATAAAACTCTATACCTGGTGGACTCCACTTGGCCCAGTCCTCCGGTTTCTTGATAAAATCCACCTGCGGCATTTCCTGTTCGTACTGTATTTTAGCGAAGTCCATATTGGTGGCACGAAAATATTTTATATGTTCTTCTGCTGCTGCTCTACCTAATTTATGGTCATCATCAAAATGAATAAAAAATGCTGCAGGAGTATAACCATCAGGTATATCTCCCTCCAACCATTTCATCATTTGGTCTCGCTTAGAAAGTGTAAGCGGTTTTGATTTAATTTCATTTTTACAAGAAATGGAGGAAACCAGACCAGCTGTGCCGAGCAACGAAACCTTAATAAATTCAGATCTTTTCATTTTTCAACCTTTTACTTTTGTTCCTTTTTTTATTACCATTTTCACATCCTGCAACAAGGATATATGCCGTAATACATCTCCTTTTACTGCAATGATATCAGCATATTTTCCTTCCGTAATAGTGCCAAAATCTTTATCCACTTTCATAGCCACCGCCGGCCAATAGGTAGCGGCACGAATGGCATACATCGGGTCAAATCCAAATTTATTCACCCATACATCGAATTCATTCCAGGTGCTTTGACTGTGAAATTTCATAGGTATTCCACTATCTGTACCTATCAATAAAACTGCCCCTGCATTTTTTAGTTGATTGATTTTCTTCTCCAGGGTCGGCTTGCGGATAGGATTAAGCTGAAAATAAGATAATCTGCCCGGGTATCGTATAGATTCCTTAATATCTTGTATAATGGAATCAGGCAATCCCAAATGCCAGCTCGTATTATCCAATGCTTCAGGATTATCCCTCATATATTCATAATTATATAGTCCTTCTACCGTTGGTGTCCAAAACAAAGGACCCAATGCCATCTGAGCTGTCCGTTCTTTCAACATCAATAGTATATCGTCAGGGTATTCGGGGGCTGAAGACAACCCTGTATGTTCAAAGCAATCAACACCTGCCTTGAGCCCTCTTCTGATTTCCTCTGGTCTATGTGAATGGGCCACCACGGGTAATTTATTTTTATGCGCTTCATCTACTATAGCAAGCACTTCTTCCATAGTCATCCAATCCTGGTCAATTAATTTTATACAATTTACGCCTGCCTTGGCCAGTTGTTGGACTTTGGCTCTGGCATCAGCAACCCCTTTAATTCCCCATCGGAATGCTTCAGTGCCCGGGTATGGTTCATGTTGTAAAAATGGTCCTGACATATACATGGTAGGGCCGGGTATTTCACCTTTATTTATCCGATCCCGTACTGCAATACTTGCTTCCAATGGTGCACCTAAATCACGGGCACTGGTCACACCAGCCATCAACAGCTGATGCGCTGAAGAGGGCATGATCACCTCTTTCAGTACCGGTAAATATTTTTTATCCCAATGAGTATAATCACTATGGCCATTGATCATAAGATGCACATGCATATCCCACAATCCAGGCAGTACAGACATGCCTTCGGTACTAATAATTTCAGCATTAGCCGGTATGGGCGTATTCCCCTGATGCCCTATTGCCTTAATCCGCTGCCCCTCGATGATAATGACGCTATTTTGAACAGGTTTACCACCAAAGCCATCTATTAAGGTGCCTCCTACCAAAGCCTTCAATGATTGGCCATAGGCATGCTGAATACATAAGGCTATAATGAAAAATGTAATTCTTTTCATGATTTTTCAACGTATTGGAAATAAACTTACAAAAAAATTATCACTCGTTATTCTCAAACCATAGTGTATGATTTGGATCCTCTTCATCGAGGTAATGAATGGTGATTTCATCACCTGCATTGATATCGAGAATAGATTCGATTTGAATTTCCTGGGTATCGAAATCATAGATTACCCTTGCATTCGGTTTTTCGCTATGATTGTAAATGGAACCAAAGCCCAGCGCTAAGGCTAGATACTCTTGGTCCCATTTAAAATAATAATTGTATATCTCTGTCTGATCTATTAATGGCGTCTGTGAAACAGGGATAAGTATTAATGGACAAATCTCGATAAGGCTACCTGCAGGTATATCTAATCCCGTAAATACTCCCCTCCCTTTTGCAATAGTATGGGTAATGTACAGATGAGGCAGTGCTTTCATACAAATTAAAAGGAGATTGACCATCATATTATGGTCAATCTCCTTTTGTTTATTTAATTCATCTTTAAAATTTCAAAAAAGGTTGTCTCCAGGAACCCTTGTCTGAATTGAATTCAATTACGTACCAACCTGAATGCAATCTGCTGATATCGTGCTGATAATTCAAATTCTTACCCGAATACACTGAAGCTGTAGATACTATCCTACCCATATAGTCTTTGATATCTACTTTTGTCTTGCCCGCTGTCTCTTTAAATGTGGCATTGACATTTAATACATTGGTTGCAGGATTGGGATATACTAAAGTTGTTTCAAATAAAACTTTTTTATGTACAGATGTAGTAAGACTTGCTTTTTTCTCAATAGTAATTATAATCTGTCCGCAATTATTTGATTTAGTCAATTCATCTACTTTTCCCTGAGGATCTACACATGCGATAAGGTAGTATACACCTGCTTGGATTGAATCCGGCAGTTTCATCGCTGATGTGAATTCGGAGCTCAAATCTGGTAATATGCCTTGCCCATGAGCCATAAATTCAAACAAGACAATCGGCTCTGCATCAGAAAGATTTTTCTTTATATAAACTGAAAGGTCATATTCTCCGGAAGGAGTCTCACCTATATTGCGAATAAACTGCTGAATGTGCATGGAATCACCCTGATACATAGTGCCATGCTCCAATACCAGACCTGCATGTTTTAAATCAGCCTTTTTATTGGGTACTACTATTTCAAAACTCGAACTATTATTGCTTTCATTGAGCTCTACCAGTTTCTCATCGGCGTCCAATTGCAGCTGAATAAAATACGTACTTGTAGCTATTTTATCAGGAATGGTAATACGTACATCAATGTCCCTTGATTCACCAGGGGCCAAGGCAGGCACACTAATTTTATTTAAAACCAGGGCATCCTTAGTCAACGACTTTTCACTTGTCAAATCCAATTCATCCTGTAACGGTATAGATACCCAATTTCCTTTATTCATCACACTGACTTTAACTGTAGCAGTAGACCCCTTATGAATGGTATCTTGTGTAGTCAAACTCATGATTTCAATATCAGCTTGCTTCTGAGTAAACCCAATCTGTACCCCCAGGCTATTATTTGTTTCATCCGTTTCCTCGACTTTGTTTTCACTGTCAGCTATGATATCCAAAGTATACATTCCTGATATGATATCGATAGGCAATTTTAGTTTAGTATTTACCAAACTGGAATCTCCTGCTGCTACAGAAACATAATTCACCACTTTTGATAGTAATTTACTGCCGGTGGTATCTTTAATCACATACAATATTGAAAAATCACCAGTACCATTTAATCCCAGGTTCTTCAGGCTGTAGCTTATCTCATATTCTTCTTCGGATTCCCAATATGGAGGTGAAACCAAGTCAGCTATATAAATATCAGGCATTTTCTTTGGGGGCACTACACTGAATGATTTCGCGTTATTTGTTTCTTTTGATTCAGCGACTACAGATAAGGCATCCGCATTAGCTGTAAAGTATATGGTACTATCTGCCAGACTGGAAATCGGATTAAATATTATCTGGGTATCCAGTGATTTTTCAGCTTTAAGGCTGTCTATAAAAATTTCTCCAATAATTACACTATCTTTTTTAGTGCCACCTCTATACCAGATTTGTGTGGTACTATTTACCGCTACCGCTTCTCCGATATTAGCTATAGACAAATTGATTTTATTCGTTTTACCGTAAACCAATGCCGTATCTGCCAGGCTGATGGAGTTTATTATAAGATCAGGTTTCGGATCCCTGATTGAAATACGTACACTCTGACAATTATTGTTTTTTGTGATTTCTTTAGTCTTGTAATTATAATCAATACAAAGGTTAATATAATATGACCCGACCCCTACATTCGTGGGTATGCGGACTTCAGTCATTTTAAAAAACGTGTCGCCAGGATTCAACCTCAGCCTGATGGTATCCAGGTATAAGGATGGGTTCCCTGATTTAAGCATTGCTTTTGTAGACAAATAATATTCCACAACCATCGTATCGGATTTTTTAGTGCCGATGTTGGTCATTTTAAATGGTACTTTTATTTTACCCCCTCGCCCGAAGGATTCATTGTATGATACTGCGGTGATATTATACAAATCTGCCACAGGCACTATCACCGATGTACCATCTACCCTGCAATTATTATTTTCATTTGATTCCGTAATTTTATTTACCTGATCTACACAGGTTATAAAAAATTTATTGCCCGTTACGGTTTCAAACTGACCGCCGTACAGTACTGTTGTGTCGTAGGATTGATTTATTTCCAAAGCCGGAATATTGAATGCTGCCAGCAAGGCCGATCCGCTTTCATTGGCATTAGGGCCTAATTTTAAATAACCGCTGGTTGGCTCCGATTTTTTAGCACCTGAGTTCTTAATTTTAATATTAATTGAATACATGCTGCCTTCGCCTATGTACAGCTGTGTCGGGTAATCTATTGATTCAATTACAAGATCAGGCAATGGATTAGTCACTGTCAATGCTATACTGCTGCAATTATTTGTTTCATTCGTTTCAGCGATCTGGCTTCGGGAATCAGCGCATACAATGATGAAATAATTTCCAGGATTTATTTTTGTATTAATATTTAGTTGATCAGCCCGGTTAGCAGTTGCAGGCAGGGATGGCAAATTAACCGAGCCCAGCAATGGATCACTATTATCCAGTGTGGCATTGGTAGATAAATAAACCCCTGTAGTACTGAGATCAGCCTGATCTGACCCTGAATTACTGGTAGTGAAATTTACCGCAAAAGGAGTATTTACGGGGACTGGATTTTGAGACAATTTTAAACCAATAATATTCAGTTCAGGTTTTGGAATATTTACATTCAACACGTATGAAGTACAATTATTATTCTCACTGGACTCAATTACACTGCCTTCTGCATCGGCGCAAATAATCAGATAATAATTGCTTGCTGTCAATGATGAAGGAAGAATCATAGTCCCTCCCAATACAGACTTGGCACCCGGAGAGAGTGCTGTGATATTGCTCTGATATAATCCAATATCACCTGCTGAAATCGAATTATCCGTAGACAATACGGCCTGTAAAACAGATGCGGATGCCGTGCCATTCCCAATATTGGTAATCGTACCTGAAAGTGGAATCTGAATCCCCGGTGAAACACTATTCGGTATGGAAGAAGAAATTTCTAACGCTAAATCAGGAAAAGTAGGAGCAGGGGGAGGTGGCGGTGGTGGTGGATTAGAGCCCGGTAAGGTCAACGTAATAGTGGTAACACTGCAATTATTTGTTTCATTTGACTCGGCAACCCCATTATTAATGTCTGCACATACTATTAAATAATAGGTTCCACTCGTTGCGTTATTTGCCATTTGGAGATTCAAGGATCCTGTGGCTATCGCAGTAGTGGAAAGTGAAGGTATACTTGCGTCGCCCAAATTCTGATCATCATTGGATACTGTAGTATTCAATGAAAAATAGGATCTGGCTGTAGATGCCCCAGCTGTAGCCGTGCCTCCATTAGCTATAGAATAACTTAATGTAAAAGTTTGGGTAACCGCAGTAATTGAAGACGGATTACACGATATCGAATTTACCCGCAAATCTGCAGACGAAGTTGGAGGGGGGGGTGGCGGAGTAGTACCACCTCCTGTAATGGTCCCACCATCGCCGCTACAATCCGAAATACAGCCTGCACTGTTCACAACATCCCTGATTTTAGCTCCTGGCAAAGGTCCAAAGCCATTCGCAAAATTTATTCCTACACTAGTAAGATGACAATACGACATTATGGTTCCCTTACCTGCTGCAGGTATTGGTCCTTTGGCACACGAGCCTTCCGGATCATAACATCCATCTATTGCGCCACCCGGCCATGAGCATGATTGGGTATGAGGTGATCCAAGATTGTGACCCATTTCGTGAGTGATTACATTTACATTCCAGGAATAAGACGGATACGACGCACCTGTAGTGAATAATTCGCTATATGCATAACTTGAACCACAAAGGCCAGGCAAATAAGCGACACCGGATGCCCCGCTACCTGTAGCCATCTTTACATAATGTGCCAAATCTCCATTAAAATTACCTATTGAACTGCTGAAGCCTAATCCTGAGTACGGTTCGACAGCTGTCCAAACTCTCATTTGAGAAATGCTCGTTGATATGCTCTCATTTGAATAGATCGAAGATGTTCCATTGAAAAGTCCGGAAACGAAATCCGCTGCTCCGGTTACACTATTGCCTTTAAAAGTATAGATACTGTTACCTATTTCAAAGAAAACATCCACACATTTAGCAAATGAACTGCGCAGCCCCTCATTGATCACTTTTACCTGGTTGGGCCATTGAGGTAATTCCTCAGTAAGGCATGTGAAACCCGGATTATCCATATCGGCCTGATCCACCAACATAAAGCTATTGCTACGCAATGCATTACTTTTGCCTATTACTTGCTGACTCAGATTTTCACGGGCGATTATTCCCATTACCTCATTATCAAATAAACTAATCGTTACAAAAGATTTATCATCGCCTTTTATTTTCCCTTTATAAAACAAGCCGGGAGTATAGGGTACTTCTTCTCCTTTTTCATTGGTAAGTTTAAATCCCGGACTAAATACATTATTTTCTATAAGTTCTAATTCCTGTTCATTTCCATCGAGTGCAGGCACAATCAAATTGAGTAAAGCGGGTCTTTCTGCTTTTATTGCAGCATACGTTGTGGCATCATAATTAAATACTCTTACATTGGTTTTGGACCGTAAGGCTCTCCAATTCAGTTCTTGTGCCCTGTCTACAGTAAATAATTTTACGGGACTCTGGCTGTATGCCAAAGTGATGCACATCAAGGTAAAGCATAAAGATCCTAGCTTTAACCATTTCATTTTAGTACACTTCACTTCTTAAATCTTTAAATTTAATAATCTTACTACCTCTTTCTCAGTCGGTTATTGGTTTTTCAGGCGTTATTCACTATACGTTCGATTATTGTTCTGATTGGCTGCAAAGTATAAAATTCATTTCTATTTTTATAGCTTTCAGGCCTGTTTTTCTGGTTTCATTTGCGGGAAAAATAAAACTTCCTGTATAGAAGCCTGGTTTGTCATGAGCATTACCAGCCTGTCTATGCCTATACCTAATCCGGAGGTAGGGGGCATTCCATACTCTAGTGATCGTAAAAAATCTTCATCCAGGGCCATTGCTTCTTCATCTCCCCTGTCAGCAAGTTTTAATTGATCTACAAACCTTTCCCTTTGGTCTATCGGATCATTTAATTCTGAGTACGCATTAGCTATTTCTTTACCACATACAAACAGTTCGAATCTTTCTACCAATCCCGGTTTGGATCGGTGCTTTTTTGCCAGGGGCGACATTTCCATTGGGTGATCTATT
Source organism: Saprospiraceae bacterium (assembly GCA_044227925.1). Lineage (GTDB taxonomy): Bacteria > Bacteroidota > Bacteroidia > Chitinophagales > Saprospiraceae > JADJLQ01. The sequence continues at coordinate 105,617 of JBGAVW010000005.1, read as the reverse complement.
ATGTACGTAGGTTGGATGAGATGGTGCTCTACTTTTGCACCAAATATTTCATCTGTGAGTTTTCCGATACCCATGGTTGCATCTACCTGGATATGCCATTCTTTGCACTGGTTTCGGAGTTCGGTTTCATTCATAGGGGCAATATCTACACCGGTATATTCTTTGATAGAATCATGCATGCTCAACCTTCTAAAGGGGCCTTTGAAGCTCAATATGTGCTCGCCGAATTTTATTTCAGTAGTTCCGTGCAATTCCAGGCAAATTTTTTCGATGAGGCTCTCCACCATTTCCATCATCCAGAGGTAGTCTTTATAGGCTACATAGATCTCCATCATGGTAAATTCCGGATTGTGAGTCCGATCCATACCTTCATTGCGAAACATTTTCCCTATCTCGTATACTCCTTCAAATCCACCGACTATCAACCTCTTAAGGTAGAGTTCATTAGCTATGCGTAAAAACAAAGGAATATCCAATGTATTGTGATGGGTACTAAACGGTCTGGCTGCTGCCCCTCCATGTATGGATTGCAATACCGGAGTCTCCACTTCCATCCATCCTTTTGAATTAAAAAATGAACGCATGGTGCTCACCAGTTTGGATCGTTTGATAAAAATATCTTTTACATGAGTATTCACCAACAGATCCACGTATCGCATACGGTACCGCAGTTCAGGATCTACAAATGCATCATGCACCTGGCCTTCGGCATCCGTTTTTACCACGGGGAGTGGCTTGAGGGACTTGGACAGGAGTTGAAATGTTTTTACATGAATGGTGATCTCCCCCATCTTTGTCCTAAACACATATCCTGTAACCCCTACAAAATCACCCAGGTCAATCATCTTGGTAAAAAGGGGGTCATATACTTCAGCTAACTCATCTTTTTTGAGGTAAATCTGAATGCGGCCCTTAGTGTCCATGAGTTCTGCAAAAGCTGCCTTGCCCATAGATCTTTTCATCATTATGCGTCCGGCAACGGACACATTCAGGATGGCATCCGGATTTTGCTCAAATTGGCTAAGAATATCTACTGAATAATGGCTGAGATCAAAAGCTGCAGCCGGGTAAGGATCAATGCCCGACTGGCGGATTTCTGCCAAGGTCTGGCGACGGATTTGTTCTTGTTCGGTCAATATTAAAGACATTTATATATATCTGGCTGCACAAATGTAGTAAATTGGTATTGAAATAATTACGACCTGAAATATTCAGATTTAACTAAATTGTACAAATGGCATCATTAATTGCTCAGTTTCAACGTTTAAGTATTCATGCCTGATAATTGTTAAATATTGAAAAAAGGAAATATGATGATATGCAATAATATGAATATTTTTAAGCCCTAGATTTTCATGAAGATATATATACAGGTGTTCTTGGTGCTCTTGCTTGGGCTTAATAGGGGTTTATATGGGCAAGATCCTAGGGTGGTAAAAATTCAAATTGATGCATGTGGGGCCGTTGATGCCCCAAATGAATTTTTCGAATTTTTAACAGGGAACAAGAGTTTTAATCTTGATTCTAATACCCTGTCAATCAATGTTTTTAATGCATCAAATTCAGTTGTTGTTTCAAATTTTAAAGCTCCTTCTAGTTCTGTTTTAAATTTTTTGAATGCAAAAGCTAAGCCTTGTCAAAATGTTTTTATCGATCCATTCAAACCACCGTATAACGGAATAATCCCTCCCAATAGCACAGTTTTAGCATTTACAAATAACGGAGTTAATGTTGATGCACTTAACTCAAATCAAAATGCTTTATGTGGTAGGTCGCCAATATTTGTTTTGGTTTCTACTCGAACTGGGCCAATCGCTGTTTTCAATAACAGACTCGGATGCAATTTCCCTACTCCCAGAACAATAAGGACAATTTTTGGTAATGTCATTCAGGAGTTTGAATATGATTGTAACAAGGCAATAGATCAAAGGGGATATCATATATTAATTGACAATAATATCGTCAATTACACAACGCCAGATATTGGTTGTGTTCCTATTTCCCTACCCTGCGATACTCCTAAAATCACTATATCTAGCCAGTCCCTATTCAGATGTTCATCAATAGGTGATACCCTTCCGGTTATATCCGACAGAGTGACAGGAAATGCATTTTATTTTACTTTACCCAATAGAGCAGGTACTAAATACAAAGCAGGGGATGTAATCAATCAGGCAATCAAATTGTACGCCTCAGATTTTTCCAATTGCGATTCTGCTGGTACAGTGAGAGAAAAAGTATATGATGTACGAATACAGCCTAGTCCTAAAATTGATGATAGTATTCAAAGAACCGTTACAGTATGTGGGTATTATATACTTCCTAAAATTACAGGTACAAATTTGAACAACCCTAAATATTTTCCATATTCATTTGGAGGAGCTGGTACACTATTTGGTATCGACTCACTTGTATCCAACAAGCCTAATCAAATAGACACAGTCGTGTGGAGAGCATTCGATAGCGACGCATCATCTACTTGCACTTCAGAAAAATTTGTTACCATTATTTTCAAGCCAGCACCCAAGATTAATAAACTACCAGATGTTAATTTGGCTTGCGGGGCGAGTTTTACACTCCCTACTATCTCAGGTACCGGTGACCTTACCAATGCACTCTATTTTACTTTATCAAAAAGAAACGGAGTTACATTACCTGTTGGCACTAAATTGGATACAAGTACTGCCATTTATGTCAATACTTTTTTCGACAAATGTATAAGCGAAGATACATTCCAAATTAAGGCTCCCATACTGCCTTTAATCCCCAAAGGCCTTATTAAGTCAGATACTTTTTGTACTACCTTAAAGTTGCCTTCGTACAGATTACCCCTCAACTACAATACGCGCATAGATGGTGCAGGTATCAATTTCCCAATGGGAAGTGACATTATTGCATCCTATAAACTTTATGTCACTGTTGACAGCAGCGGATGTAAAACGGCAGATAGTGTAAGCTATACCAGGAAACCGATATTTATTGATCCCAAACCAATAGATGAACCATGCTCTCCTGTATTTAATGCTTTACCAGTCATCACTGGTGTAAACCTCACAGGCAACCAGGCTTTCTATGCCGAAAAAGGAGGCAAAGGGAAAAAATATGTACCCGGTGATACTGTAATGGCATTCAAAAGAAACTATCTATACGATTCTAAAATACTATATATGTATGATAGTACCACTTACGGTACGGGCAAATGCGTAAGTGAGGTTCCCGTAATCATACCGTTCTTCAGCATCGTAGAAATCGATCCTGTATCAGATACTATGGCACAATGCAGTCAGGGATTCAAATTACCGGATAGGTCTAATCTGGGCTTTTTCAAACCTGCTATTTATACACAGCCAAATAAAGGAGGAACCTTATTCCCATGGGGCAGCAGTATAGTCAACCCCGGTACGTACTATGTATATGCAAATTTTTCTAAATGCTTTGATGAAGACACTTTTAAATTATTACCACCTCCTCCGGTAATAATTCCAAAATCAATATTTCATAATGATTCGTTTTGTACCAATTCGTTCAAATTACCTGCTCACCCAACATTATCCGTGACTTATAATACACAAAGGGATGGTATGGGCCAAACTTTCAATTCGAATAATGAAATCAATAATACTACTACGCTTTACCTGTTTATTGACAGCAGTGGATGCATCGGGAAAGACAGTGTAACGTATATTAAAAAAGCAATTTATATAGATACCCTGCCGGTACTGGAGCCTTGCTCACCTGTATTCAAAGATTTACCTGTACTTACCGGAGTAAATCTCACAGGAAATCAAGCCTATTATGCATCTTCAAACGGACAAGGTAAAAAATATGTACCCGGGGATACATTAATGTCTGTCCTAATTGACAATCTTTATCAGACTAGAATACTTTATGCATTTGATAGTGGCTATTGCAAATTTGAGCGACCTTATATTATACCATTCTCTACTCATGTAGACCTTGATCAGCCAAAAGATACCACCATACTTTGCCATGAATCATTTTCCCTGCCTAAACGTGGCAACTGGGACTTTTTCAAACCGGATATGTACAGTCTTCCTAACCGGCAAGGTGACAAATATGCCTGGGGACAGTCTATTTCTTCATCCGGGACTTTTTATATTAATTATTCCATTAATCCTGTTTTTTCAAAATGTTTTGATGAAGACACTTTTAAACTTGTCATTGATTCTGGTCCTGTCTATTCTGGAAACACCGATCTCAAAGAATGCAATACCATCACTCTCCCCGAAATCAAGGGATCAAAGTTTTCAAAAGACTCTACTTTTTATTTTGTGCAACCACTTGGGCAAGGAGCCCGGTTCAAACCAGGTGATGTAATCAATTCCAATCTCGAATTATTTATTTATGATGTCTCGCAAAAATGCATTAATACAGATACCATAAATCTAACCATTTCAGCTCCGCCCAATCTGGATCTCAAAATCTCTCAAAGAGGTTGCGATTCACTCCCCTTACCCACAGATGATAGTGTAGGTACTAATATCAGGTATTATCTGCAGCCGGGTGCAGTCGGCACATTTAAATTGCCCGGTGAATACATAAAGACCACCACCCCATTTTATAAATACACCGGTAATGCACAATGTTTCAGTGAGAAACCATTCAGACTGGAAATAGAGCCCAGTCCACAAATAAATTTTATCAGGGATACTACTGTATGTGATGAGTTTAGATTACCGGTAATAAAAGGAAACCTGCTTTCGGGCACAGAGCACTACCATGATGATTTCTTTCCGAAAGAAACTACAGACCTGTATCCCGGAACATTGATCACCAGGTCTACCAGGTTGGTAGCATTTGATTGGAACAGTTTAGGGTGTATTAATGAAAAAGCCTTTAATATCACCATCAAGTCCAGACCCGATCTGAGTCCATTGAATAAAACCATTCAAAGCTGTGATACACTTAGCCTACCCTCGATTGCTTCAAGCTCTATAAAATATTATCTTAATCCAGATCTCACTGGTAACCCTTTCGATCCCGGTACTCAAATTACCAAATCCGCTACCTATGTTGTCATCGGAGGTGATATCGGTTGCCAGTCTCAGGCCATATTTAATGCCGAGATATTTTCTACTCCTGTACTGTTACCTCAGCGAGATACAACTTCATGTGATGAATTTGTATTGCCAAAAATTTTAGGAAAATCGTTGACTTCAACAGAACGCTACTATGAGATGTCAAATGCACAAGGGAAGATGTGGAAAGGAGACGGGAGTGAAGCAATCACCCAGAGTATGACCATGTACATCCGGGATAGCTGGGGTGGACCAGATCAACGCTTATGTGCAGACGAAGATACTTTTAATATCACTATTATCCCCAGGCCCATTTTAGATACCCTATTTCCTGTGACAGAGTGTGAACAAATAGTCCTGCCTCAGATACTGGGTGCGAATATCTCCAATCCACTGTATTATGAATCTGCTGGTGGTATCGGTAAATCATATAAAGAAGGCGATATCATACGTGTGTCACAAAAGTTATATGCATACCAGGCCTCCCCGGTATGTCCTGCAGAACAGCCAGTGCAATTCACAGTAAGGGATAGCATTACTTCCCTGTTTTCAATTAATCCGGAAGCCACCTGTGTAGGCACACCCATAAACATCAATCACACCGGTAAGAAGAATAATACAACCACTTACAATTGGAAAATATCCGGACCAGGCAGGCCATCCATATCCAATACTCCAAATCAAAATTTACAATTGGATACCGGCCAATATAAAATTACTTTATATGCCAAAGGCGATGGATGTATAGGCGATAGCATCTCTCATATTGCATCTGTCATCAAACCTTTGGATGAAACAAAAAATCTTAACTGTGCGGTGACCGCGAACAGTATCGTTTTTCAATGGGATAAAACACCAGGAGCTACCGACTATCAGATAGACTTATTGCAAGGCCCTTTTGGAGTACGCAGTCCACAACAAATGATATTCAGTAATCTTAGTTTGGGTACTCGTGTAGGCATCAAAGTAACCCCAGTAGCAGAAGCCCCTTGTGCCAACGGAAAAGCGGCATCACTTACTTGTGTGACCAGGCAATGCGATCCCATTACGGTAACCATAGCGGATGAAAAACCATTTTGCAGTGGTGATGGACCAAAACCTCTCACTGTATTTTCCATAGGGCTTAATCCCGCCGATAGCAATAAAATTACAAGAGTATGGTCCGGTCCCGGAATTCAGAATGGCTTATTTTATCCATCTTTAGCCGGCCCGGGAGATCATATCATTACGTATACTCTGACAAAAGATTCTTGTTTATACATGGATACCGCTGTATTTAAAGTGGGCATGGGCTCTCTTACTATACTCAACACTAAGCCAGTAGAATGTGCGCCACCTAGCCAGCGACAGTTTAACATCAATATGCAATTAAACACTCCAAATAAGCCGGTTTCCATTTATTATTCATTTGCAGGAGGCCGGACTTCGGTATATCCATTTGTCAGTGCTGACCGATTTACTTTATCTGCTTCTTTTGGTCTTATTGGTGATTCCATTACCATCGACAGCGTACTCGATGCCAATGGATGCAAAATGCAATTGATCAGCAATGCTAATACATTTACTTTTAAAGCAGTAAAGTTTATTACTAAAGGCGACACTACCAGTGTATGTGACTTTAGCACTAAAACGTATTCTTACAGAGTAAAAATCAACAACCTTAATTCAAATGACCCTTTGACCATACTTTCCGGTGGGGGCAGCATACAAGATTCTTTTTATTTGACCGGCCCTATTCCTTTTGGATCGGTGAGGCATGTAGAGATTAGTCACTCTTATGCTTGTGATACATTAAAATTTGATTTTGCAAAGGAATGTGATTGTACTCCATTTCGGGATACGGTCAGCCGCACTGCTTGTGCTTTGGAGACGGTAAGGATAAATAATAAAGACTATACATTTACCAATCCCAGGGGCATCGATACTATCCCATCTGCAATCATTGGATTATGTGATACCATTCGATTTATAGACATCCGGTTCATACCTGATAAAGTATTTAATCTCAATGCCAGTATTTGCCCTGATGATATAATCACAGTGGGGACCATGATATTTGATAAAAATAATTTGACAGGTACCGTGAGATTAACCGGAAGGGCCAGCACCGCCTGCGATAGCGTAGTGAATGTAAACCTTAACTTGCTGTCACCTGTAAGCCGGCAGGTAAGAGATACCTTATGTAGTGGCGAATCGATCGTAATAGATGGAATTACATTCAATGATACCCATACACGGGATTCTGTGCGATACCCCAATCAAGCCTCCAATGGATGCGACAGCGTAGTGTATTACACCGTTTTGGTAGAAAATGTACAGGCTACCATCTCTCAGGAATCGGTAGGGTGCTCTTCTTCCGGAGGCAGGTCAGTGATAATATCCAATGTAAGAGGCGGAGTAGGGCCATACAGCTATGCTTTCAGTACCAATCCCACCTCGACCCTCATTGGTTCCTTACCTTTAAAACTAAATAACCTGCCATCAGATACATTCGGCTTGATTATTAAATCGGTCAATGCCTGTACCTTTACCACCAACATAGCATTCAACCCTATTAATAACGGCTTAAAAATAAATCTTGGATCTGACCGCACGATAAAACTAGGTGATACAGTAAGAATCAATATTGCGGCAGATTTTAACCTCACCAGCTTTAAGTGGATTACTGCAAATTATTTATCGTGTACTAATTGCCGCAACCCCATTGCACAGCCTTTGGTATCTACTTTATACATCGTAGAGGCTGTAGATGATAATGGTTGCGTTGCAAGAGACACCCTCCGGATTATAGTGGATCCTGTCGTAGATGTATTTGTACCCAATATTTTTTCACCTTCCAGTACGATCGAATCAAACAAAGAATTGCGAATATATCCTGCCCCACAGATAACCGCTATAAATCGAATCATCATTTTCGACAGATGGGGCAATGTGTATGCCGATCTCAAAAATCCACCACTTTCAAATTCAATACTGGTTTGGGATGGGAAAATCAAAGGTCAAATCGCACCGCAAGGTGTGTATAGTTACAAATTGACTTTCACCACAGCAGATGGCAAAGCTCAGGCAAAATATGGAACTATTACTTTGATACGATAGCTAGTCAAACCTTGAAGGGGTTTCTGATTTACCCCAATTTATAAAGTCAGACTTTTACTTTTTTGCGTAAAGGATAGGGCTTGTAGACCACATCATCAAAATATTTCCTGGATTCTTCAGCTGCATACTTTATTAAAGAGGGAAAGTCCAACTGGGTAATGATTTTTTTATGGTTATCTGAAAATATTTCTTTTACAGGAAATTTATGGTTGATAAGAATATGAATCCTATAATAGTCATTGGGATCTTCGTACCCTGACATAGAAGGAAGACATAACGTGGACTCTGCCAATTCCTCACCGTGAAGTAAAACTGGAGTAATACATGGATATAGGTTAAATTCCCTTTTCTTCATCAGGTTTTTGCTCGGAAGCCTCTCTCTCAGCGACCACCAATCACCCTCTACTTCCATCATGGCTTTAAATGTCTCTGATTTGGAAGGTAAGGCATCCAATACTACCAATTCCCGTTTTACCAACTCCGTCATGGCTTCTTCATAAGGAAGGTCACTTTTCAATGCTTCAATCCCCAATCGAATCCCCAATAAATTTGAAAAACCGTCTTCAATAGAAAAAGCTGAATATTTCTCCGGTAATAAAGGGACCAAGGATGTACCATTCCAGGTCCCAATCTCATGCCATACAGACAAATCATAGGCAATTCGACCCGCTATCACCATGATATCTTCATTACTCAATTGATTTGGGATATTTACATTTAAAGTCTTAAGCCCACCTTCATATCCTAATTTGAGCTGAACCAATGACTGGTTTTTACTCTTGTTTTTAATGATAAGGTTATACAAAAAAGCCGTCCAATCAGCCTGATCCCTTACATGGCCTATATCTACAAATCCACCTTTACGAGTGTAAATAATCCCATTACCTTCTTGCCGGCTACCAAGAAATTTATGAGGCCCGATTAATTCGGGACCGGAAATATCACTGTACTTGACAAAGGGGATCACAGACATTTTTACTTTGACCCCGAAAGAACAACACGTACGGATAATGCGTGGCGGTGGATTGTTTAATCTCTTATCCAACATACTCAAAGGACTTGCGCTGCAAATAGCGGAGAAAGTCAATGCAATAAGGCAAATAAGTAAATTACGTTTCATCAGGAATCTGCAAAAGTACAAGATATTTATAACTTGGTGAATAACACTCGGTTAACGAATTTATAACATAACCACGCTGGTGGTACAGTCTATAAAGCCTCTCCCCAGGAAATACGAATTACCTGTTTTTTTCAAAGACAATCTTTCCATTCATCATGGTCCATACCACATTTGCAAATTTTATGCTATCCGTTGGGATTTGAAATAAATTTTTATCCAATAAGACTAAATCGGCAAGATATCCGTTCTTTATTTGACCTATTTTAGATTCATCATATGAAGCATACGCCGATTTTGAAGTATAGGAGAGAAGTGCCTCATTTACTGAAATCTTTTGTTCGGGTATCCAGCCTCCGGGATTTTTACCATCTGTGGTATTTCTGTTCACGGCAGCGTCTATTCCGAGTATAGGGTCAGCAGGGGCTACAAACCAATCAGATCCGAAAGCCAATGCAATGGAATCATCCAGAATAGATTTAAAGGCATACGTAGTTTTGATTCTCTCAGGTCCAAGTACTTTTTCTGCCCAGCAACCATCATCCACGGCATGATATGGTTGCATGGAAGCAATAATATCTAAAGGTTTCATTCGCTTTATATCTTTATAACCAGGATGCTGAAAATGTTCAATTCTGAACCTTCGGTCTCTTGGGCCATTTTTGGAGTTTGTTTTTTCAATTATATCAATTAAATCGGTGATGGCTTTATCCCCAATTGCATGAACAGCAATTTGCAATCGATGTGCGTCAGCGGACTCTATCCAGGATTTTAATGAATCCAGTGGATTTATCAAAAAACCTTTATCTCCCTTTTTGTCACTGAAGTCCTGGTGCATAGCCGCAGTATGGGAACCCAACGAACCATCCATAAACCCTTTAAGCATACCCCAGTGTAACAGATCGTCCCCCCTACCATTTTCTTGGATAAAAGAATGCAGTGAATACCATTGAGATAAAGGTGTGGCGGCATAAATACGTGTAATCAGACTGTCCTTGAATTTTCTGAATAAAGCCAGGTCTTTAAAATCACCCATATGATGTACTGTGGTCACGCCATGGGACGCAACATAATGCATTGCAGATACCAGATTTTGATATTCAATATCTTCTGAAGACAGTGGAATATTTTTATCAATCAATGCACTTGCATTATCTTTAAATATACCTATTACTTCCTGCTTTTGATTTCGCGGAATATCTCCTCCTTCTACATTTACAACAGAATTATCTACAGAAGAAAGTTTCATGGCGATTGAATTGGCCAGTATCATATGGCCATCCAATCTGTTTAGAGAAACGGGGTTATCCGGAGTAACTGAATCGATCCAGAATCGTTCAGGTAATTCACCGCCCCAGTTTTCATGGTTCCAGTCTCCTCCGGTAATCCATTGCCCTTTTGGTATGGTCAATGCAAATGCTTTGATTCGACTTATAAAATCCTGCTTGCTCCCCGCATCCCTAAGCTTAACAGACCGGAGGTTATTTCCTCCCATAAGAAAATGAACATGTGCATCAATAAAACCGGGTAACAGCAACATACCTTTAGCATCAATTAGTTTGGTATGCTCATGGATGGTATTCATCAAATCACCGGTCTTACCTGATACCTGAATATGACCATTGCTTATAGCTACTGCATCTGCATCGAGCATCTCCCCATCTGACCAGATCTTGGCATTGTAAATAACTATGGCAGGGGTGTCTTTTTGTGTACAATTTTGTAAAGCCAAAAGTATAATGACAAGGGTCAGGAGATTAAATCGATCCATTTTGGTCTTTGATTGATTGTTTTTCAAATTGCTTTATTTTTTTCCCTATCCATTTTTTAAAAACAGATATTCTTACCCACTCACTGGAACTACCATAAAATGCACCAGTTCGAAGTATATCGCCTATATTTTTATTCTGGATAGCGTTTATTCCGGCCAATACTTCTTTGTTTCTCCTTTTAATAAACATACCTCCCCCACTATCTCCACCATCCAGACCGAATTCCAAATGTAATGCTACGGTGTCACCTGATTTATTCAATTTGCCATTTACGGGATTGTCAAAGTCTGCAAACAGAAATGGCTTTAATTTATTCGGTAAAGGAAGACCTGCTATCGAATCCAGTACATTTTGGCCTGCTGACTTTAACCTGCCTGCATCTACAATCTCTTTTGGATTATTAGCTACACTAAAATTTCCAAATCCAACCGCCGTTGATATATGTCTTTTTTCCTTTCTTGATTTATTTAATGCTGGAATTTTAATGGTACGTATTGGCCTGGATAAGTATAAAATTGCTATATCGGCTCCCTTATGAGTGGAATACCAAGGATGTATAAAAAAAGAATCGACCCGGACCCGGATAGAATCAAATTCAATCTCCAATTCACCTTGCCTTAATTTAGTCAAGGTATGCGCCGCGGTGAGCGCCATACGGGGATGTATCAGGACACAACTTCCCATCATCCTTCCTTGCTGAGTAAACATACCGACAGATTGATATGCAGGCTGCTGAGCTAACTTGAGGCTTTCATTTTTATCTATGCCATGCCTGATCACTCCCAAAACATGAGCTAAAATCGAATAAAAAACGAGGTACCAAAAACTCATAGCAGTAAATATAATCATTATCCTATTTTTGTAAATTTTTACATGGCATTTACTGAATCAAGAGAAATTTCTATTCCATTACACAACTTATTTGCCCGTGTTATCTTGCCATTTAACCTTGACAGGCCCTACTCATACCATGTCCCTGCCGATTTATCTCAAACTCTCAAACCGGGCATGAGAGTAGAAGTTCAATTTGGAAGATCAAAAATATATGCAGGTCTTGTCTCTGAGATGTATAATGAATTGGAAATTCCTACCCGGTATAAAACCATCCTTTCTGTTTTGGATGATGCACCTATAGTCACTGGCCATCAACTCAGTACCTGGTATTGGATGGCTGAATATTATTGTTGCAGTATTGGTGAAGTAATGGCTGCCGCTTTGCCTGCGGGTTTCAAACTTGATAGTGAATCTAAAATCACCCTACATCATGACTTTGATTATAATGCGGCAGAATTAAATGACGATGAATTTTTGGTAGCTGAAGCATTATCTATGCGTAAAGAATTAACGGTAGATGAGGTGCAACAAATAATCAATAAAAAGTCTACGAAAAAGCTGATCAATCAGCTTGTAGAAAAAGGGGTGATCATAGTAGAAGAAGAACTAAAATCGGGTTTACAAGAAAAAAAAGAGGACTTTATTTTACTTGACTCTTTATATAAATCCAACCCGGACCTTTTAACCCAGGCTCTCGACCACGTTGCAAAGTCTGAAATACAAACCAATATATTGTTGGCTTTCATTCAATATGCTAAACCAAATTATGAAATTTCAAAAAAACAATTAGCAAAACATGTAGATATAAGCCCCGCTGCATTAAAAGCATTGGAAAAGAAAAATATTATAAAAATTGAGCGACGCAAAGTAAATCGGGATATCAGTACCAAATTGGAAATAGAACTGCCCCCTCTCTCTGCCGAACAAGAGGATGCCATAAATAATATAAATGCGGCTTTTGAAAAAGGGCAACTTATTAGCTTGTTGCATGGGATTACAGGCAGTGGAAAAACCAGGGTATACAGTGAATTTATAAAAAAAGCTTCCAGTGAAGGGGGGCAGATTTTATACTTGTTACCTGAAATAGCGCTCACTTCGCATTTACTTGGAAGGCTAAAAAAAAATCTTGGGTCCAATCTCAAAGTGTATCATTCCCGAATCTCACAGCGGGAAAGAATAGAGACCTGGAAATCCGTAATGGATGGGGCTCCGCTTACGGTTGCCGCCAGATCAGGTGTATTCCTGCCCTTTAAAAATTTAAAACTGATTATAGTGGATGAGGAGCATGATTCTTCATATAAACAAAATGAACCAAATCCAAAATACCAGGCAAGAGATACTGCCATATGGCTTGGAAAATTACACGGTGCTAAAATAATCCTGGGTAGCGCTACCCCTTCTATGGAAACCTGGTATAATGTAAAAATAAAAAAATATGGATTTGCCCAATTAAAAAACCGCTTTAGTGATCTCCCTTTGCCTGAATTTGAATTGGTAGACCTCTATATGGAATCTAAAACAAGGACAGAACCCTTCATTATAAGTAAAATTCTGCATGAGGGCATTTTACGCGCACTGAGGCAGAAAGAACAAATCATTTTATTCCAAAACCGAAGAGGGTATGCACCTCAGCAACATTGCTCCAATTGCAAATGGCATGCAGAATGTCCAAATTGCGATATTAGTCTCACTTATCACAAACATATAAATAAACTCACTTGCCATTACTGCGGTTATCAAAGGCCAATATTCGAAGAATGTCCGGACTGCGGGAATAAGTCAATCCATCTCAAAGGATACGGCACTGAAAAGATTGAAATCGAATTAAATAATTTGTACCCTAATGCCCGAATCAGCAGGCTCGATTACGATACGGCCAGGTCATTGGCACAATATCAAAATATATTAGATCGATTTGAAGAAAAGGAAATAGATATACTGGTAGGTACTCAAATGATCAGCAAGGGACTTGACTTTGACCATGTAGCGATCGTTGGAATCCTTCAAGCTGACTCCATATTTTATTACCCTGAGTTCAGATCTAATGAAAGAGCATATCAATTAATAACGCAAGTTGCTGGCAGAGCAGGTAGAAAAAACAAACAGGGTAAAGTATACCTCCAGGCATATAATCTTAATCACGATGTAATACGATATATTATTCACTATGATTATGAAGGGTTGGCTGAAAAAGAATTGAATGATCGCAATGAAGCTCAATACCCTCCTATGGTAAAATTAATTGAAATCACGGTCAAACATAAGAAACCTGAAATGGCGGACCTTGCTTGCCTCAAACTGTCATCGTTATTACAGGAAAAATTTGGGACCAGAATTTCAAATCCGATGTTGCCGGGTATTTCACGACTTAGGAATCTTTACTTGAGATCCATCATCATCAAAAGTGAGCGCAATACGACGATATTGTCTGAAATTAAACAAAGTATTAAAGATTTAATACCTGAAGTAATGAAGTTCACAGGACTTAGTTCCACCCGCTTTTCAGTAGATGTAGATCCAGAATAAATAAAAGTGGAGCTGGGGAGAGTCGAACTCCCGTCCAGACAAAGGTCTCATCAGCTTTCTACATGTTTATTCTTTAATTTAAATCTCAATGTTGGTGTAGGCTAAAAGACAAACCCATGTCAACATCCAGTCTCCGATTAATTTCATCTCGCCAACGGTAACGTTTTGTCGAGACTAACCTAAGCATCCCTAAGGATGGGTTTGAATGCGGTGGATCCTGTATTAGGTGTCAGATCGACGGCATAAAGCCGGACTAATTCCTTGAATTAGGCAGCAATAGCATAAGTGTTGCCACTTAAGATTTGAAAGTTATTTTTTACAGAGTAACCTCTCATGCTCTGACATGCTTACTGACCAGTACACATTCCTGTCGATTCCAGGTCAGCCCCCTTTATTTCAATGATCTGTTTTAGTGATATTTAAACCATCATGAGGTGTCTAAAGTTTCATAAAAATCAAATAAGATTATTTGCTTTTTTTATTCCAGGAATCTTTTAATGTTACAGTCCTGTTAAAAATCAATTTACCCGGTTTGCTGTCAGCATCCTGGTAAAAATATCCTAATCTCAAAAACTGATAATAGATTCCTTGCTTAGAGGATACTATATTTCCTTCCGCTTTTGCGTAGGGTATAATTTTAAGTGAGTCGGGATTAATAAATTCTTTGAAGTCTTTGCCGTCATGGCCATCCGGCGATTCATCATTGAAAAGTCTGTCATAAATGCGCAATTCTATATTTTCAGCATGATTAGCACTTACCCAATGAATTGTACCTTTTACGTTGATACCCGAAGTATCATTGCCACTTCTGCTCTCAGGTATATAGGTAGCTTGTATTTCATCTAATTCTCCTGTTACAGGATTGGTTACTGCTCTTTCGCATTTTATTATATAAGCATTTTTTAGCCTTACATAACCACCAGGATACAATCTGAAGTATCCTTTTGATGGAATTTCCATGTAATCATCGCTTTCAATGTAAAGCTCATTGGAAAAACTTATTAATCTAGCACCAGCCGATTCATCCTCCGGATTATTTTGAATGTTTAGTCTTTCAGTTTTGCCATCTTCATAATTTAATATCCTGAGTTTCACTGGTTTTTGCACTACCATATACCGTAGTGCAATTTTATTCAAATGTTCACGGATACAAAATTCGAGTAAGGATACATCGATAATATTATTTCGTTTTGCCACACCAATTCGATCAGCGAAGTCCCTTATCGACTCAGGTGTATAGCCCCTTCTTCGCAATCCGGATATAGTTGGCATACGAGGGTCGTCCCATCCATCTACATATCTCTCATTTACCAGCTGCATTAGTTTACGTTTGCTCATTACGGTATAACTCAGATTTAACCTGGCAAACTCATACTGTTTTGAAGGAAAAATTCCTAGGTTCTGTATAAACCAATCATAAAGTGGTTTATGATTCTCAAATTCAAGAGTGCAAATACTATGCGTAATTTTTTCAATACTATCACTCTGTCCATGGGCAAAGTCATACATTGGGTAAATACACCATTTATCTCCAGTGCGATGATGGTGTGCCTTTTTTATTCTGTACATCAAAGGGTCTCTAAGATGCATATTAGGGGACGCAAGGTCTATTTTCGCCCTTAAGACACAAACCCCATCATCAAATTTACCTGCCTTCATTTCTTCAAATAAGGCAAGATTTTCACCCACCGTCCTATCTCTGTATTTACTTGGGGTGCCAGCCACCGTAGGGGTACCTTTTTGATCGGCTATTTCATCAGCAGTAGAATGATCCACATAGGCTTTACCTTGCTTTATTAACTCTACTGCAAATTCATACAACTGATCGAAATAATCGGATGCATATAATTCATGTCCTGCCCATTCAAAGCCCAACCATTTAACATCTTCTTTGATAGAGTCTACATATTCAACATCTTCAGTAGTAGGATTGGTATCATCAAATCTCAGATTTGTTTGGCCTCCAAATTTTTTAGCAAGCCCAAAATTTAAACAAATAGATTTTGCATGCCCTATATGCAGATACCCATTCGGTTCGGGCGGAAAACGGGTAAGTACTCTGCCATCATTCTTACCATTCTGTACATCCTCAGATATGATTTCTTCTATAAAATTTTGTGTCTCTGACATTCTTTACATTCTTTCTGGCATATCAATGCCCAATAAATAAAATGATTTTTTCAATATTTGTCCGACAGCCTCTGACAATACTAATCTAAAATGCAATGCTGCTTGGTCTTCGGATCTTAAGATTGGAACTTCATGATAAAACTTATGATAAGCCTTTGCTAAGGAATAACTATAATTAGCTATTTCAGATGGATCATATTGGTCACCGGCTTTTTTAACCACCTCAGGATATGTTTCTAAAAGTGATATTAGTTCCTTTTCCTCATCTTTTATTCCCTTATAAAACCTAAATAAATCATTTGGCGAATTCAATGATTTGCGCAACACAGATTTTATTCGTACAAACGCATTTTGTATATAAGGGCCGGTCTGGCCTTGCATGTCCAGTGATTCTTTCGGGTTAAAAACCATCCTTTTCTTTGGATGAACTTTCAACATAAAAAACTTCAAGGCTGCCATAGCTATGTTTTTGATAGCCTGGGCTTGATCTTCTTTGCTCAAATCACTTATCTCTCCTCTTTCCTCTGCTGTGGCAGTGGCTTCACTTATCAATTCCCTGATAAGATCATCAGCATCGACTACAGTCCCTTCTCTTGACTTCATTTTTCCTTCCGGAAGCTCTACCATACCGTATGATAAATGATATAAGCCGTCCGCATAAGGCTCCCGTAACTTTTTCATGATTTCAAAAAGAGCTTTAAAATGATAATCTTGTTCATCAGCCACTACATACACAAGCTTATCCATCTTAAATTTTTCATATCTCATCTGTGCTGTGCCTATATCCTGAGTTATGTACACTGATGTGCCATCACTTCTGAGTACTACTTTTTGATCCATGCCGGCATCTGTAAGATCCACCCAAACTGAACCATCTTCTTTTTTATAAAAAGTATTTTTAGCTACTCCGGCCTCAACTGCTTTTTTACCTAATAAATAAGTAACGGATTCATAATCCACATGATCAAAATGTACACCCAGGCTGGATAGTGTTTCATTGAATCCGTTGTAGACCCAATTATTCATCTTTGACCATAGTTCTTTTACCTCCTTGTCACCCTTTTCCCAGCTAATCAGCATAGCTCTTGCTTCTTCACCCAGTTTACTGTATTTATTAAAATAATAATTCTTGTACTCTTTAAAAAAATCGATTTCTAGCTGACTTGGGTCTTTACGTTTGCCATATTCTTCTTGTCCCTGTGACGATTCCTGCCACGATTTGTATTCTTTTACAAATTCTTTCTCAAATAAAACGTAAAAATCGCCCACCAGATGATCTCCTTTAGTGTTCGATGAATCCGGCGTAATATTATTTCCCCATTTTTGCCAGGCTAACATTGATTTACAAATAGCTATACCCCTGTCATTTATTACTTGTATCTGACTCACAGTATATCCGTTATTCTTATAAATCCTGGCCGTAGCGGCTCCAAGCAATATATTCCTTACATGGCCTAAATGAAGAGGTTTGTTGGTATTGGGCGAACAAAACTCAACCAATATCTTCTTATCATTATATTCCATTTCTCCATAAGCAGGATTTGATGAAATTGAATCGAGTATTTCAATCCAGGTATCCTGCTTTAAGGTAATGTTTAGAAACCCTTGTATTACTTCAAAATTTTCTATATCCCCCGTATTTACTAGTTGTTCGCCTATTTCTTTTGCTAAAACCGGGGGGGCTTTTTTTGCTTTTGCCGAAAATGGAAAAACATTAATTGAATAATCTCCCTTGTATTCTTTTTTTGTAGGGCCAATCAGCAAATCATCACTATTCGTGTTAATATTATAACTAACACGTAATAAATTGATAATGTTTGACTTTAATCGGTCTTTTATCATGGCAACAAGGGCAAAGTTAAGATTTTAATATTAGTAATTTTAATTCTTCGGTTTGAATGATATTCCGCGTATATCGTTCAAGATTTGCTTAATTAACGCTGGTCCATGATATACAAACCCTGTATAAATTTGAATTAAATCCGCACCATGTAGAATTCTTAATTTAGCATCACGGCCATTCATTATACCTCCCACACCGATCAATGGAATTTCGCCTTCAGCGTTCTTTAATATGTCAAGTTTTTCTGTGGATTTTTGCGTTAGTGGCTGTCCACTTAATCCTCCCTGACCAATCATCGAAAGCTTCCCTGATTCCGTAGATAATGCATCCCTGGTTATAGTAGTATTCCCCATTATGATAGCATCTACATTGTGTTCAATCGCCAGATTTTTGATCTCTTTCAATTCTTCGGTGTTTAAATCAGGTGCTATTTTTAAAAATACAGGCTTTGGGAGTGGTTTTTTCGCATTTGCCTCATGCAACCTAATTATTAATCCAAGTAATGGTTCTTTCTCCTGTAATCCTCTCAATCCGGGTGTATTGGGTGAGCTTACATTTATTGTAAAATAATCTGCGTAAGCATATAATTTTTCAAAACAGTATAAATAATCTTCCCATGCTTTATCCAGGGGTGTATCCTTGTTTTTTCCAATATTAATCCCAAGTATCAGATCCGTAGGCTTGACCAACTTGCTTAAGCGAATGGATATTGCATCGGCTCCATCATTATTAAATCCCATCCTGTTTATCAAGGCACTGTCCATGGGCAACCTGAACAGTCTGGGTCTTTTATTTCCTGCCTGGGGTTTTGGTGTTACAGTACCTATTTCAATATGTGAAAAACCAAACAGGGAAAGTTCATATATGTAGTCCCCATTTTTATCTAGTCCTGCTGCAAGTCCAAGTCTGTTTTTAAATTCCAAACCACAAAGAAGTATTCTATCCGGAGTGGTATTGGCAAAGAGTTTTTTGATCAATAATGGAACACCAGGGATAATACATATAAATTTTAAAAAACCAAAAGTAATGGAATGGGCTGTTTCAGGCGGAAACAAAAATAAAATAGGCCTGATTAATAATTTCCACATATAAATGGGTTAAACACCATGATCAATTTTTAATTTTAATGCTCTGATAAGGTCTTCTACTACCGGATTGTTTTGTTTCATTAATTCAAATTTTTCTTTATTAGTAAGTGCCTTTTTTACTAAATTATCATCATTCAATTTTGATTTTTCCGGGTCAATGGTAATCAATATTTCGAGGCGGTTATCTGCAATTGCTTTTCTCAAACCCTCCAGTAAAGAGTGCTCCAATTGAATAATGTTTTTCGAATGAGAAGAACCTACTTTTATATTCAATTTGGTATTGTCCAGCTCCAGTTCGGCCTGACTTAATATTGTTTTCAGTGTAGGCAACTCCACACTCTCCAAATACCGATTCCAGACTTTAACAAAGGTGTCCAATTTAAATTCAACCGCAGAATCAGCAGTTTGCTTTATCGCCTGAGCTGCTTTTCGCTGGATAGCTTTTAGATTATTAAGTTTTGGGGTTGAGAATTCTTTTTCCTTTACATTATCAAAAGCAGTAACTCCAAAATAAGGTTCTTCCCTGCTTTTCTCTTCAAATTGATCAAACACTTCTGCTTCTTTGGCCGGTATCTTTAGTAAGGGAGAGTCTTCAGAATTAAAGTTTTTTTTTTCTTCGCTCACTACATGAACGGCCCCGGATTGGGTATCAATACGATTTAAGTAAATCAGTTTTATGAGATTCAATTCGACATGAAGTCGTTTATTCCGCGCACGGTCGTAGTAGAGGTCACATTCATTTATCACCACTAACCCATCCACTAAGAAACTGATTTTACACCCTTTCCCTTGGTCAAAATACCTGGTCTGTAACTCATCACTAGCTTCAATTAATCTTATAGAATTTGGATCTTTACTTACTAACAATTGCCTGAAATGTTCGGCCAAACCATCTATAAATAAATGCCCATCAAATCCCAACTGATAAATTTCTTTAAAAATATTTAATACTTCACTGCTATCTTCTTTAAGCATCGCATTGACAAGCTTAAAATAATATTCAAAATCCAGTACATTAAGATTTGAAATCACCTCCTCGTAAACTACTTTTTTGTCACTAAAACTGGCTATTCTATCAAAAATGGAAAGTGCATCTCTCATGGATCCATCGGCCTTTTGTGCGATAATGTGCAATGCGTCCTCTTCCACTTGAATTTGTTCATCCTTAGCTACAAGAGAGAGTTGTTTTACAATTTCGGCATTTAATATTCTACGAAAATCAAAAACCTGACACCTTGATAAAATAGTCGGAAGGATTTTTTGTCTTTCAGTGGTGGCTAAAATAAAAATCACATGGGCTGGAGGTTCTTCCAATGTTTTTAAAAATGCATTAAATGCTGCTTGACTAAGCATGTGCACTTCATCTATTATAAATACTTTGTACTTGCCATGTTGAGGGTGATATCTCACTTGTTCCACCAGGCTACGCATCGCCTCTACACTGTTATTTGATGCCGCATCCATTTCTATAATATTGAAAGAAGCCTGGCTGTCAAACATTATACAGGAATCACACACATTGCATGGTTCTGCATTATTTTGGGTGAGTGCATTTTCGCAATTTATTACCTTGGCCAAAATTCTGGCACAAGTAGTTTTTCCCACCCCTCTAGGGCCTGTAAATAAAAAAGCATGTGCTAATTTATTTTTAATTAAAGCATTTTTGAGAGTTTTGGTAACATGTTCTTGGCCTAAAACAGTAGAAAAAAGTTTAGGTCTATATTTTCTTGCTGATACTACAAACTCCGACATTCAGTGCGAATATATTGATTTTAATCATAGGCAAAAAAAAAGTCTTAGCTATTCGCTAAGACTTTAATTTATAAGATGCTGGCAACGACCTACTCTCCCAGGAATATCCAAGTACCATCGGCGCTGAGGGGCTTAACTTCTCTGTTCGGAATGGGAAGAGGTGGTACACCCTCGCTATAGTCACCAAGCAAGTTCTTTTTTGAAAAAAAGGGTGAGGAAAATAATCGAATTTATGTTTTTATAAAAAGGAAGCTTTCGGGCAATTAGTACTACTCAGCTTCATACATTACTGTACTTCCACTTATAGCCTATCAACGTAGTAATCTCCTACAGCCCTTCATCGAATACTCATCTTAAGGCCGGTTTCGCGCTTAGATGCTTTCAGCGCTTATCCGATCCGAACATAGCTACCCAGCGATGCAGCTGGCGCCACAACTGGTTCACTAGAGGTTCGTCCAACTCGGTCCTCTCGTACTAGAGTCAGATCCTTTCAATATTCGTGCGCCCACAACAGATAGGGACCGAACTGTCTTGCGACGTTCTGAACCCAGCTCACGTACCGCTTTAATTGGCGAACAGCCAAACCCTTGGGACCTTCTCCAGCCCCAGGATGCGATGAGCCGACATCGAGGTGCCAAACCTCCCCGTCGATATGAGCTCTTGGGGGAGATCAGCCTGTTATCCCCGGAGTACCTTTTATCCTTTGAGCGATGGCCCACCCATGCAGTGCCACCGGATCACTTTAGCCGTGTTTCCACCCTGTTCGGCCCGTCGGCCTTTCAGTCAAGCGCCCTTATACTAATACGCTCTTTGCATGATTACCGTCCATGCTGAGGGCACCTTTGCAAGCCTCCGTTACTTTTTAGGAGGCGACCACCCCAGTCAAACTACCCACCACACACTGTCTCCCTTTTGTAGGGATTAGAACCTAAATACAGAAAGGGTGGTATTTCAACATTGACTCCATCCACACTAGCGTGCAAACTTCATAGTCTCCCACCTATCCTACACATCCCGTATTCAAGCACCATGTGAAGCTATAGTAAAGGTTCACAGGGTCTTTCCGTCCCGTTGCGGGTAACCGGTATCTTCACCGATACTTCAATTTCACCGAGCTCGCGGCTGAGACAGCGTCCAGATCATTACACCATTCGTGCAGGTCGGAACTTACCCGACAAGGAATTTCGCTACCTTAGGACCGTTATAGTTACGGCCGCCGTTTACTGGGGCTTCAGTCAAAGACTTTGGATTGCTCCTAATCCCCTCCCTTAACCTTCCAGCACCGGGCAGGTGTCAGGCCCTATACATCATCTTTCGATTTAGCAGAGCCCTGTGTTTTTGTTAAACAGTTGCCTGGACCTCTTCGCTGCGCCCCACATAATTGCAGGGGTCTCTTTTTCCGAAGTTACGAGACTAAATTGCCTAGTTCCTTAGCCGCGGATCACTCGAGCGCCTTAGGATACTCTCCTCGACTACCTGTGTCGGTTTACGGTACGGGCTGTACATATCTGAAGCTTAGAAGCTTTTCTCGGGAGTCAGTTACCAGTCATTATCCTTTCGGCCTTGCGGCTTCCAGGTACTGTCGTGCATCAGCTCAGCTCCGGATTTGCCAGAAGCTTTCAACGCCTAAACACTTTAACCCTAATATCCGTCATAGGGCAGACCTTTCACCCCTCCGTCCCTTCATCGCAATATATACAGGTACAAGAATATTAACTTGTTTACCATCGGCATCGCCTTTCGGCTTATCCTTAGGACCCGACTAACCCTGATCTGATTAACATAGATCTAGGAACCCTTAGTCTTACGGCGTGAAGATTTCTCATCTTCATTATCGTTACTTATGCCTACATTGGCTCTTGTATACAATCCACTTCAGCTGACGCCTTAGCTTCGTCTCATATACAATGCTCCCCT
>JBGAVW010000005.1:0-77500 GCA_044227925.1 Saprospiraceae bacterium | reverse complement strand
CATAATATCTTGTATTTCTGTTTCCTGCTGACCAATTAAAATCATCATGAGCTGAAGACTCTTCGACTACTGGTTCTAAAACTAATTCTAAAGGGATTGGTTCTGGTTCAATTATCTCTTCTTCAGAAACATCTGATCCCAGAGAGAGACCAGTGCCTTCTTCAGAGAGGCCTGTTTTTTCATCCATGTCCTGGATTTCATCTTTTTCTTCGAGCATGTTTCTGTTGAATATTTAATACCTATCGTGTAAGGCGGTGCAAATTTACGAGGTTTTGTGACATCTCAAAATAAATTTTCAAAGATTTATATTAAAATTTGATGGTATATCAGCCTCTACAATGAATAGTAGTCCTTAAGTACTGAATAATAAAACTTTATACATTAATATATTAATTACTTTGACCAAAATTAATTGAATTAATAATTTGTGAATGGTCTTTGTAAAAAGAAAACACAAAAAAGCATGCTCTGAATCCGCTAATTAGCATCAATCAATCTGCCTGATCCGGTCACCAAATAGTTGATAAATGGCCTTCCGGTGAAGTAAATATTGCCATTCGACCTCAATCTTACGAATAAATCCCGCTGCGCATGAATCTCCACATTTCCAAAACCATAATGATCGATTCGTACATTGTAAGAGTCAAGGAAAAATGCATATACATTACCAGATCCATTGATTTCAACATCATGATTATCCGCATACCCCCTGAGATGCATATCCCCGGAGCCGTCAATGGTGGAAAAGAGTGTTGCGATATCAATATCCATATCTATATCACCACTGGACTTGATGCCAAGAGCTAATGGGCCATTGGGTGTAAAACGGCCTTGCGAATAAATATCTCCCGAAGAAGTAGTCTCTATTGAACTCAAATCTGGTGTAACGATATATAAAGTGGATTTACCTGTTGACCAATAATGACCACGTTGACTTATTATCAATTTTCTGTTCACTACTCTCATATCGGTTTCTGCCAGAATCAATTCATGACCTTCAAACTCTATGGATTGTTTTGCTCCCTGTAAAATGACAATGTCGAAATTGGCATCGTGCCTGATCTGATCAAATGATGGCAAATCGATCCTGACATTTACTATGGCACCCAGATCTTCTTTTTGACAAGAGCTAAAAATCAAGACAGTGGAGAGAATGAAAAAAGCAATTTTAGTTTTCATAATATTAAGTTTTAAGGATGACTTAATACTTAAAAGACTAATGAGTAAATTGGAATGTTAGTTAGGGTTAGGTTAAAATCAACGTTGAAATTTCAACACCAAATTCCAGCTCCTTATTTATTTTTTTTGACTACTGGTTTTGACTTGTTAGCAACTCTATATTTGGAGCCTTACTTGTAAACGTTAGGAAAACTAAATCTTTATAAATTTAGAAGACGCTTAATATCCAGGTACATACCCATACAAAACCAGATAATGTACAGAAACTCTAAACCACTGTATAATTTAAATATTATGGATAGAAAATATAAGTTTGAAGTAACCAATTCCCGGACTGCCAGAGCTCAAGTGAATTATCTTTTTTCTGAATAGTGTACGGTTTGCTTCCTGTTTCATGGACTTGCCAACTGTTGGCATACTTCTGAATATACCCTTTCAAACGGATGCCCTGGTAGTAGTACAATCTTGACCCGGACCTGACTATTCTGATTTGATTTGGCAATAAAAGAGTTACGTTATTTTTATAAAAGTAGGTTGTTTTTTTCCCATTTATCCAGGAGCATGTATTGCCATTCAATTTGCGTAGCTCGTGTATCCTGTTTCTTTGATTTTCAATGACTCCCGATTCATTGAAACTGATTTTTTTCTGAATGTGTTTTCTTCCAAAGATAAATCCGTCAGGTATGGATTGAATTTTTTTCTTCCATTCGAAGTGAAATAATCCATGGTGCCTGATTTTATATTCGTATCCTTTCCTGGTATATACAATGGGGAGCCCCTTATGGTTGCTTTTAATCAGTTTAAAATCGGACCGCGTATCGATCCTTAATACAGAATCGAGTCGCAGGCTCAGGTTGCCATGCATATCTACAAAAAAATGATTGCCAATGTCAAATCCGATAGCCGTTTCGCTAAATACATTTTTTGTGTTATTTTTTGCCATGGGGCCAACGGCAGGTCTCTCTGCCTTAAAGATAGTATGTCTTAACTTAAAAACTTCTGCTGAAGGAAATAAAGTAAGTGTATCATATGAATGCTCTTCTTTCCGATCTTCATAAATGGTGAGAGCATGCTTAGAGGAACATGAGGCGAGTACCAAGAGGTATACGAAGACTACGTTGTAAATCGTGGTGTGTTTCATTCAATTAAGTTGCAATCTATCCTGTATTTGGTTTATATCAAAAAATTACCGTTTGAATAAATCAAAATCCCGTCAGCCCATATTTCTCCACCCTCTTTCATATTGCAAATCATATCCTGATGCAAGGCTGATTCGTTTTTTCCCCCGCATTGTAAATACGATTGTCCCAGTGCCATGTGTACTGTACCCGACATTTTTTCATCAAAAAGAATATTTTTAGTTGGAATCTGAATATTCGGGTTTGTGCCAATAGCGACTTCACCAAAGTGATCTGCACCAGGTATTGTAAGCATTTCTTTTAATATATCATTACCCCTTTCTGCAACAGCCTGAATTACTTTACCCTCTTTTACTTCCAGGTATACTCCCGATATCTCCTCTTGCTGATATAAAAAAGGATAATCAAAAAAGATATGTCCATTTACGGAGTCTTCTATTGGAGAGGAATACACTTCTCCACTGGGCATATTGGTACGACCGTCGCTGTTGATCCAGGTACGGCCTTGGGTAGAAAAAGTAATATCTGACTTTGAATTGGTATATCGTATGTGGCTTACTGTATTTAGATAGTCTACTATTTTTTGCTGCTTTACTGAAAGTTGAACCCATGATGCAAAGGGATCTGCAGATCTGAGAAAACAGGATTGCAACACAAAATCCTCATACTGCTCTACCGTCATGGATGCATCCATAGCCGAAGCCGGGGTAGGATACTGGCAAAGTGATCTCCGGAGCGATCTATTACCTGTACGTTGATTATATATCCGTTGGTAAGGTAATAATGTTTGCCTTCTTATTTCTGCCTTTTCTGCCGGCATAGGTTGGTAAGTGGTGAGCGAATGGGGAGCCCTGATGTATACATATGCATCAAACTCATTTACCGCCTTGATATAGGTAGGATTCACCCAATTCAAAGCGTCGGCGTGTGCATAGTTATTAAAAATATTTTCCTGACCTTCCAATGAAAAATTGACTTCTGCTATGGCCTGCCTTTCCAAAGCACCTTTGTACAATTGTAATATTAAAGGTTCTGCAAGAGTGGTAGATTGAATAAATAATTTGGAACCAGGCCTTATTTCAAGGCAATAGTCCAGCAATAATTTACTGTAATTTGCGAGATCAATATCTGTAAGCATGGTAAAATGGATTTCAATTTAACTCCACCAGGATTTTACCAGGTACGGATACCGTACTACATATTGTTGTTTGATCATGTGGGCCAGAATTTTTCTAAACTCTTCAATATTCTCTTTTGAAGCTGCTGAAATCATTACCTGAGGAAATTCATATCTTGAGTTTAGCATTTCCTTTAATTGTGATTCCAATTCGATTTTTTCCTCTTCTGATAATAAATCATCGTAATGAGTAGCCCGATAGGCATCCATTTTATTGAATACCAGGAGCATCGGGTGTTTGTCTGCCCCAATATCAATTAATGTTTGTTGCACCGTCTTTATATGGTCTTCGTATTGCGGATGAGATATATCTACCACATGTATTAATAAATCGCATTCTCTTACTTCATCCAGGGTAGATTTAAAACTTTCTACTAAATGGTGAGGGAGTTTTCGAATGAATCCAACCGTATCAGATAAAAGAAAAGGCATGTCTTCGAAAAAAACTTTTCTTACTGTGGTATCGAGTGTGGCAAATAATTTATTCTCTGCAAGCAAGGTAGATTTGCTGATGAGATTCATAAGTGTGGATTTACCCACATTGGTATACCCCACAAGGGCTACTCTGATCAGCTCTCCCCTGCTTTGCCTTTGCGTACTTGCCTGCAGGTCTATTTTTTCCAATTTTTCCTTGAGCAAAGCAATTTTTTGCTTTACAATACGGCGGTCTGTCTCTACTTCCTGCTCACCCGGACCCCGCATGCCAATACCTCCGCGTTGTCTTTCAAGGTGTGTCCACAGTCCGCGAAGCCTGGGATATAAATATTGTAGTTGTGCGAGTTCTACCTGGGTACGAGCCTGAGCTGTCTGGGCTCTTTTTGCAAATATGTCGAGGATCAAGGAACTGCGGTCAACTACTTTTACTTTGACGGCTTCCTCTACATTATTGGTTTGTTTTCCAGACAGATCATCATCAAAAATGACCAAATCAATCTGATGAGTTTCAACATATTCAGCGATTTCCTGTAGTTTACCACTTCCAATATAATGCCTGGGGTCAGGGTGGGATAATTTTTGAAAAAAACGTTTTACCACTTTTGCCCCGGATGTGGAAGCGAGAAATTCCAGTTCATCGAGGTATTCATTTACCTGAGATTCCTGCTGACCACCGATGGCTGCGCCTACCAGTACAGCTTTCTCTTCAAAACCAGGTCGAAAATTAGCAGCTTTATTATTGAGATTAAAATTGTCTTTCATTGGAAAGGTTGAAGTTGGGAGTTATTTGATCAGTTCATAATCGGATGGTATATAAAAAGGGGTATTTATTCTATCTACTACTGCAATAGATGAAAATTTAATTTTCGTCTCATGAAGGTCATTTGCATTTCTTGTATAATGAGTATGAGTAAATGGAAATACAAAATTATCTTTCGGTGTGTAATCGGCATAATTTACTTTTAAATCTGAATTGGCATGAGAAACAAAAATGGATGAAATTAAAAATGAAGATGCATCAATACTGTATTTTTTTATTAACGATCCTTGTTGCTGCATAGTTACCCCCAGTGGCTGTGTATTCATCATGTATTCACGTTGAGGGTTTAAAGAGGGTAAGATAATGGATTGAATTTCATTAAAATCAGCCGGCACCTGGTATTGATTAGAGATGTCTTCGAGGCTTCCTTTCCAATATGTATTTTCCCAATTATTTACTGCAAACGCAGAATCCATGGTAATGATACCCCTGGTAATTTCAATGCCTAATTTGGTAATACTAAACCATATTAATGAATCTTTGGCAATACGAAGATTTAAAGAACCGCTGGAAAAGAATCCGCTCCCATCCAGGCTCACCTGCGCTTTTGCCTGAATGAATTTTCCATGTATTGATTTGGAATTTACAGATTGAATCACTTTTTCTACCGTAAGATCTTTTTTAATTCCTTTTTCAGAGGTAGAAACGGCCGTAGTTTTCTTTGAACAAGAAACGAGTAAAAAAATACAAACGAAAAAAAAGAAGAGCAAATAGGATTTATAATTCATTGTATTTATGCCTGGCATTAATCTTTGTATCTGATTTTAACGGTCTCATCTATCCAACATGGGACTTTCAAGGCTGAACCTTCATTAACTCCTCTGATGAAACCTTCTGATTTGTCGGGCATAGCTGAAGATATACGATCAACTCTATCCTTAACATCCTCAGTACTTGAAGCATCAACAGATTTTGCCATCTGATATTTATCAATGGCAGCCAGTACGGCCAAACGCGATCCCCACTCATCCCTACAATTTCTTGCAGTGCCCAAATAAATATCACCAATTAAAATATAAGGAGCCCCCCAATCGGGTCTTAACTCTGCAGCTTTCAAAGATGCTTGTCTGGCTTCGGCATATTTTCCTTGTTTTCTGTATAAAATGTTTGCGATAGAAAGCATCATTTCTGCTTTAGAGGCATTATTGAAAGCAGATGATTCATATGCTTCCATGAATTTATTTATTGCAGAGCCATAATCTCCTTCCTCCATTAGTTTTTTTGCCTGTCCTAATGGATTAGATACATCTCCTTCGATTTTAATTTCTTTTTGTGTTTTACTCTTTGATTCAGCTTCAATTTTGAGTTTTTTCAATACTTCATCTTTCGGTTCCAATTTGTTTGCGATATCAATCCAAAGTCCTGCTTTACCTGGCTGCTCTTTTTTATTGAGAAAATAATCTATAACCAGTTTTTGAGCGTTGACTGATGAAAGCAATGAGGGATCTTTAGATAAATCAACTATCATAGTTTGATCTTTGTCTTCTTCAGCTAAAATATATTTTAATGCCTGGAGAGAGGGTTTATAATTTTTTTGATCCCCGATCATCAATCCGGCTTGCATTACGATACTTTTTGCCTCACCAGCCCGTCCAGACCAAATCAGTGCTTTGCTGTATTGTAAAGCATAGGTGGGTTCATTTGGGAACAGATCAAAAGCTTTTTCTACATTTTCAATATGCTCTGCATCCGGCAAAAACCTGGAAGATAAATCAAGGAAATTAGACCATACCGATTTAGGACAGTTACCCGCTTTTATAGCCTTCTCATAAGAAATGAAAGCATCGTAATCTTTACGCTGTGCAACAAAGACATCACCAAGCAAAGCGAGAGATTTAGGATTGTCCGGTGCCGACTTAGAAAGGCTGACTGCATGCTTTTCGAGTATTTTCAATAAACTGCTATCGTGTGAATTCAATGCTTTATTGATAAAAGGGATCAATTCCAATATCTTGGCGTCTAGAGAAATGGAGGGATTTTCTATCAATCCGGAAATGGACTGGAGGTATTGATCATCCTGGCCTGATTGCTTAAATTTATTTGCCATAGCCAGCGAAGCTCTTTCGTCAGAGGGATTAATCGCAAGAATTTTTTTATAAACATCCTCTGCCTTTTCCTGTTTTTGAGATTTGGTGTAAAAGGAGGCCAATGCATGTAAGTATTTGGTATCCCCTGGAAAAACATTATTCAATTTTATCAATTCATTCTCTTCTTCTTTTGCCTTACCAAGCTGACTGTATAAACTGGCCTTTTGCAATGAGCTGATTTCATTTACCCCTTTTTTTTGTTCCATCAAATCCAATGTTTTAATGGCTTCTTCCCACTTACCTTCGGCTTTTAAAGCATCTGTCCATAGTACATAAGTGGATTCACTGTATGGATCCAAAGATTGTATTTTTTTGTATATCCCTGCCTCAAGCAAAAAATCTTGCTTTTGGTGATAAATGGTAGCTAAGAGGGAGAGGTATTGTTTTTCATTGGCATGCAATTCATTTGCTTTTTTAGCAGCATCGAGGGCTTCATCCAATTGCTTAGATTTATACAAACCAAAACCAAGCTCATACCATACCACATGATTTTTTGGTTCTTTCTTTATTATTTCGCGAAATTGAGGCACGGAGAGGTCGTGACGATCAATTAGTTTGTTTCGAATAGCTTCAATAAATATAGATTGTGTCTGAATGCTGCTTTCGGTCAATACACTATCCTGAGCAGATACCTGAGTGCTGAGAGCCAACAATAAAAACAATGCAAATAATCTCATATTTCGTGGCAAAATTACTGATTTGACGAGGAATGAAGATTAAGGTTACCTTAAAGTTTGAATTTTATTGTGGCTGGGTTATGGTAAAAACTGGGGTACTTTCAGATAATTTCCCCAATAGAAATTCAATAGCTGTGAAAGGGAATATTACACAAACAGGCGGAGCATTAAATCTCTGCTTTGCTACATTTTTGGAGCATTATTCCACCTGAGCCACCTTCATCATATTGGTCCTGCCGTCCAATTGTACGGGTACTGTACCTGTATTGACTACGATATCACCCTGGGCCAGCAACCCTTTATCTTTTAAGTATTGGGAAATTTTATTCATCAGCGAATCGGTGCTTTCGTTTTCGTTTTTGTAAAGAAAACACTGTACTCCCCAAACCAAGTTTAATGTTGAAAGCATGTAAGCCACCGTGGAGAAAATGAATATTTCCGCCTTTGGCCTGAAAGAAGATATTTTAAAAGCAGTATAACCCGAGGTGGTCATACCAATAATGGCTTTAGCATCCAGATCATGAGTAGTTTTTACTGCATTAAAACAAAGCACATCTGCAAGGAAAGTTTCAGATTCTTTATGCAGTTTGGGCAACCGGGATTGATTGGGTTGATAGTGGCGCTCAGTCTCAGCTATGATTTTGGCCATGGCTTCTACTACCCGTACCGGATGTTTACCCACAGAGGTTTCTCCACTGAGCATTACCGCATCGGCTCCATCCAGCACAGCATTGGCTACATCAGTAACCTCTGCCCTGGTAGGACTTGGATTGGTAATCATACTTTCCATCATTTGGGTAGCTACGATTACAGGCCGGCTCTGTTCTATACATCGGCGCACGATTTCTTTTTGAATACCAGGTAATTTTTCAATAGGAACTTCTACCCCCAGGTCTCCCCGAGCCACCATCACGGCATCAGTCGCCTGAATTACTTCATTAATATTTTTAAGTGCTTCAGGTTTTTCAATTTTGGCTACAATACGGGCAGTATGTCCGTACTCTTTTAACCTTTTTCTGAGATCTGTAATATCTTCTGCTTTTCGTACAAAGGATAAAGCGATCCAATGCACCGGTTGCTTTGAAATAAATTCAAGATCGATTAAATCTTTTTCCGTGAGGGAGGGTAATGAAATCTGCGTATCAGGAAGATTCACCCCCTTATTGGAAGAAAGGACTCCGCCAAACAATACTTTTAATTTCACAGTAGACCGACGGTCCGTTTCTACTACCTCAAACATCAATTTTCCATCATCTACCAGCACTTTATCCCCTTTGGCTACTTCCTGTGGAAACAATTCATAGCTCATGTAGATACCGTCTTTGGTGCCTTCGCATTTTGTATTGGTAAAAATAATTTCATCATCGGTGTTTAATTCCAATGCATTATTTACAATACGACCAACTCTTAGTTTTGGCCCTTGCAAATCAGCCAGGATCCCAAAGTGAAATTGATGTTCCTTATTGATCTTTGTAAGATGTTGAATTACCTCAAGATGAGTGGCATGATCGGCATGTGACATATTTAATCTAAATACATTCACACCGGCTTTGGCCATCTGCAAAAGCATATCGTAGGAACTGATGGCAGGGCCTACTGTTGCTATTATTTTAGTGTTGAGGAGCGTTTTTTCGCTCATAATATTTATAAATTTTGCGCATAGATACATCAAAAAACTATGCCAGAGGATAAAAGAATTTACATTTTAAGAAACTTTTAGATTAGATTTGATATTATCAAGGAGAAATTTGACATGGACTAGGCCAAAAGAGGAATTTGACCAGGGTCAAAAATTTATTTTATTATCACAATCTAAATTTTATTTTTGCACAAAATTTTAAAACCTATACAAATGGCAAGTATTGAAGAAAAAGTAAAAAAAATCATAGTTGACAAACTTGGTGTAGACGAAGCTGAAGTAACCTCTGAAGCTAGCTTTACCAATGATCTTGGCGCCGATTCCCTTGATACTGTGGAGCTTATAATGGAATTTGAGAAAGAATTTGATCTTTCTATCCCTGATGAGCAAGCAGAAAAAATTCAAACTGTAGGTCAGGCAATCAGCTACCTTGAATCTCAGATCAACAAGTAAAAATATATAAACTTTTGATTTCTTCTGAAGTCCGTATGTAACACATGCGGACTTTTTTAGTTTTATATAAATCTGAAAAATAATGATTTAGGGTGTACTGACCTGACTAAATCAAGGATATCTTTGAAAGTACCCTTCTGGATCGTTAAATTTGCAATTCCAAACAAAAAATAAATCGCATGCGAAGAGTAGTAGTGACAGGAATGGGAGCTTTGACCCCACTTGGAAATACAATTGATGCCTACCTGACTGGTTTAAAAAATGGGGTGAGTGGGGCCGGACCCATCACTTTGTTTGATGCCAGTTTGTTTAAAACCAGGTTTGCCTGTGAGGTAAAAGGATTTAATGTAGATACTATCCTCGATAAAAAAGAATCTAAGCGCATGGACCGATTTGCGCATTTTGCCATGGCAACGGCTTTTGATGCAATAAAAGACAGTGGGATCAACCTGGAATCAGTAGATATGGATGATGCCGGTGTGATATGGGGGTCCGGAATTGGAGGATTAAACTCGCTGGAACAGGAGATAATCGATTTTGGAAGAGGTAACGGTACACCAAGATTCAATCCCTTTACCATCCCAAGAATGATCTCCGATATAGCTGCCGGGCATATATCGATTCACTTTGGATTCAGGGGGACTAATTATAGTACCGTATCTGCCTGTGCATCAAGTAATCATGCGATATTAAATGCTTACGATGAAATAAAACTAGGCCGTGCTGATCTGATGGTGACCGGTGGCTCGGAAGCTGCCATAATACCTACAGGTGTAGGAGGATTCAATGCAATGAAGGCCCTGAGTGAAAGAAATGATGACCCTGCCACAGCATCCAGACCTTTTGATAAAGACAGGGATGGGTTCGTATTAGGAGAAGGTGCAGGTTGCCTGATATTGGAAGAATATGAGCATGCGAAAAAAAGAGGCGCCAAGATATATGCAGAGCTCCTGGGTGGTGGATCTACTGCAGATGCATATCATATTACTGCACCACATCCCGAAGGGCGTGGAGCACTCAGTGTGATGAAAAAAACATTGAAGTATGCTCAGGTAAGTGCTGAAGATGTAGATTATATCAATGTACATGGTACCTCTACCCCGCTCGGTGATATTGCCGAAATAAAGGCGATACAGACGATATTTGGAGATCATGCATATAAAATGAATATCAGCTCCACCAAATCAATGACCGGCCATTTATTAGGTGCAGCGGGAGCGATAGAGGCCATAGCGTGCATACTGGCCATCAATCATGATTTTATACCCCCATCCATCAACCATTTTACAGATGACCCAGAGATCGACAGCAGGCTAAATCTAACTTTTAATGAGGCCCAACATCGAAAAATAAATATTGCATTGAGTAATACATTTGGTTTTGGGGGACATAATACGAGTGTGATATTTAAGAGGGTGTGAGGTAGGGATTAAACTTAAAGGAGGACTAACGGCTGTATTTTTTCTCATTAAGGCCACTTTAAAAAAGACCATTCAACTAATTTTTTTAACTAACGCACTCGAAATGATTCAATTCGTTTTTGAGTTTCTGCAAATAGCAAAGTTTTCCTTATATTTTTTTTGGTTTTGGTAGTGACCATACAAGTATTATCTTTAAGCGAGTTTAATTACTGATACCTGTGCTGAGAAAGCTTTTTAATTACTATATATCGGACGATAAAGATTTTGCCAAGCGCATAAAAGAAATGACTGGCATCACTCCTAAAAAGCTAAGTCTATACAAATTAGCATTTTACCATCGCAGTACTTTTAATGAACTCTCAGAACAGGCTCAGAATAATGAGCGACTCGAATATCTTGGTGATGCCCTGCTCAACTCTATTTCTGCGGAATACCTTTATCAAAAATATCCCAATGGAAATGAAGGGTTTCTCACCAAGATGAGAAGTAAAATAGTAAAGCGCAAGACTCTCAATTATATTGCAGATGCCATGGGTCTTGACACGTTGCTGATGGAATTCAACCGCACCCATATTTCGGTTTCTATGCTGGGCAATGCATTGGAGGCTTTGATTGGAGCCATGTACCTGGAACTGGGCTATGACAAGACCAAAAAATTTGTCA
Organism: Saprospiraceae bacterium; assembly: GCA_044227925.1. Lineage (GTDB taxonomy): Bacteria > Bacteroidota > Bacteroidia > Chitinophagales > Saprospiraceae > JADJLQ01. The sequence continues at coordinate 65,810 of JBGAVW010000005.1, read as the reverse complement.
CTCAAAATCTATTTAGAAAATACCTGGATATCCATGACCTGGAAAACAATGATGATAATTTTAAAAGCAGATTATTGGAATGGGGGCAAAAAAACGGTCACGATGTACAGTACAAAGTCCTGTCTAAATTTAAACAAGATCACCGGGATCGGTATAGAGTGGTTGTATCTGTAGATGGGGAAGATCTGTCTACGGCAGAAGATTTTAATAAAAAGAATGCAGAGCAACAGGCCAGTGAAGCTGCCTTGAGCAAATTGGGAATAAAAGAGGGTATCGAAATATAACTATCCTATTATTATTATTTAATATTTATCATAATTCCAGACATGCAGGGATTACAAATTGCTGAAACAAGCGCAAATAAATATGATGTTATCGTCATAGGCTCAGGTATGAGTGGCGGTTGGGCTGCCAAAGAATTCTGTGAAAAGGGATTTAAAACTTTGGTATTAGAAAAAGGAAGGATGGTCAATCATGTGAGGGACTACCCCACCATGAACCAGGATAGCTGGGACATGCCACACCGGGGTTCATTGACTGCCGAAGAAGCCAAAAGACTACATGTACAAATCAGAAGTGGATTTGTCGGAGAAAGTGTCAAACACTTTTTCACTGATGATCTGGATAATCCTTATGAAGAAATCAGGAGATTTGACTGGATCAGAGGCAATCAAACCGGTGGGCGATCTCTCATCTGGGGCAGACATACGTATAGATGGAGTGATCTTGACTTTACTGCAAATGCACGAGAAGGCATTGCAATAGATTGGCCGGTTCGGTACAAAGACATAGAACCCTGGTATAGTTATGTAGAAAAATTTGTCGGCATCAGTGGTGAAAAACTCGGTTTGAAGCATGTACCGGATGGCGAGTTTCTACCACCATTTGAATTGAATTGCCTTGAAACCGATTTTAGAAAAAAAGTTGCAGCAAAATATGGGAGAACTGTAACTATAGGCCGGGTAGCTCATCTTACTGAACCACAACCAATCCATCTGGCACTTGGCCGGGGTAAATGTCAGTCTCGCAACAGGTGTTCAAGGGGTTGTCCGTTTGGTGCCTATTTTAGCAGCAATAGCGCTACGCTCCCCGCAGCAAACAAGACCGGTAATTTAAGTATTCGACCAGACAGCATAGTACATTCATTGATATTTGACGAAAAGACCCAAAAGGTTACCGGAGTGAGAGTAATAGACAGTGTAGATTCCAGCTCTACAGAGTTTTTTGCAAACATTATTTTTTTATGCGCTTCTGCGCCAGCATCAGCTCAAATCATGCTCCATTCGACTTCATCCCGGTTTCCGAATGGATTGGGTAACGATAGCGGTGAGCTTGGACATAATATCATGGATCATCACTATCATATCGGAGCTATGGGTGAATATGAAGGTATGGAAGATAAATATTATTCCGGAAAAAGACCAACCGGAATCTATATTCCAAAGTATGTCAATATTGACGAAACCTCTGCTGATAAAAACTTTTTACGTGGCTTTGGCTATCAGGGAGACACCGGAAGGCGAGGCTGGGACAGAGGAAATGATATTCCATTGGTCGGAGAAGAATTAAAGAAGAGTCTGTTTGCTCCAGGAGGATGGAAAATGAGTCTGATGGGATTTGGCGAGGTATTACCGGATCATAATAATAAAATGTACCTGAGTAAAGACAAAAAGGATAAATGGGGCATTCCTCAGATCGTATTTGATGCTTCGCATGGCGAAAATGAATTGAAAATGAGAGAAAGAATCAAATCAGACGCTGCAGAAATGCTTGAAAACAGTGGATTTAAAAATGTGATTGCATTTGACAATATAGGAGGTTTAGGTAATGGAGTACATGAAATGGGTACTGCTCGAATGGGCAGAGACCCTAAAACCTCTGTGCTCAATGGCTGGAATCAGGTACATGCTGTCAAAAACCTATATGTAACAGATGGGTCGTTTATGACCTCTGCAAACTGTGTAAATCCATCCATCACTTATATGGCATTCACGGCGCGCGCCGTAGATTATGCCGTAAAGGAAATGAAGAAGGGTAATATTTAATCCAATCGAAAGTCATATAAATGAATAGAAGAGACTACATAAAATATACCACCACCATACTTGGCTATACCATCGGAGGGGGCTCATTGGTATCGATGGTGCAATCCTGTAAATCCCGTGCAATCACTGCATCCGCTTACTTTACATCAGATGAATATGACCTGTTGCATGAGATTGCGGGCTCAATCCTTCCTGAATCGGATACCCCAGGTGCATTGAGTATGAACTGGAGTGTAAGAAAAAATATAACCGGTCATTTAGTGATTTAAATAAAAGTGAAAAAGAAGCACACCTGGTGGAATTAGATAAAGAATCAGCTCATTTTCCCATAACCATGTGGGGCATCAACCTGGATCCCAATCCAAAACCCATTACCTTTTACCGAAAGCTGAAAAGTATGGTTTTACAGGGCTATTTCACCTCGGAAAAAATAGGTAAAGAGATATTGGTGTACAAACCGGTACCCGGAGAATATATTGGCTGTGTAGAATACAATGGGGAGAGATTGTATGGTGAATAAATAACGGGCCCTGTCGCTGAAATTTGCATGATCCACTGCTAAAACTTTTCATCCAAATCACCAATTTACAGATCTTCTGTTCTATAAAGTATGGTGAGGTAAAGTGAATCCAGTATTTCAGGGTATTCAAAAACTTGGGCATTAATTTGCGCATCCATTTTTCAATGGCTGTTTCACCAACCGTGTTTCATCGAATCTGAAAACAGGGTACGAGGTAAATTAATGTAATCCCCTGATCGCGAATTCGAGATTATTCCTATTCATTTCTGATAATGATACCAGGGGCAATCTTACTTCGTCACTACAAAATCCCATGATATTAAGTGCGGATTTGATCCCCACCGGATTGCCTTCTATGTAAAGCCATTTGTGCACATCGAGTAATTTATCATTTAATGATTTAGCTTTTTGATAATCACTTTGCAGTGCTGCTTTCACGGCTTCTGAAAAAATACCTGGGAATGCATTACTTATTACAGAGATCACACCACTGCTGCCGCAAGCAATCATTGGCATTGTAATGGCATCGTCACCGGACAATACTAAAAAATCTGTCGGTTTGTGTTTTAATACGGACATGATGAGGTTAAAATCTCCGGAAGCTTCTTTAATGGCAATAATATTAGGATGTTCTGCTAATGCCAACGTAGTTTCTGCATTAAGATTTACCGAAGTACGGGAGGGCACGTTATAAAGAATCACCGGCACCGGAGAAATTTCTGCAATAGATCTGAAGTGAGCTAAAAGACCGGCTTGACTGGGTTTATTATAATACGGACTTGCCAGCAGGATAGAATGAATGCCGTCAAAATCGTACTCTTTGATAGCATCTATGACAGCCTGGGTATTATTTTTTGCAAACATACCGCATACCACCGGCAACTTTCCATTATTGGATTCCATAACGGTTTTCATCACTTGCTTACATTCCTTTGAGGTAAGCGTAGATGTTTCGCCAGTGGTACCCAGAGGCACCAAAAAGTCCACACCTTGGGAAATATTGTAATTGACGATTTTGCTTAATGCTGCAGTGTCCACTACACCATTGGTAAAAGGGGTAACTAAAGCTGTACCAACACCTTTAAGATTCGAGTCTACCATTGAAGCTAACTTTATTTAATATATTAATCAGTTCGCTAATATATTGCTTTATTGTGAACGTGTCTTTAGTGTCCAAAATTAAATGATAATATTCATCAAAAGCAGAGTGTGGTCCTACTTTGGTGTAAGATTTTGCAAGACACGCTAAATAGTGAATAGGCAAACTTTGGGATAAATCTGTATTAATAAGTAAATCATATTCCAATTCTAAGAATTTATCCACATCCACTCCTGAAGGAATAAAGTTTCTACTCACATTTTTTCTATTAAAATGTTTGTATGGAATACCTGCTGTATCCGCATCATGGTCCAGGTAGCCCATAAGAGTGACTTTGTAACCAATTTTTTCGAATGTTTTGGAAAAACTCAATACAAAGTCTCTTTCTTCAATTACAGTAGCATCGAAAAGAATAGCTAGTTGGGATAAGCCGGTTTCATGCTGAGCTTTCTTCTTTGTTTCGATTTCAACACCCTTCCTTAGTTCCTGTAAAAACCTGCTATATCGATAAGAGAATAAAAAAGTATTGGATTCTCTGAATTTCATCAATCTGTGATAGCAGTTTTTTTAAATTGACCCATTTTGCTGTATTTGATAAGTCTTTTTTTAATTCTGGCTTCGGGTTTGTCATCTATTAATTCACTGATTTCTTTTTTTATATGGCGCTTGAGGGCTTTTGCCATGGATTCGGGATCGGCATGTGCACCTCCGATCGGTTCTTTTACGATATCATCAATCAGGCCAAAATTGAGCATATGATCAGCCGTGAGTTTTAGTGCTTCAGCTGCCTGCTGTTTATAATCCCAGCTTCTCCATAATATGGAAGAACAGGATTCGGGTGAGATGACCGTATACCATGTATTTTCCAGCATAAATACCCGATCGCCAAGACCTATACCCAAAGCCCCTCCCGAAGCGCCTTCGCCGATAATATAACAGAGTATGGGTACTCTTAGTCTTGCCATTTCAAATAAATTCCTGGCTATGGCCTCTGCCTGTCCACGCTCTTCGGCCTCAGGTCCATGATAGGCACCCGGAGTATCAATCAGTGTAATTACAGGAAATCCGAATCGCTCAGCCAGCTTCATCAGTCGTAATGCTTTCCTGTACCCTTCTGGATTAGCCATCCCAAAATTTCGATATTGACGGGTTTTGGTATTAGTGCCTTTTTGATGTCCTATAATCACAACACTTTGATTGTCTATCATACCAATACCACCTACCATAGCTTTGTCATCCCTAATATTTCTGTCGCCATGCAGTTCAATAAAATTTTTACATATCTGCTCAATATAATAAAGTGTATAAGGTCTTTCGGGATGGCGTGAAACCTGCACCTTCTGCCAACCATTGAGGCCGGCATAGATCTCTTTTCTGGTATTTTTAATTTTAAGCTCAAGCTCCCTGATGGGCTCAGTCACATCCACTTCATTTTTTTCTTTGATCTTTTGGAGCTTGGCTAGTTCTTCAAACAGATCTTCAATAGGCTTTTCAAAGTCGAGGAAAACCATAACTTACTCAGGATAAATTTAGGACAAAGGTAGAAAAAATTACTTGCTGGCAATAGAATTATAATAAACTCATTATCAATGACTTAATAAATATACAAGATTTTCTTGCTAAAAACGAAGTAATTATTAGGATTGATTTCAATAGATTTATTGCCAATATGATAAGGATAAAAGAAGAGTTGAATCCCGAAATTGAAAACTATCTGAAAGATGCAGGATATCTCATGCCAGATGAAGAAATAGTACAATACCAAAAAGCCGGTGAAGGGAATATGAATATGGTAGTGCGAATAATAACAGATGTGGGTAAGCTAATTTTAAAACAATCCCGCCCCTATGTGAATAAATATCCGCAAATCGAAGCACCTCTGGATAGAATAAAAGTAGAGCGATCCTATTACACTATTATTAATGAAAATCGACTACTAAAAAGTTATTCGCCTGAAATATTTGACTTTGATGATGAACACTATACCTTACTGATGGAAGATTTGGGTGAGGGTACCGATTACCTTGGTATATATTCAGGGGGGCAAATTATTTCCGACGAAGTATTGTTTCAATTAATTGATTACCTGCTCACTTTGCACACATTCCAGAAAATAAACTTCCCGGATAATAACGAAATGAAGGTACTCAACCATCAACATATATTTAACTATCCCTATCTTGAAAATAATGGTTTTGACCTTGACACTATCCAACCGGGCCTGCAGAAAATGGCTTTGGAATATAAGACTAATGAAAAATTAAAAGCTGAAGTTTCCCAAATCGGTGTCCGATACCTCGAGAAAGGAAACGTATTATTACATGGAGATTTCTATCCGGGCAGCTGGCTTCTTACAAATAATAAAATCAAGGTAATAGATCCGGAGTTCGCATTTATGGGCGATCCGGAATTTGATTTGGGAGTGATGATCGCCAGTCTATATATGGCCGATAGAGACAACCAGATCATAGAAAATTGTATTGCCTATTATACTTCAAAAGCTGAATTAGACAGGTCGCTTTTATACAAATATATTGGTACCGAAATACTCAGACGGGTCATAGGCCTTGCTCAGCTTCCACTCAAGAAAGACCTTGAATTTAAATCCTCATTATGTAAAATTGCAAGTAGATTTATACTGTCCTGATTTTACTAACTCGATAATCCATTACCATCAACATGTCAATGTGTATTAATAAATTGAAATGTGTCATCGCTTTATTTGTAATTATAATGATGGCCTGTAAATCTAAACCTGTTAAAGTAATATTTACTGATAATAACGTTTACCATTCCGATCTCAATGAAAAGGAATTGTACGATAAAGTCCTGGGCTCTCTGGTAGGATCGGCAATAGGAGATGCAATGGGGGCACCTACCGAAATGTGGGGAAGAAATGATATAGAAGCAGAATACGGATTTATTGATGGTTTGGATTCAATGATCCGCGAACCTTCGCCAGAAGGCACCTGGAAAATGAATTTGCCTGCCGGTGGAACGACTGATGACACCCGGTGGAAAGAACTCACTTACAGCTACCTGATGCATCAAACATCGGAAACCCTCAATGCAAAAGCTTTTGCTGCTCATATTTTAAACAGATACAAAATCGCAATTGATCAATATGGCAAGATTAAATCATTTGAGCCAGATCCATTTGAGGAAAACACACTGAAAGTAGCCTGGTTGCAGGAATGGGCTAAAGTGGCAAAGCCCTATGCAGAGGGCAACCTGGAACAGTTTCAAAACAACTTAAATAAATTTTATGGTGGTGAGATGGTTTGTGCCGGACTTTTATTTGCTCCAGCCATTGGAGCTTTTTATCCCGGTGACCCTGTGAGTGCGTATACGAATGCTTATGCTATAAGTATATATGATATAGGGTATGCACGGGACATCACCGGTCTGGCCTCTGCTTTGACCGCAGCCGGGATGAAAAAAAATGCTACAAAACAAGATCTTTTAGAAACAGCCAGATCATTGGATCCTGAATCGTTTTTTAAGTCAAGGCTGGTTGGCAGGACAGCTTATCGTATTTTCCAGGAAGCTAAATACATAGTAAGAAAATCAAAAACCGATACGATAAACCCTTTAAAAACTGCATTTAAAATGCTGGATGATCATCAACAGGATATGCCCTTTCACGCAGGTGAGATTTACCTGCAGGTGATGACGGCCATGATCTTTGCTGATTTTGATTTTCAAAAAACCATGGAATTTTTAGTAAATTATGGAAGAGATAATGATACTACATCAGCTATCGCCGGTGGTATCACAGGTGCCTTGTGTGGTTTTGAGCGGTTGCCTGGTACTAAAATGAAAGTGATGGAGGTTACAAAAAAAGAATTAAATATTGATCTTGAAAACCTGGCTCAGCAAATGACCAAAAAAATAATTGAACTAAGAAAATAGCTGTCAGACTTACGAATCAATTCTGAATCTATCAATAATAATATAACCCCAGGACTGGGCACAGGAATCAGGATCAGGATGGAAATCCAGTGAAATAGAGATAGGAAACTTTGCAGTAGCAAGATCCAATTTCGGAGACCTGGGCAACGATTTAAAAATAAACGATTTATCATCTATTTGCAGGACCCAAAATCCGCAGCAACCGCATTTTTGATCGTCAAAACAGGCACATTTACGGGCATCAACCCCCAATATTATTCCTTTAGTTTGGTATTCATCAGAGGAGGAACAGCCATTCAAGAGAACAGCAAATAAGACTAGCACTGCAAATTGGAAAATTACTCTCATGATATTTATAACGGATGATTGGACCATGATGGTTTGCAATCAGTACAAAAATAATTAGGAATCAGAGTGAGGTCGAATTGGATGTATGGTAGACTTGTCTTTGTCCAAGGGAGAAATCGATGGGTTCGGGTTCGAAGCCAAATTTTTTCTTATACGCTACAACAAGTCTTTCTTTGAAGGTTTGCTCATATTTTTTTTCAAGGAGGCACAAAACGCATCCGCCGAATCCACCCCCCATAATCCGTGCGCCGGCAACTCCTTCCAATTTTGCAACATTTACTATATAATCAGCTTCATCGCAAGATACCTGGTAGTCGAATTTTAAACTCTGATGACTCAGATACATCAGATTACCTGCACGCTCAAAATCATTTTGATTTACTGCATTTTCAAATTCTTTCACTCTTTTAATCTCAGTAATTGCATGCCGGGCGCGGCGCGATTGAATGTCATCAAAAGCAGGCATATGCTCGAGTTCATCTACCGAAAAGTCTCTGAATGACCCGGGTTTGGAGTAAAATGATTTTAATTCGTCGAGTGCTGCTTCACCTTGTTTCCTTCTTTTGGCATAGCCTCCATCGGTGAGTGCATGATGTACCTTGGTATTGAATAATCGTAGTATATAATTATTTAAGTTCACTTTTACTTCCTTGAATTTCAAATCCGAACAATCAAGTAAGATAAATGAATCTTTTTTCCCAAAAAGGGAGGCATATTGATCCATCAGACCACAAGGAGTACCTAATCTATGTTCCGTAGTCTGAGCAATTAAAGCTATTTTATCATATGCAATATTCCAATCGTTATATTCTGACAAAATTTCTACAAAGCCGGTTACTAAGGCTGCTGAGGAAGACAGTCCCGCTCCGGTAGAAAGATTACTGGAAATTATAATATCAAATGGTTTTGATTTAAAACCACTTTCCAACAATATGCTCAGGGCTTTGGTAAGGTATTTTATCCAGCTTTGACTGGGCTGTTGTTCAGGTTCGTTGGTATCCAAAAGGTATTTTTCATTATAGTTGAAGGAGTATACCGAACTTTGGTAACCATTTGAAGCACCAAGGCTTATACCCACATATTTATCAATAGCTGCCGGCATCACCAATCCTCCATAATAATCAATGTGTTCACCTATCAGATTGATCCTGCCAGGAGATAGTACAGTGAGTTGTGGCTGTCGGTCATATACTTCACTGAAAATTTCAACTGCTCTGCTTTTCACCAGAATCTCCAATACAATATGATCAATAAAATGATAACACCCATTGCCCCGATATTGAATGCTTTACTGGTACCAAAATCTATAGATGTGAGTTGAACAGCTTTTGCATCATCTGCCCCTTTATTTTGAAACCAGGATACGGCCACTATCAAAGCCGATATAATCAGAAAACAGATACCCATCTGATCTAAAAATGGAATAAGAGGAAATTTCCAATCCACGAAAGCCGACAATGGAATGGTGATAATGGCGGCAAGCAAAGCAGCATTGGCTGTTGTTTTCTTCCAAAACAACCCAAATAAAAATATGGCAAATACTCCGGGACTCACAAAGCCTGTATACTTCTGTATAAACTGAAATGCTTGTGATAAATCCTGAAGCAGTGGGGCAATAAATATGGCTATGATAAATGCAAGGGCAGCGGCTATCCTACCTGTTGTCACTAAATTTTTCTCCGAAGCATTTTCCTTGATCCATGCTTTATAAATATCCATGGTAAAAATCGTACTTACACTGTTGGCCATAGCGCTCAGTGAAGAAGCTGCAGCAGCAACCAATGCAGCAAGGCTAAGTCCTTTCAATCCGATGGGCACAAATTTATTCATCACCCACGGATAGGCTGCATCGGGCTTGGCAATATCTGCCTGCATAGCAAAAGCGGCAATGCCAGGAATCACCACAATAAGAGGTAATATCATTTTAAGGTAAGCTGCAAAAACCAATCCCTTTTGTGCTTCTCCTATATTTTTAGCGGCGAGACTGCCTTGAATGATGTACTGATTACAGCCCCAATAATACAGGTTGGCTATCCACATACCCCCTATTAAAACAGTAAGACCTGGTAACTCTTTGTAGTTTGGATGATCTGCGTTTAATATCATGTCAAACTTTTGTGGAGCCTCTGCTATAAGTTTTTGAAACCCATGCCATATTCCCGATCCATTGCCCAAAAATTGAAGAGCCAGTAATGAAGTGATCAAACCTCCGATTACTAAAACAGCTACTTGAATTACATCTGTCCATGCTACTGCCTGCATACCACCATACAAACTGTAAATAGCTGCAAAAGCCGCCAGTCCCATTACTGCCCAACCAAATGGAATATCAATAACGGAGCCTAAAGCAAGGGAAGCTAAATATAATACAGTAGTCAGATTTACAAATACAATCAGCAATGTCCAAAAAATAGCCAGGCTGGTGCGTACTCTTTTATCGTATCGTTGCTCCAAAAAACCCGGCATCGTATAAATACCTTTCTTGATATAAATCGGCAAGAAAAATTTTGCCACTATAAGCAATGTTGCTGCGGCCATCCACTCATAGGAAGCAATAGCCAATCCAATAGCATATCCTGAGCCAGACATGCCTATGAATTGCTCCGCAGATATATTTGCCGCAATTAATGAAGAACCGATTGCCCACCAGGGGAGATTACGACCAGCTAAAAAATAATCTTTTGAGTCCTTGGCATGCCCTTTTTTATTACGAGAAACCCATAGCCCCAAAAAGATAATTCCCAGAATATAGGAGGAAAAAATAATTATATCTATCGTAGAAAATTTCATTAGTTTAATTTAAATGATACGATGAAAATACAATTTATCTTTTTGAATAACGATATAATCGAAAATTATTTGAAGTTGTATTAGCAGAATGAAACCTGATTCAATTTATGGTATTATTATTGGCATCAAAAAAGCCACAATTAACTCAACCGAGACCTGTACCCCATAAGTCTTTCACAGATAATGGTGATGGAGAAAGTCTCCCAATACATGATGCCTGAGAGCTCCATTATTTTTAAAAACACGATAAGGGTCCAATACTACCAATGGTATTTATTCAAGTTGGGATGATCTTTACCTGTCTTGAGATAATTATTGCAATGGAGGGGAAGCAATGCCAAAGCAAACCGTCTGGCCGTTTTGTTACTGTTATTAACTATGTTCTTTTTCTTGATGATTCACGAAAAAAGGGCAACGGTTCCAATACTATATTTTTCACCTCATAAGATTCGTTTGCTCTCTTCTTATTAATCTGTTCAAGTAATAATTTGAATGCCTCCTGACCCATTTTTACTGTTTGTTGATCAATACTGGACAAACTTGGAGTAAGATGCTCATCAAATTTTTCATTGGCAAATCCGATCACACCGATTTCTTCAGGGACTTTGATTGCCATTTCTTTTAATTCTTTTAATACTCCCAGGGCTGTAAAATCTTCAACAGCAAATATGGCATCTACCTCCTTGTTCTTTTTAAGTACATTTTTTACACCTTCTCTGCCTGCTTCAATGGAAATATCTCCTGAATGCAACATGCGTGGTATAAATTTCAGACCATAGTCTTTTAAAGCCTGTTTGTAACCATTTAATCTATCGTTAAAGATTTTGATATTGAGTGGCCCGGAAATGTGCGCAATATTTGAATAACCATTATCTATGAGATGCTGGGTTGCTAAATAAGCGCCTTTAAAATCATCTATAACTACAGATGATATCCCCAACTGATCATGATACCGATCAAAGAAGGCAATAGGAATTCCCATTTTTTTAATGTTGGAAAAATGCTCAAAATCAATGGTGTCTTTAGCAAGAGAAACCAATATACCATCTACCCGTGCTGACAAAAAGGTTTCTAACCCCTTTATTTCACAATCTTTTTTTTCATTAGTTTGATATATCAATACTGTATAGCCTTCCATATTAGCCATACTTTCTATGCCGTGCACTACAGAGCCAAAGAAATTTATTTCAGCACTGGGAATCATGACACCGACCACTTGAGTCTGGCCTGACCGGAGAGAAGAGGCAATTTTGTTTAGTTTAAAATTGTGCAGACCTGCATATTCCAATACTCTGGTTTTTGTTTCATAGCTAATGCGGGGATGATCCCGCAAGGCACGGGAAACCGTCGCTGCAGTAGTATTTAGGGCTTTTGCAATATCCTTTATTGTTAATTTTTCATCCATATATGCAAACGATTACGCACTTTTCTTTTAAAAAGCCATGGGTTTTGAAAGTCCCATGGCTAAAAAATTGTATGATTAAAGCCTACTATTTCTTTGTTGTCTTATACGTATAAAAAGGAGTGTTGAGATTTAACTTCTTCCCATATTTTCTTTCAGCCGCTATCGCACTATTGGCCCCTTCACATACCAATGAGCCATAAGAGCCATGATCACCATAATTCAAACTCCAGGAATCATTAGCCCGCAATTTGAGTTCTCCGGCTTTACCCCCTGTAGTCATTACCCAATCATTATTAACAGAATCATATTTCATATTCAAATCACTGTGCCATCTTGCTATGAATAGTTTGCCGGTAATATTATCTGTCACCATTACTTTAACCGTTTTCTGAACAGGAACAAATCCAACGCCTAGAAAAAAAACTAAAGAAATTTTAAATACCAGGGAGGTTGCAAACTTGCTTAGATAATCAGTAAAAAATCTTACCATACAATTAAGTTCCATTTAATTAAAAAAACAATTCAAAATGCAGACGATCAGCATTGAAAACATCCTAAATATATATATTTTTTTTATTAGAAAAAAAGCTATTCCAAATTCTTCCACGTGCTATTACCGATGCGATTATAATTCAAAAATGAATACTAATTTAAATTGTTATCGAATCGCTGATTGTAATCTTGAATACTATGATCATGGCCTGGTTTCAAAAAATATAATATACAAGACAAAATAATAATAAACTTATACACGACCCATTTGCCAATTGATACGGGCAGCAAATCAAGCCTGTACTATAGATTCTGCATGATCAAATATGAAAATCCCATGATCACCCATTTTATTTCGCACAATAACAGATCATTTTACATACTGATAATAATCAGGTATCCTTAAAGCCTATACCATAAACTTTGGAGTAACCAAAATCAAATACATATGGATAAACTATTTAAAAATAAAATTGCTTTAGTGACAGGTGGTAGCTATGGTATAGGATCTGTAACGGCCCTTGCATTTGCGGAACGTGGAGCTTTTGTAATTATTGCTGATAACCATGAAGATGCACAGCGAAAAACATTAAACGCCATTGACGAAATAGGCGGCGAGGCCATTTTCATCAAATGTGATGTGTCCAATGCTGCTGATGTGCACCATTTAATGCAGACTATTGAAAATAAATTTGGAGGTCTTGATTTTGCTTTTAATAATGCAGGGATTGAAGGTCACCAGGGGGTTACTCATGAGTGTACCGAGGAGAATTGGGATAAGACATTGGGTATTAATTTGAAGGGAATATGGTTATGTATGAAAGAAGAGATTACTATCATGCTGAAGAAAAACAGAGGAGCTATCGTAAACACTGCTTCTATAGCCGGATTAAATGGTTTTGCCGGATTACCGGCTTACGTGGCTTCGAAGCACGGAATTGTAGGTCTCACAAAATCAGCTGCCTTGGAATATGCAAAGATGGGTATTAGAGTTAATGTCGTTTGCCCGGGTGTGATTCATACCGAAATGATAGACCGACTTACTGGAAAAGATAAAACCATTGAAAAAGAATATGAAAGTATGGAGCCTGTGGGAAGAATGGGAAGGCCAGAGGAAGTTGCCGAAGCTGTGATTTGGCTTTGTTCGGATATGGCTTCATTTGTAACAGGAGCTGTATTGCCTGTAGATGGAGGATACAATGCAAAATAATAAAGTTATACTCTGAAACACGGATGTAAAATAGTTTTATAATCCCTTGTATTCCCTTGCTTTAATTTGGGGATACTCGGTGTGTACCGGTTTTGAATGGTAATTTTAAAATACAGCCATTATAATTATTATTTATTTCCATATCTTTGCCATTCCTTATAAAAAAGGTCGGGTGGCCGAGCGGTCAGGCAGAGGTCTGCAAAACCTTGTACAGCGGTTCGATTCCGCTTCCGACCTCTTGATTATCAAAGCCTTCTGAATTTTCAGAGGGCTTTTTTATTTTTAGTATTCATTTTCCATATTGAAAATCCCAATGCAGTTAAAATGGCTATAGCACAGCCCACTACCAAAATGCCTGGAACAGATTTAGGATCTTTTTCCAACTGTTCAATTTCAATTATTTGATTGGATTTTGTCTTACCCAAATACTGAGGGTTTTTCCCAGACCATCTTACAACTATTGAGTCCACATATAAACTGGAGTCAATCCCGAAATGAACCACTGAAGTATTTTGGGAAATGTGGCTTGAGCCGCCGCCATCCACTTCCCTGATCAATTTTCTACCAGCGTAATACACTTCAATTCTGGATCCAAGCCCCCTTGATTCTGAGGTATTACCTTTTAATTTTATCTGTAACCAATTGCCTGATGATGAGTCATTTCTATACAAATTTGTAATTGAAGAAACAGGGTAATCATATAAAGGTTTTTGATTTACAACAATTAGATCCAGGTCACCATCGTTTTCCAAATCAAATGTGGCAGAACCTCTTCCAATTCCATAGTCAGCTAACCCAACAGCACGGGCACTTTCTACGAAAGTGTAGTTTTCATTTTTAAAATAAAAATCAGCCATTGGCACACAGTTGGGATTCAGGTCGCCATTAGATACAAATAAATCAATATCGCCATCGTGATCAAAATCAGCAAAATTAGCCCCCCAGCTGATGGTGAGATAGTGCATACCCAGCTCTCCCGCCCTATTTTGAAAAGGCTTTGTGACTCCATTATTGACCATAAAATAATTGAAGCGGATATTGGTAATATAATAATCCATGTCTCCATCATTGTCATAATCACCTACTGCAGTCCCCATAGAATTGATTTTCAAATCCATATTGGTACTGTCGCTTACATCTTTTAATTTCCTGATTGGATACTGATTATTAAATAAAAAATCAGGTATTGCTTTGTATCCAAAATCCTGGTTGACGAAGAGATCCTGGTCATTGTCATTATCATAATCTGTAAATACTCCACCAAAACCAAATCCCTTATGCGTTAGTCCATACCTGGTATATTCATTTGTAAAGTACTTCCCTTTATGATTGATCAACAAATAACCATACGCTGTGCGATTTGCATTGACTATAGTGGCATCGTTTATTTCTTTCAGTTGGCCCTGAAAGTCCTGGAAATAATTGCCTACATAAAGGTCCGGGTAACCATCACAGTTTACATCTCCAAAATTAGCCCCTGCAGAAAAGGAAACAAATTTATCCAGCCGATACTCTTTGGTAACATCTTTAAATTTATTGTTACCGAGATTGAGAAATAGCAGGTTCATGGCCCTGGGCACAATTTGAATGCTATCCCGGGAAGTAATAGTCGTAATATAAAGGTCAGTAAGATGATCTTTATTTATATCAGCACTGATTACCCCCTGGGTCACAAAATGTTTAGTGACCTCCAATCCTGATCCTTCTAAGATATTTTTAAATGTACCATTCCTTTGATTTAGATAGAGCATATCATTTGAATTACCACCGGTGATGTACAAATCATCATATCCATCATTATTCACATCAAATGCACACACGCCGCCACCAAACATTCCTTCATAAACTATAAATTGATGCTCTATTCCAGCCTGTTTTGTAATATTTACAAATGGTGTTTGAGAATAAAGAAACAAACCAAAGAAGATCGAAATGATAGTACATACCTGCTTCATTTTTTTCTCCAGTTAAGTTTAATAACATTATCACCCACTCGGCTTCCCGCTTCCAATCCGGTGGCATTATCCTGGTTGGTGTGAATACCACCATAGAATCTGGATATGGCAATTTCATTGGCAATCTGGGACACGGAATCAAAATGCCTGGGTACAAAATCGGTATTTCTTAATTCATCTCTTGGTCTTCCGTAATGGGCACTGTCAGAAACAGCTAATTTGTTTCCAAAAGCAGCTATCCATACTGCAGCCGCAGCTCCTGCCTGAAATGCATGTCCCGATGGGAAAGAAGGAAAAGGTGGATCAGGCCAAAAAGACTCCCAGTTTTTATCTATATGCTCTGGAATAAATGTATTGGGTCGCTCTGCAAAAAAAATATATTTCCATTTCCAACAATTAATAAAAGCATCTGCAATTGCCATTCCGGTTTGGGCATATACCACTGATGCATGAATCATATCGGCATTGGCGGCCTGTAAAAGTCTTCCTGCAAGATAATACGAGTGACCACCTGGCGTAAATGTTACCTCCGGATCATCGCTCCAATAAATAGCAATTTCTTTCTGTTCCTTCGTTAAATTTTTCTCTTGGTTGTATACGGCTTCAAATTGTTTGTAATATGGTGATGTTCGGGTGGTATCAAACCTTATCATAACCGGTGTGTCCATTTGCATATTTTGTTTTACAAAGGTTCTATTCTTACCCCAATGTGGATGCAATGGATAATGGCTGAAAGATTGTGCGTACAACGGTGGTTTCCATGAACCAGGAAATTGAGGATTAATTCTTTTTTTATCGAAATTATTAAGATACCCCCGATGACCACCATCTGTCAGTGACCAATGGAATATACTGTCCGCAACAGCCCGTCCAAATAAAACCGATCTATTCAATACCTCTTTTTTTAGCTGTCTTTTGTAAAAACCAAAAACAGTTTGCTCCAGTGAGTCAATTTTGATTTTATTGGAATCTGATGTCTGAATATACATTTTGCGGATAATTTCAGCTTGCGCTGCATTCAAAGACACCGGCCAGAAGTATTCTTTACCTGATTCTATACCGGGCAAATTTTGCAAACCATTCAATTGCCCGGATAACGATTGAAACTGATTAAAGCCTGGCACTATAGATTCATACATCGTAAGCCCTATATATCCAAGGCATCGGGAAGCAAAAGTAGGGGAATTAGCCGGTGTGTTTTTTGTGATGTACAGGCTCATTTCAGCCCATTTGTGTGTCACTTCAATATCGGTATAGGCATGACCATTGGATTGGTTACATGATAAAATACCGCAATATACTATTGATGTTAATATAAAAAGTAAATGCCCTTTCATCATCTATTTAATTGGTAAGCCTGAGCACGTGAACCATTGATGCCAAATAACAGGATATTGTCTTTTAGTTTAATTACCGATCTCACATCGCCGATCAATTTAAATCCCGAAATCTGCTGAGGTATATATTCAAAATTTCCAGCTCCTGTATTTTTTAACAGTATACCATGATTGGCATCCATTTGACCAATCCTGATTTTATAATGATGATTATTGCCCGTCAACACCAGATCTTCAAGTCCATCGCGATCATAATCCATCCCGATAATAGAATATACAGGCGAAACCTGAGCCATCACTGGCAAATTTCTAATTTCGTATTTGTCGGCATTACTCAATAGTATACAGGATTGCAGATGGGTAGCTTTTAGCTTTGTACTTTTTTCCAGATCATCCGCTTTAAAAATCGTATTCAAAGTAGCATCTGCAAAGCTGGAAAAGGAATTAAACTTGGGTTTTAAATAGCTAAGTTGTTTTAATAATTCATCTCGGGTCACAAACGGATAGGAAGAGCCTTGGATATAAGTTGAAAAAACAGGGTCTATTGATCCGTTTTTATCAAAATCATTTATTATCATTTCTACAGGCTCTGTCAATGATGCTTTGATCTGAGAGTTTAACCCATGATTTCCTAAAACAAAATCCGGTTTTCTGTCATTGTTATAATCAGCAGTGTAAATGGTATTCCACCAGCCGGTATACTCTTTAGCAACATAATCAGAAGATTTATCTACCCATTTCCCATTTTGATTTACAAGTAAGGTAAAGGACATCCATTCCCCTACCAAAGCCAAATCTGGCTTCGAATCAGAATTGATATCCACGCTGACGGCATCAGTAACCAATCCCAGGTTTAATTCCTGGTGTAGATTAAACTTACCTTTTTTATCATTTACCAATACAAAACTTGGGGATGAAATCGGATACTTACCGGGTATGCATTTTGATCCGATAAACAAATCCTGGAAACCGTCCTGGTTAATATCTACAGACAACGCCTTGGATTTAGCTCCCGGCAATTTGGGAATAGCCAATGCATCAGCTATAAACTTCCCTTGCCCATCATTAATAAACAATACATCGTATATAGCATTATCCGTTTCATTAAAATCATGGTATCCTGTGCCCGGAATGAATATATCCTGATTCCCATCCTTATTCGCATCAAAAATAACGGGTTGACTTCCTTCAAAACCAACTGTTTGATTCCAAATTAAGGGAACAGGTTTGAATGACCTGTTTTTGGATTGAAGGTATACAGCCGGAGGTTGGCCAATGCTACCACCAAATACTATATCTTCCTGACCATCGCCATTTACATCCCCGGCAGTTAGACAGGGCCCGGAATAAGATAATGCCGCAGGCAATAGATATTGCCGGTCAAAATCATTTATTTCAATCTGGCGATGTTCAAATTGTATTGGCGACAGTATTGAATTAAATACTGGTTTACCAGCAAAGGTGCTTTCAGTAGATGAGGTGGCATCTTTTTCAAAAAGAGTAATGGAGTGATTTGATTCGATATTTTTAATGGTCTGACTTTTTCCGGATGGCCACCTGATTATTACGGAATCTACTTCCTTCGAATCACCCAAACCAAAATGCAATGCGGATGGAACAGTGGATTGGTACCCTCTTTGAGTAAACAACTCCGCAAATTGATTTTTACCATCTGAATATAAGGTTACTTTAGTTCCTATTCCGAAGTTATTATCCCGTTCTCCTTTGAGTTTGATATTTAAATAATTATGATCCGGTCTGAGATCAGCTTGATTTAAATATATAAAAGCTCGCTGATTTATATTATTTACAATCATGTCCTGGTCTCCATCATTATCAAGATCCGCATACGCTGCTCCATTGCTGTTGGACGGCCTTGCCATGCCCCAATCTGTTGTTTTATCCTTAAATTTCAGACTGTCCGATCCGGTGTATATGTAATTCGAAATATTGGAAGCAGGCATTTTTTCAATTATTTCCATCACATCTTCACGAAGGAGCCTGCCTTTGTTTTTTACATATTCATCCATGTAATTAATAAAATCGAGATTGGTGTAATCCCGTTTATATCCATTGGTTATGTGAAGATCTTTTATACCATCATCATCAAAATCTTGAAATAATGCGGACCAGGACCAATCCGTATTGGATATACCTGCCAATTGACCTATCTCAGAAAAACTGCCGTCGCCATTATTAAGATGAAGCATGTTACGCATGTACTGGTAATAAAAACCGCTTCTAACATTTAATTCAAATTTATTGTAATTATCAGGTGCCAATAATAATTTTTGCCTGCGATTGTCCTCAGGCAGCATATCTAAAGTAAAAATATCCACTGCACCGTCATTATTGATATCTGCCACATCATTGCCCATAGAAAACTGGCTGGTATGGGAGATATATTCCGGCAATCGATTGGTAAATGTTCCATTTTTATTATTTATATAAAGGTAGTCCGGTACATTATAATCATTGGACAAATAAAAATCTGGCCATCCGTCATTATTTATATCAGAAATCCCAATTCCTAGTCCATACGATAAGGGGGAGCCATTTACTCCCGCTTGTACAGTAATGTCAATAAATTTTCCTTTTTTGTTTACTTCGTTTCGGTACAATCGGGTACCCCGTAATGAATCATCCTGATTAAATAATTCAGCAGTACTCGCCTCATTAAGCATAGGGAGGTTTTTAGGATTGTGATTGAGCAAAATCATATCCAGGTCCGAATCACGATCATAATCAAAAAAATAAGCTTGAGTGGAAAAGGCAGAGCTGGCCAGGCCATAGTCATCAGCGGCTTCTATAAACTGAGGTACCCCCCGGTTATTATTACCCTGATTTATAAATAATTCATTTTTTCTTTTTTCATCTGGCAATGAACCAGAATGGCAAATATAAATATCCAACCTGCCATCCGCATTAATATCGGCCAGTGCCACTCCCGTTTTCCATGGGCCTGGCCTGCCTTGTGCACCACACAACAAACTGATATCTTCAAATTGCATTTTACCCTTATTGAGATATATTTTACTTTCTTGCATATTTGAAGTAAAATAGAGATCTATTAAATCGTCCCCATTTAAGTCTCCTGCCCCTACTCCCCCACCATTATAAAAATACTCATACATCAGGATATTGGTATTCAACCCTTCGGTGAGTTCATTGGTAAATTCAACACCGGTTTGTTTTGCATCTGCCAGCGTAAAGAGACTGCCTTGGTTTTTTAACTCCAACGTACTTTCATTTTTACATGAAAAGAAGCCTATACATATCACGACCTTGAGTCGAATATTAAACATAAGATTAAAAGTAGTGAATTGTGATTGTTTAAAGCCTCTTAGGCAATGAAATAAATTTCGGTATACCCTATATTGGCCTTTTCACAATGTATTTACCAAAAAAAAATCTATCCCCTTTTTACAGGAGATAGATTTTTAACTTGAGTGAAAAAAATGACTTAGAAATTAATATCCCGGATTTTGGGTCAGTTTACTATTTCTGCTTATTTCATCTTTACTTATGACTCTATAATACATTTTATCATTCCACACTCTGGTTTCATTATCTGTATTATTAACTACCGTATAGGTATAGTCGTATCTAGACTTATCGTATCTGTAAGGAGTTCTGGGAGTGGCTCCGGGCTTAAGTTTGGCTTTTATGTCAATAGCTTTTATACCTCTGCCTAATGTCTCCGAAGCGATAAGCCACCTTCTGGCATCGTGATATCGGTGTTCTTCGTATTGTAATTCTATCCTTCTCTCATTCCTGATCAAGTCTCTCAAGGCAGTGCCGGTAGCTGAAGTGGCTGGTAGACCTGCCCGGAACCTAATTTTATTGATCCATTGCCGGGCTGTAGCTTCATCACCCGTTTCAAAAGAAGCTTCAGCATATGACAATACCATTTCCGTCACTCTGATAAAAGGGAATGGTATCACCTGTGCATTGGATTGATTATCTGCCAAAGCAGGATTAGGATCAATGAATTTTCGTGTATAATAATGGGTACGGCTACCGTTCCAGTTTTCAACAGGAGATTCACGGGTATCTATACCATTGATTACACCACCTTTTCCATCATCATAATATCCTGTCTGGATTTGATTGGCAGGATCACTGGCTGCTACATCTGAAGGCCTGGGTTTCCAATCGGAGCCATCATACATTACGGAAGCGTAAAATCGGGGATCCCTGTTTTCATATGGAGCTGCTTTGTGAGCAGGATTATTCCAATCAAATTTGGAACCATCCATCATCTCAAAATCATCTACCAGTTGCTGGATAGGAGTATTTCCTGCCCAGTTATGATACCCATTAGGTCCATTATTGATACCATTATGAATGCCTCCCAGTGGCCAATTGTCTTCGACTGTATATAAAGCGGTATGCGTACGCTGAAAAATCAATTCAGACGCAGCGGCTGCATCTCCTATTGCACTCTTACCCCCCATGGCAATAGAGACATAATTGTCTTTCCCTTCAGCAGCTGATACCGGAGCTGAAAGATTTAATTTATATCCGGAAGTTTTGTCTAAAACTGCTTTGGCAGCATTTTTTGCAGCATTCCATTTAGCGGTCCGATCACCTGAACTGGCAAAAAGGTTTGCATTGGGCGCATTCCCAATTATTGGTGTTTTAGCTTTAACTGCATTTAGATCATGACCATCGCTCGCAGCGTACAATAATACTCTTGCCTTAAGGGCCAATGCAGCATTCTGAGAAGCCCTGCCAGCAATTTCTGATTTGCCTGTCAGCAAGGTTGCGGCCTTATCCAGGTCTGCTACTATAAATGAAGTACATTCATCGTATGTATTTCTGGCTGCAGTATAATCTTCATTCAAACCATAAGGCTTGCTTATTAAAGGCACTCCACCATAAAATCTAAGTAATTGATGATAATAATATGCGCGTAGAAAATGGGCTTCACCCAACAGCCTGTCTTTTAATGACTGATCAGTAAAAGTAGAGGTTGGTAATTCTTTGATGGCAGTATTAGCTTGTCTGATGGCAAGATACATGCGTCCCCATTCATAGGTAGGACTTTGCCAAGCTACAGAAGCAGGGCTTTCCGAACCTTGGGTAAAGGTATTTATATTACGCCCAGCATGAGTAAACATGGCCTCATCGGTAATAGATGAAAGTCCTTGCTCTTCAAATCCGGCATATCCCAGAAATGAATACACATTGAATATAAATGCTTCTGCCAATGGACCGTCTGACCATGTAGCTGTGCTCGATATTTTGTCGAGTGGTTTTGTATTAAGAAAGTCCTGGTTGCATGATAGTAGGATCAGCGAGAAAAGGACTATTGAGCTTAAAATGAATCTATATTTTTTCATTTCAATTTGATTTTTTAAATTTTGATTTAGAATGTTACACTTATGCCAGTATTAATCATACGAGCCTGTGGGTAAAAAGTACCTCCCTGATTGGTTGACTCCGGATCATATACTTCGAGTTTGTCAAAGGTGATTAAATTCAATCCATTGAGATATACTCTTGCATTGCCCAGTTTAAATCTGGAAACGATGTTTTTAGGCAAATTGTATCCAAGCTCAAGGTTTTTCAATCTGATATAGTCTTTACTAAACAGATAATACGTGTTAAATCCATAATTACCACCTGTGAAATAAGTGTCGCCTCTACTAGCCAAACGAGGATGCACATCACTGGGGTTGTCTATAGACCATCTGTTATCATAACTATATTTAAGGAAATTACCAATATCGCCAGACTCAGTTTGTACTCTAAGAGATGCTCCTGTAGCACCCTGAAACAACATTGAAAGGTCAAAGTTTTTATATCTGAGATCAATAGTACCACCAAAGTTAAATTTTGGTGTAATGCTTTCATCCAATCGTTGCCTGTCATCACCATTTATTTTGCCATCTCCATTGATGTCTTTGAACTTCATGTCACCCGGGATCAATTTATTGGTTACTGCAGAATAGTCTAGTTTGTTAGCATCTACAGCAGCCTGATCTTTGAATGCACCATCAGAAATATATGCCAGATAAGCACCAATCGGTTTTCCTTCCTGTCGCTGGTAGTCAGGGATATTTGGAATCTCATCCATAAATATCACGTTGTTTTTAGCATAACCTCCATTAATACCTGCTCTGAATTGGATCTTATTTGATGGTTTCCCATTATAGTTTAAGCTAAATTCAAATCCCGAGTTATCCACTTTGCCTGCATTTACCGGTGGTAATAGGGAGCTGATACCAGTAGATGCGGGAGTAGATCCAGTCTTCTGAATCAAAATTTGATCTCTGCGATTTTTAAAATATTCCAAGGTACCATCTATCCTTCCATTGAAAATAGTAGCGTCGATACCAAAATTATAATTATTAGCTCTCTCCCAGGTAAAATCCGGATTTGCTAAAATGGTTTCATTTAAAGTAGTTACTACTGCTCCATCAATTGGATAAGCACCAAAACCATAGGTAGACAAATAGGCATATTCTTGCAATTGTCCGTTAAAAAATACCTGGTCATTACCCATTTGGCCATAAGACGCCCTTAATTTTAAGTTGTCTATTCCATTTACTTTAAACCAGGGCTCCTGAGTCACATTCCATCCCAGTAATAATCCCGGGAAAAATCCAAATCTCCCTGAGGTAGGGAAAATGTAAGAGCCATCATATCGCCAGATAAATTCCGCCAGATATTTTTCTTTAAAATTATATTGAGCACGACCATAGTATCCGAGCCTGGCCCTATTGTAAGCTGAACCACTTGTACTTTGTTGCAATGAGCCTCCGGCAAATATTTGATCTACAGCACCAGATATGTAATTTCTTCTGAAGGCACCAAAAGTACTTCCATTAAAATTTTCTTTTGTGACCCCCGCCAAAATACTGAAATTGTTATTTGATCCAACTTTAAAGTCATAGGTCAATAAACCGGTAAGGTTGGTGTTTAATACATTTCTATACGACTGGGACAACCTTGGGTCTCTGAAATTAGACCGCACAGCACCTACTAAAAGTGGTAACCCATCTGTGCCTTTGGACACCCGATCCCATGTATATAGCATCCACGGAGTTTGCCATGTTTTGTTTGTCTCAGAAGTATTGTCTACTGCTCCATTGAGGGTAAGCTTTAGGCCTTCAATCCATGGATTGGAAATTACCACTCCTCCATTAGCTTGTAAGAAGTCAGCTGGATTTTTGGTATATCCGGTTGCATTGGTCGTAATTACATAAGGATTTTGACCATTTTCAATATCCGGTCCCGGAAGACCATTAGGCCATACTTCTGGTTCGGTAGGTCTGCCTCGCATAAGCATTCTGAAAATAGATCCTGCTGATTCAGTGGGGAAGTTTCTGTCTTCTCGTCTGGCTACCAAACCAATATTGGTACTGATATAATTGCTGACTTTAGCATCGAGATTTACACGTGCATTATACTGATGATATTTTGTAGCTGAGTTTTTATAATAAGCATCCTGGTTTAAGAATCCTACTGAAGCCAGGTAACGTATAGCTTCAGTACCTCCATTTATTTGAAGATTATGCCTGTTCATTGGTGACCAGGTCTTGAAAGCATCACCAAACCAATCGGTATTAGGAAATCCCCAGGGGTCTGAACCATCCGTATATTTTTGTACCGCTGATGGACTATAATTTGCATTTACATTTGGAACACCAGCTGTAGGAGAGTCATACACACCGGAAGATTTTATAGCAGACCAGGCAGCTCCCCATTCAGAAACAGGAACTGTCTTATATATTGGTAATTCATTCATGATTGCAGCATACTCAGGCGCACTGGACATATTTGGAATCTTGGTGGGCTGAGACCATCCTTGATTAAAATCATAGCTTATGCTAGGCTTACCGGTTTTTCCTCTTTTAGTGGTAATTAAGATAGCCCCATTGGCAGCTCTTGCTCCATAAATTGCCGCTGACGCATCTTTTAACACAGATACTGATTCTATGTCCTGAGGACTAAGTCTTCCTAATCCTCCTGCCCTATCAGGAATTCCATCAATTACGATCAAAGGGCTGCTGTTGCCCAACGTATTTGTACCCCTGATGGATACTGTAGCACCATCATAGCCCGGTTCGCCACTTTGTTGGATGACTACCAGACCAGGAAGACGACCAGCTAGGGAATTGGTCATATCCACAGCTGGAGATTTTACCAGTTTTTCACCTTGTACCTGAGCTACTGCCCCTGTCACGGTTACTTTTCTTTGAGTGCTGTATCCCACCACAACCACTTCTTCCAAAGCCGAACCCTCAACAAGTAATACATTGATCACATTATTATCCGCAATGGTTATTTCTTGTGAGGTAAATCCAATAATCGAAAAAACCAATACTTCACCTCGGCTTGCTTGCAGAGAATACTTTCCATCTACATCGGTTACAGTACCACGACCGGTACCCTTTACTAGTATATTGACCCCAATTAGCGGATCAGAATTTCCATCCAGTACCGTACCGGAGATGGTCTGTTGGCAAAATGCTCCCGTACATAATAATACGAATGACAGCAATTGCATACAATTCAGGAGTTTTTTAGTCATATTATAAAGTTTAATTTTAATCTAATTGTAAAGTAAATGCAATAATTTGCGCAAACGATTACATCTAACCTGGGACAATATAGTATCACAATTGGTTAATTCAAAATTTTTTTAACGTTTTAGAACGAAATCGTCAAAAAAATATAAAATTTAACAAAAACGCAGATTTGGTTCGATCAATAAGGGTATTATTTCTTCCAATCCTTTTGTAAAAAATCCTACATTTTATTGTTTTGAAATACACCAAAACCCCTCACGGGAAATTGCAAATCTTATGGGAATGTGTCAGGAAATGAGACAAAATATTTCCATGTTTATCTTACATAAAAATGAATATTCCCCGATACCTAAACCACTGAAACTGGCCGACCTATTTTAAGATCCATTCACTTTAAAGTCTATATCTTTATTTGTGTCCATTTTCTTGGTTTCAGCTGCATTTTCTAACCGAGATCTAATAAAGGAATGCTTAATAGTGTTATAAAAACTGGCATTTACTAGGGATATCTACCCCCAAGTTCAAGCAATTCAACATAACCAATACAGACTGCTACTGCCATTATATTTCAACCCAGTGCCTGATCAAAGTCCCGAATCAGGTCATCTATATTCTCAATTCCTACCGAAACCCGGAGCAAATTGGGTGGACTTACACTATGAGCGCCTTCAGCTGACTGGCGATGATCTACTAAAGATTCCACACCGCCCAGACTAGTGGCATGGGTGATGGTATTTAAATTAGAGGCTAATCGCAACGCTTCACCTGCCCCACCTTTCACCAGTATGGATAACATGCCCCCAAATCCGTTCTTCATTTGAGAAGCAGCCACTGTATGGTATTCATTAGAGGGCAATCCAGGATAATTGACCTTTTCAATTTTTGGATGAGCGTTAAGATACTTTGCCAAAGCCATAGCATTTTCACCATGTACTTTCATCCGGACAGGGAAAGTAGCAAGACTTCTGCACAGTAACCAGGAATCAAACGATGAAGGAACCGCCCCGCCAAGAATTTGAAAGTCCCTGATTTTCTGAGCCAAAGCTTCATTGCCGTTCACTATCACGGCCCCGCCAATAATATCGGAATGACCACCAAAGTACTTGGTAGACGAATGCATAATTAAATCAATACCAAATTCAAAAGGTTGAGTAAAATAAGGTGTAGCCCAGGTATTGTCACAAGCTGTGATTATTTTTTTTTCTTTTGCAATAGAAGCAATGGCCTGTAAATCCGTGATTTTAAGTGAAGGATTGGAAGGCGTTTCTATCCAAATAAGTTTGGTATTGGCTTTGATTGAATTATTTACCAAATCCACATCCGTCATATCTATAGTATCGTATTCCAATCCAAATCTGTGATATAAATTTTGCAACATTACTTTAGTTCCATAATAAATATCATCCGGCAATAACACATGATCCCCGGATTGGAGCGAATGCATAATACTCATAGTAGCGGCCTGCCCTGATGAAAAAGCCATCGCATCAGTACCATTTTCAAGCAATGTCAATTTTTCTTCCAGAGCTCTTCTATTTGGATTGGAGGATCTGGAATAAATATCCCTTCCTTCCATAAAGCTACCGTCCGCTGCTCGTTCAAACGTGGTGGATAATATTATTGGCATGGATACGGCCCCCGTGGCAACCTCCGGGTTATATCCCTTGTGGATTAAATCGGTTTCTAGTTTTTTCATGAAAACCTAAAATTAAGCATTAAAGTAAAAATAAAATTTGATGACCATATTCGGCACTAATACCTGCATCAAATCATTTCATCATAAGTTCAATGTCAAACTGACATGTGGAACTTTGGTAAAAACACACAAACAAATCGAGACAGGTTTGTAAAAGTCTATGCTCCAAGACCCATTTTTACCGCTGTAACTTTATATCCTGCTTTCTTCAATAGATTGATCACTCCTTTCATTCCGCCCAGGTGTCCTGCGCCAACGGCGAAAAAAGTTGATTTTTCTTTCATCATGATCGACATTTTTGGTATCCAATTTTTATTTCTATTGAACAGGAAGAGGTCTTCGTATTTACCCATACCATCCCCTTCATCTTGTACTGCCACTTTGGATAATAATTCAACATCTTGCCTTTTGTAGAGATTTATCATCTCCTTATATTCTTTATTGTCCTGGTCGGAAGACTTGATACTTTCGACTAACATCTGAGCCTGCATTTTGTAAGGAATGGTATCAAATATGGCAAGTTGGTCTTCAATGGTTTCCAATCCTTTTGATTCTTTATTAGCGGACTGAGTTTTGCTGTAAATTTCCATTTCATAAGATTTGGAAGAGGAACTCATTTCTCCACCCTCCATATCAAAAGAGGCAAAGGTGGATAGCAACATAGGCTTCATTTTTTCCAAAAACTGAAGTGGCAGTCCTTTTTCACTAAATTTTTTTTCAACTAATGCATACTCTTCGTCGCTAATAAGATCACGAAGAGAGAGCCCATCTTTCATAAAAGCTTTGCCAATAATTTTCATTAAGGATTCCATAGATGACATTTCATCCATATCAATTTCGAAAGTGACTTGTTCGCAGGCATTGAGTTTATCTTCCAGAGTCTGGGGAAAGAAAAAATCATCTTTACCAATCAGATGAATGGTCCCGAATAAATAGGAAGGCTTTTTGAGACCGTTGCCGGTGATTTCCCAAAGGAGGGACTTTTCGGCAGGTGAATAGGAAGATGATTTTTTTCCATCCTGTAGACTTTTGGTCGCAGGACTACATGCTATAAATTGCAGGATGGTAATTGAAATTAAATATTTTGTAAGATTCCTAAAATTTATCATTTTCAAAGTTTAATTATATTTAAAAATTAGTCAATATTTAAAGCATTGCCAGTAGGAAATTAAATGTATTTTAATGAATTATAGTGCTTTTCTTCTTTGCTTATAAATTCTGCATTGGCTGAAAAAGCTGTATTAACATTTTTAAAATACTCTGCAACATTGGTAATAGCGAAAAGGTTAAAATTAAAATTATTTACTTCTTTGGTTGAATATTTCATACAATACTATTCCCGCAGCTACAGAAACATTAAATGAATCGATAGTGCCGGTCTGGGGAATTCTGAATCGATAATCACATTTAGCCAGCAGTGCAGGATGAACCCCTTCATCTTCTGACCCCAACACAATTGCCATAGGTTGGTTAAAATTGACATCCCGTACAGGTGTACCATTTTTCGAATCGGCAGCAGCTATTTTAATTCCATTATCTATAAGAATTTCCAATGCGCTATTCAGACTTTGCTCCCGGCAAACTGCCAATTTTAACAAGGCACCAGCGGATGTTTTAATTGCTTCTTCGTCTATTTTCGCTCTGTGTTTTGCAGATACAATAATGGCATCTACTCCCAATAATTCTGCACTCCTGGCAATCGCTCCCAGGTTACGTACATCGGTCACTCTATCTAATAAAATAAATAATGGAAATTTGTCCTTATTCAATAAAAAAGGCAGTAAGCCTTTCAAATCCTGGTATTCTATGGGTGCTCCAAAAGCAATTACTCCCTGGTGATTATTGCCTTTAGCCAGTTTATTGAGTAATTCTTTTGGTACTTGCTGGAGAGGTATAGATTTTTCCCTGCATTCTTCTCTTAAGAATTTTTCAAACTCCCCATGAGTACCTTGTAAAAGCAATATTTTTTCCAGTGGTATTTCTTCCTTGAGGGCTTCAGTGACAGGGTGTTTACCGTAAATGATCTGATTCGTATTATTTAACAAAACTTTATATATTTTTAGTTAGCTTTATACACAACCTTGACACCAGTAGTTTAGTTCAAGATTAAATAGATAAATTTGTAACATAAATCTACACTTTTCATGGCTTATATTTTAAAAACATCCTTTAGAATTTTAATCCTCTTCAGTTGCTTATTGCCTCTG
The DNA here is from genome assembly GCA_044227925.1 of Saprospiraceae bacterium. Lineage (GTDB taxonomy): Bacteria > Bacteroidota > Bacteroidia > Chitinophagales > Saprospiraceae > JADJLQ01. The sequence goes on along the minus strand of JBGAVW010000005.1, from coordinate 36,254 downwards.
CATGCACAAAAAGAAGATTTGATTCAAACCAGTCTTCAATCCAAGTGGTTGGAATCCGGTCAATCACTGGATGACATATCAAACTATAAAATCATAGATCAATACACAGACGATAAAACCAAAATAACCTATGCCTACCTGCAGCAATATTACCTGGATATTCCTATTGAAAATGCCATTGCCAACTTTGCCATTAAAAACAATGAAGTGGTCGTAGGTAATGTGAACAGTTGGGTTGGCAATTTGACGCAAAAAATAAAATTCAACTCCAACTCATTGGCTGCTTCTGACGCTGTGATACAGTCTTTGGCCAAATCAGGGATTCAACAATATTTACGATCCAAGCCGGTAGTCAAAACCGAATTAAACCAGCATCATTTGGTATTCAGCAAAACGGATAAAGTAATACAAGACATTCCGGCTCAATTAGTTTATAAAATGCAACAGGATGGCAATCTCGTACTGGCATGGAAAGTGGGTATACATGAATATAATGGAAATTATTGGGAAAATTATGTAAATGCACAGACAGGAAACATCATAGACAGGCATAATAGTACACTCTCTTGTATTTCAAATCATATTCACTCAGCAAAATTGAAAAAGGATAATATGCCTGTAAAAGAGGCCATCCCACAGTACAAGGTATGGCCGGTACCACTTAGTGGTCCAAATGAAGGAAATTCAAGTTTGGTCACAGACCCCTCCGATAAGATAGCCTCTCCTCTTGGTTGGCATGACGATGGCACCACAAAATATACGATTACCAAAGGAAATAATGTACATGCATTTTCTGACCCTGATAGTAACTTTATTTCTTCCAACGATGAGCCCAACGGGGGTGAGAATTTAGTATTTGACTATCCGTATAATCCAACTGGCACTATTACACAAAATAAAGATGCAGCCACAGTAAATTTATTTTACATGAATAATGTGATGCATGATCTGGCCTGGCACTATGGTATGGATGAGCAAGGAGGCAGTTTTCAAAAATTAAATACCACCGGCAAAGGCAGAGGCAATGATCATGTGATAGCCCTGGCTCAATACGGTGCCAATAATTCCCGAATCAGAAACAACGCTGATTTTTTTCCTCCAGCAGATGGTACAAATGGTCGCATGAGAATGTTCATATGGAATGCCACTGGTGAAAAACTATTAAAAATTATCGAACCCATCACATCCGATTTGGAGACGGGGTCTGCGGATTTTGGTCCGGCTATCTCAACCATTCCAATTAAAGGCAAAATTGCATTGGTATCCGATGGAACTTCTAATCCGTCACTAGGTTGCAAAACATTAAAAAATGCCAATGAGGTCAAAGGCAAAATTGCCTTAATAGACAGAGGGGATTGTTTTTTCCACGAGAAAGCATGCTTTGCCCAGGCAGCAGGTGCCATAGCAGTAATAATAGCCAACTTTGAAAATACTCCAAATAATATGGCAGGACTTTCACCTGCTCCCTGCAATGTAATAATACCGGTAATCTCGGTTGGATCATCAGATGCAATTGATTTAAGAAAAAATGCATCTAACTACACATTGAGTATACAAAAGCCAACCGCAAATCTTGCTTTGGAACGGGACGGATCATTTGATAATGGAGTGATAGCTCATGAATACGCCCATGGAATTTCTACCCGGCTTACGGGTGGTCCTTCCAATTCAGGGTGCCTTAATAATGACGAACAGATGGGCGAAGGGTGGTCGGATTTTTTTAGTTTGATTGTAAATGCAAAACCAGGAGATACAGAAAATAAATTAATTGGCATCGGCACTTACCCTATACAACAAGCCATTACTGACCGGGGGATCAGAAAATTTCCTTACACGACCAATATGAGTACGAACAGCCAAACCTATGAAGATATATTCAGTACAGAGACTCCGCACGCACTCGGTGAAGTCTGGACACTCATTCTGTGGGAAGTGTATTGGAAGATGACCAATGCTTATGGCTATGACGCTAATTTATATACCGGTCAGGGTGGAAATAATAAAGCTATAAAACTTGTATTTGAAGGGTTGAAATTACAGCCTTGCAGCCCTGGATTTGCGGATGCCAGAGATGCTATATTGAAAGCAGATATGCTATTATACAATGGGGCAAATCAATGTCTACTTTGGGAAGCATTTGCCAAACGAGGGTTGGGGTTTTCTGCCAAACAGGGATCATCCCAAAACAGGGGTGATGGCGTAGAAGCTTTTGATTTACCACCCACTTGCATTCCTACCGTAAAAATATCCAAAAGCATGACCCCTCTCATAAATGCCGGAGATGAAATCTTGGTAACCATAACTGCCCGCAATGACACAAAGGATTCGTTGAAAAGCGTGGTACTGAATGATATAATCCCTGATGGATGCAGCCTTAAATCAAATTCATCAAATGTACCATTGATCCAGACTTTAAATAAACTCAGTTATAGACCTAGTGCGGGTCTTAAATCCGGAGAAACCATTACCATCAGTTACAAATTGGAATCAAGTAAAACCAAACATTCGTCCGTGTTTTTTATAGACAGCATGGAAACCACCGAACTCAACTATGATTTAAATGCCTTAGAAGGAACCGGTATATGGGAGATCACAGATGTACTTGCGAAAAGTGGTAAAAAATCCTGGTTTGTTCCTAATCAGGCCACAGATAATGATCAGGTGCTAAGCCCATTAAATCCATTTGATGTAAGTAAACTTCAGCAACCCGTGATGAGGTTTTATCATAGATATGCTACCCAACATGCATTTGATGGAGGTGTTTTAAGGGTAACCACGGATGGAGGCACTTCGTATAAAGACTTAGGCACTAAAATATTCAGAAACGGGTATAGTGGGCCTCTTTCCTATTTTGCTATACCAATACCTGAATTGCGTGCGTTCTATGGTGATTCCAAAGGATTCATCCCCACTTTTATAGATCTGGCAGAGTATAAAAATCAAAAATTCAACATTCAATTCAGATGGGGATCTGATGATGCAGGAGGAGGTACAGGATGGTTTCTAGATGATCTGGAAATAATGGATATGGTTAATTACAATAGCCAGGCATGCATAGAATATAATGAGACTAAGTCGGTATGTGCAGAAGCACCGGAGAAAGGCACTATCGTAGAGTCGAAAATAACCGTGAGTAATAAAGAATTCAAGACCGCTCCATTAGAGTTTACCGTATCACCTAATCCAGCCGTCAATCATATTTTTCTTTCTTTGCATTTACCGCAATCCATGGATCTTACAGGTGACATTTTTACCCTTGATGGTAAAAAAATAAAATCATTCAGCCTTCCTAAGTCTGCATCTGCATATAATACTAAAATAGAGACCCATGACCTGGCTAATGGGATGTATATAATCAGTGTACATGGAGGCAAATTTGCGGGCAGAGAAAAAATTGTAATCCAGAGATAAGCAAGATGATCACTGCATGCGAACCCGAATTCTATATCTGATTTTAATAAAAATATTTACTCATCTCGTTTCTTTTGCTCAATCTGACATTTCGATTCAAATAAAAGATTATCATCGCGACAGCATATGGTGGGGCAAAATGTTGGGAAAACGTTTTGTAAAGAATCAAATCATCATAAAATCTAATGATGGTTACTTCCATTTAAAAGCGGACACCATTTATAAAAAGGGATTATATAACATTGCTTTTAATGTAAATGATCAAAGCCCTACCATCGGATTTTATATCTACCTCGATCCCCAGCAACCCAATTTTTCTATCCAGGTAGATGCGGGTAATCCTGTAAAAACTGCCCAAATAAATGGATCCGCCGAAACAAAACTTTTCTATGACTATTACCATAAAATGGATAGCTTATTGGGAAAGTATTATGATTTGGTGGATGCCTGGAGATTGTATGAAAACCAGGATTCATTTGAAAAACTGGTACATCATGAACAAGCAATACAGGAATATCAATCCTTTATTTCTGGAAAATACCCTTCTTCTTTTGTAACTAAAATAATAGAGGAAACCAAATTTGAAATGCCCGTATTAAAAGGCAACCTGGAGGACAGGAAAAAACAACGACAATTATTTTTTGATCAGAGTTTTACTATAAATAATGCTCCTTCGAACGATTTTTTCTGGTCCAACCCGCTATCCATACTTTGGCTGGATATGTATGCTATCCGATCACACGATGCCGGTTTGCTACAGAGTGAATCTCGACTTAAAAATATTGTGGATAAAATTTCGTCCCATGCTGAGGGCTACCATTATTATCTAAATTATCTATTAAACTCATTCCAGCGAATGAGCCGGTTTAATATGGACAAACTCTATGTATACCTCGTGAATGAATATGTATTAAAAAATAAAACCCCTTGGCTAAATCAGGAAGAAACTGCAAAGCATAAAATACAAGCTATTCATATCGAAAGGCTGATGGTGGGTAAGAAGGCTCCTGATGCTACCCTTTTCAATGAAAATCAAAAGAAGGTTATCCTTTCATCACTTCAGGCTACGTATGCTATGTTGTTATTTTGGAGCCCGGATTGCAGCCATTGCAAAAAAGAATTGCCGATACTTAATGCTTTACTTGAAAAATACCAATCAAAAAACATTCAACTGATTACTGTATGTAACAAAACCGGAGCTGGAGTAATCGCTTGCTTTGAACACATGAAGACAAACTATCCAAATGCAAAATGGATGCATCTGGCAGATGCCGATAATCAATCGCGAATCAATTCATTGTATAATGTAACCTCCACACCCACTACGTATATATTGGACCGAAATAAGACAATAGTGTACAGAAGAAAAGGAGAAATGAGTGAAGAGGAATTGGATGTAACCCTGAATAGATTAAACTAATTGTTTCTTCCTTTTGATTTCTCTAAAACTCAGCACTGCCCGGATATCTTGGAAATGCTATTACATCCCTGATGTTGGACATGCCTGTCACAAATTGTACCAGTCTTTCAAATCCGAGTCCAAATCCTGCATGCACGCATGAGCCAAAGCGACGGGTATCGAGGTACCACCAGAGATCTTCCATAGGTATATGCATTTCTTTCATTCTGCTGATCAGTTTGTCCAATCTCTCTTCACGCTGGCTTCCACCTACAATCTCACCTATGCCAGGGGCCAGGATATCCATAGCTGCCACCGTCTGTCTATCAGGTGCACATCCTTCATCCTGCCGCATATAAAATGATTTGATGGCAGAGGGATAGTTGGTAAGGATTACCGGTTTTTGGAAATGCTTTTCTACGAGGTATCTTTCATGCTCACTTTGCAGGTCGGTACCCCATGCATCAATAGGAAATTGAAATTTTTTCTTTTTATTATGATTACTTTCCCGCAAAATATCTATGGCCTGAGTATAGGTGATTCTTTCGAAGTCGTTATTGACTACAAAATTGAGTTTGTCCAGCAGGCTCATACCACTGCGTTTATCCTGAGGTAAGTTTTTTTCTTCTTCTTCTAATCTTGTCGCGAGGAAAGCCAGATCATCGGCGTTATTGTCAATGGTAAACTTAATCACATATTTTATAAAGTCTTCAGCTAATCTCGCATTATCATCAAGGTCATAAAAAGCCATTTCCGGCTCTATCATCCAAAACTCAGCCAGATGCCTGGAAGTATTGCTATTCTCTGCTCTGAAAGTGGGACCAAAGGTGTAAATCTCACTGAAAGCCATAGCCCCCAGCTCTCCTTCGAGTTGTCCACTTACCGTCAGATTCGTGCTTCTACCAAAAAAATCCTGTTTATAATTGATACTTCCATCTTCATTTCTTGGTGCAGAGCCATCAATAGGCAGAGTGGTCACTCTAAACATTTCACCGGCACCTTCGGCATCACTGGCAGTGATGATTGGGGTGTGCATGTATACAAATCCTTTATTGTGAAAAAATTGGTGAACCGCAAAAGCCAATGCGTGCCTTACTCTGAATACTGCTCCAAATGTATTGGTTCTGAATCTAAGATGAGCATTTTCGCGTAAAAACTCCAGGCTGTGCTTTTTGGGTTGCAATGGAAATTTTTCTGCATCACTATCCCCCAGAATTTCAACAGCCTCCGCTTTAAGCTCTACTTTTTGGCCTTTACCCATAGATGCGATTACCAGACCGGTTGCTTTGATACAAGCTCCAACAGTTATTCTTTTTATTGTTGTCTCATCTAGCTTACCTAATTCTACCACCACTTGTAAATTATTATTAGTACTGCCATCATTGAGAGCTATAAATTGGTTATTTCTAAAGGTGCGAACCCATCCCATTACGGTAGCTGTATAATCGACTGTCTCTGAGGCTAATAATGATTTGATTTTGATCCTGCTGTTGTACATATATTAAAATAAATTACATTGAATACGGGCCGCGAAGATAGGGAGAAAATGGGAGCTAATTCACCATTAGAAAGCTACAATATCAAAATAAGGAGGAAGCCTATTTAATAGAAAAATATAAAGTCAGTCCAAACCATGCTAACACCAAATAAAAAACATCCCGGTAGTGGCTAACATTTTGGTAAGTGGTAACTGAAATAGAAAATAAGAAAAAAGCAAAACCATGAAAAGATTTTGAGCATAAGCTGCGTATTTTTAAGATAAATCGAGCATTTATATACCCCCCCAAACATTGAAATGGAATAAATGCCCTCACCCTTAAATGATACATCATTCCTATTTATCGTCAGAGCCATTCCCTAGCAAATGAGGCAATGCTCATCTTATAGAATTACTATTGGTTTTATAGGCATTTTCAAATTTATCTCAATATGGTAACATCGCCTTTTAATCTGCCAAATCTTCCGTCGGCATATTCTACTTCTGCAAGATAAACGTATACTCCCTGGCTCACATCGGCACCTTTAAACGTACCATCCCAACCTATTGAAAAATCATTTGGTAAAAAATCAGCTGCTTCATAAACCTGATCACCTAACCGATTAAAGATGCGAAGGTATTTGACTTTAATTACCTGGCGGCCTGCTAAAACAGTAAATCGCTTATTTTCTGAATAGTTTGAAAGAGAGGGCGAGAATACATTTGGCAGGTAGGCCTTAAAATCCAAATTAACTCTTATCAGCATCTCATCTTCTACTTTGCAACCGGTTAAATTTTCGAGGGTAGCTGTAAGAGTATGATCTTGTTTTGGCCGATATACAAATGAAGTACCGCAATTACTGCAGTCTGCTTCCATAGGAGTGGTTTTCCATTTAATGGACTTAATTTTAGAAATATCAAGGTTGGTAATTGCTTTCACTTTTAGTGTATCGCCATAGTCAAGCAGGGTATCCCTGCCTATTGTAAAACTTATTTTTTCAGGGTTAGAGATGGAGATTCCTTTTTCCCTGAAACATCCGAACCGGTCTTGTAATTTTACAATATAATTCCCTGCAGATAAATTATCATATCCTCGTAACCCCACAGGTTTGTCATTCAGGTAATAGGTGTACGCCGGATCTCCAATTAATGAACCCACGGTAATACTGCCGTCTGTGTAACCACTACAGGTAGGTGAGACGGAACCAAGTGAGAAATCAATTAGGGGATTGACTACCAATTGAGTGACATGAATACTATCACATCCTTTTTTGGAAATCAAAGTGTCTATATACCTGCCACTGCTGCTGTATCTTTTTGAACCTATAGTGATGGATCCCCCCGAGCAAAGTGTGTCAATCTTAGTACCCCGTAATGGCGATAAGTCATCTATGCGAAATGAAAACTCTGTGGTACATTTATTATTATCTGTTACAGTGATTTTATAAAAACCCACTGCGAGTGTATCCACGTTAAATACCTTTAATCCATTATTCCATTGCACATCATAGGGTGGAGTACCACCGAAAGCCATGGATTCCACTTTACCATCCTTTGCAGGAGCACATGAGGCCGCTCTTGCAAAAAGGTTAAGGTTTAACGGAGGCGGACTCTTTACTACAAAGAATGTATCTAATCTACACCCTATGGAATCCGTAATTTGCAACCTATAGTTCCCATTGGACAGCGCTGTACGGTCTTTAGAATATACTGAATCGGTCCAAAAATAAGTAAGGGGGCTAATTCCTCCCTTCGGGTAGATGGTGATAGAGGCAGTATTTCTTGCAAAACAAGTGTTGTCTATTTTGTCTGCTGAGATTGTTAAATGCGATATCACAAAACTAATACTTGCTGAATCTGTGCATCCAGAACTATTTTTTGCGAATACCTTGTAGATCCCATCTGTTTTGGGATTTATAAAAGAATTAGTATCGCCCGTATTCCACATAAATAAAGTGCTGGTACTGTTTTTATCGGTAACCCTTATATAATTTGAGTCCGGTGAGCATGACAAAATTTTATCCACGATTAAGTCAATATCATTGGACTGCTGAGGAATATTTGAAGAATCAACCAAAAAAGTAAAATTGGTCTGGCACCCGGTGGTATCGGATATATTTAGTCTTAATAAAAAAGAATCCTTTCTGATACTGGTAGTCAACACATATGCTTCAACATTATTGGAATCTATAGTCCAGGTATATTTTAATGATGGCAATGGTCCACTAAATTCCTGTCCCGAAGATTTTAATGAAAACTTCAGAATACCTGAACAACTAAGGTCAGTATTAATTTGGTGGATCCCTTTATCCAATACCGGTGAAGACAGAATACTATCACCACAAGCATCTTTGATAATATATTTACTGGATACATCAAAACTGTCTTTGGAGAAAATGACGGAGTCCATAATCCCTTGCTGAAAAAAAAGCGTGGAATCCGATTTCGATGTCACCTTAAGACTGAAAGGTGGAATACCATTAGTAATATAGAAATATTTGTAAAAAAGCACATTGCTACCAGAGCACATATAGCTACCTCTTGCTGAGACCGTCATTCCAATATGTATATTTTTAATAGCATCCCCTTCATTGTTTTCATCATATGAATTAAGATCATAATATCCCCTGGGAATATTTTTGAGAATTGTTTCATTCTGGACAATGTATTTGGGAGGAATCGTCTTTGATATCAATTCAAACTTGTTTAATTTGGTGGTATCGAACAGGTTGATCTTGATATTTGCAAGACCATCACATTCCCGGGAATTCAACAGTACTTCATAAGATGATATTCTGTTGGTTGAGTCAAGAATGAATTTTTGACAAAAAACTTCTATTTGTAGATACAACAAAATCAAGGTGATAAATAGTCTAACCGGCATGAGAATAATAATTCGGATTTCCGGTCAAAATTATATTTTAAAGATCATAGTTTATGTTAAGTCCTGGAATTAAACATTTCTTAATAAAGTGGTTAATCTCCAGCAAAAACGATTGTATCTTCGTTTCAATCTTGCTGATGTCCAATCTAATCAGGGTGCTGGCCCCCATACTTTTTATAAGCAACTCTATTTTTGCACAAAAATTTCTCGTACTTGAAACACAGGGTCAAATAAAGACCCGAAAATACCCTGTTGGCTCAGATATACGGATTCACTTTAAGGATGATAAAAAATATCTTTGGCATCAATATACCATACTTGGACTGGATGAAAGAGAAAAATGCATTATCGTTTCAGATAATTATTGTATCCCGCTGAAAGAGATCAATGGATTTGACCTCACACCAAATCAAGGTAATGCTATGGCAAAAGCAACAGCTAAATTTGCAATTCCTTATTTATTCTATTCTGGAATACAAATTATCAGAGGTCCAAAATTGAATAATTTTCAAATAGGCTTAGGTGTTACCAGCATACTTTCTTGGATGGCTGCCAAACTATTTATGAGTGGTAAAGTCAAAATTGCGTCTAAAAGGAGATTAAAGATTATTGACTTAACATTGGAAGCTCCGAAAGCGTAGGGTTGATATAATTAAGTTTTTGCCTGATGGTTAATACTTCGCACCAAGATATAGAGATCTCTGTGGACCTAAAAGCACTCATGGAATGAAATAACTATCTATTTACAATTATCACCTTGAAATTTTACATAATGCCAGGTATTGGGACCATATAATAAAGCTTTGCAAATGGCACAACCGTTATCTTCAGGTTTCTCCAACTTTTTCACTGTAAATTCCAATCCTTCATAGGTTGGTCTTGCCATGGCATCCAGCATTTGCAGATCATTACAAGTTAATATAGACTTAAACACATGATCCCATTTTTTTCCGTTACCATCTACCCAACCATCCTCGCCAAGGGAATAATATTTAGAATCCAGGATCTGAAAATTGGCTTGACCACAAAGATACCCGAGCATTTTTACCCGAATGCAACCTTCAGGCACAGAGTCTTCTTTGGTGCAAGACATATTTGTAAAAACCAATCCAGACACCAGTAAGCTTGTGATAAATAATATCTTTCTCATATTCGTATAAACGACCTGATCCTACCCAACGTTGGAATTTAACTCAATATTTAGATTTACATTACCGGCAGGGTCCAGGGGGGCCGATATTCAGGAGTGATCAAGGCATTCGCCAGTTTATTTTCACCAAAGGTTTGATTCACTTCATTCCACTCCAGCCTCGTATTCGTGCGCAGTGCAATATTTCCCATATGTGCATACATGGCCACGATTCTGCCATTTTCAACTGTGCAGGCAGGATCCTTCCTTGATTTTATACATTCAAGGAAATTTTTAATATGCAATTCATGGGGTCTTTCTGTTTCCATTCTTTTTGGTAAGGCAGTTACTTTATACTTTCCATTTTCAGTTTCAGGAAATAATTCCCAGCTATCTCTATTAATCACAAGGGTTGCATCGTTTCCTACAAATGCAAGTCCATATCTTTTGCCGTATGGCCCATTTAATGGTCCGGCGACATGATCCCATTGGATAGTAAAATCATCCAACTGATACGATACATTCATAGTATCCGGAGTCTCGCGGTAATTGGTATCCTTTGAAAAATTACCTCCTGTAGCGACAACGGCTTTGGGTGGCGTTTTTATATTTTTTGCCCAGAGAGCAATATCCAATAAATGTACACCCCAGTCAGATAATAATCCACCACCGTAATCCCAAAACATACGCCAGGATCCATGAAATCTGGACTTATTGAATGATCTGGAAGGAGCGGGTCCAAGCCACATATTAAAATCAACACCGGATGGAATTACTTCATCAGGTACTTTTGCCTGGCCAAGGCCATATGGAAAAAATCCCCAGATATTAACTTTTCTAAGTTGGCCAATACCTCCATCGTGTATGAGTTTCATGGCAGAACTAAAATGTTCACCACTCCTTTGTTGCTGGCCTACTTGCACCACCCTGTTGTATTTTCGAGTTGCTTTGACCATAAGGTTGCATTCGCCTATAGAGTTGGCCATCGGTTTTTCTACATATACATCTTTGCCGGCCTGACAGGCATATATTGCTGACAGGCAATGCCAATGATCCGGTGTACCGATGATCACGCCATCGATATCTTTATTTTCCAATAGCTTTCTAAAATCATTTACCAGCATAGGAGTTTTGCCCTGCGTTTTATTTACAAGCTGGCCATATCTGTTTCTGACCGACTCGTCCACATCCGCAATCATGGCGCATTCTACATTGGATTGTTTCAATGCATTGTTCATGTCTGCTGCTCCCATGCCATTACACCCAATGATGCCCAGGACAATTTTTTCATTGGCTGATTTGTATTTATTCGGCTCGGGAATTGACTTCAACGAAGGAGTCACACCCAATGCAAAGCCTAATTTGGAGGAAGCACTGATAAATTTTCTTCTATTCATTTTAATGGATTACAGGATTGAAAATATGGAATTTACTCTTTTTTTTAAAGCGTATTATTTTTGCAGCCACATTCTACACAGCTTCAATCATTATTATACTTTTTCCGTTGTCGATAAATCCTTATGTTCCAGGAATTCATTTGTATAAATTCTAATCAATAAAATTACGTAACTAACCAATAGAGGGCCAAAAATCAAACCGAGAAAACCAAACATACCTAAGCCGGCAATGACTCCAATAACCGTAATTACCGGATGAATATGGCCCATTTTATTTAATAGTGTAATGCGCACCACATAATCAATATTTCCTGTAACGATCAGGCTGTATACACCAAGCCCCACCGCCTGCGATGTACTACCACTTACAAACATAAATAAAACCAATGGCACATATACTATCATGGTGCCAACAATCGGAAAAAAAGCAAGTACCCCCGTTAAAAATCCCCAAAGAATGTATTCATTTACACCAAATAAATAATACCCTATGGTAGCTGTCAGCCCCTGCACAAGCGAAATGATTGGAATACCTAACGCACTCACTTTTACTATTCTTTTCGTTTCCATAGCCAACAAATGGACATTGGCGTTTTTGAGCGGAATTACTTTTATTAAATAGGATTCTATTTCTTTACCATGTACCAGCATGTAATAAAGAATGAATAACAATAAGGCGATGTTTAAAAAAAGGTTAAAGGTATCATTGAGGAAAGATGGAATGGTGGCACTTAATTTTTGTTGCCAAGTAACCATAATTTCTTCGGAAACAAACATGACTCCAGATTCTTTCTGCACCTTCACGATTGCATCTTTTGCTGTTGCAATCATCTCCGCAGGATTTTTCAAAAAAGGTTGTACCTGCTCATTGAGCATGTGATATGTGATAAAAATTAATCCAAAAATAAAAATACAGCATAGCATCAGAAATAACCAGGCCGCCATCGGCTTTTTCCAATGTCGGTGATACACCAATTGAAAATAACTACCTCTGGATAGAATATAGACAGTTAACGCACCTAATATTCCGGGAATAAAAATGTAGAGTTCGCGGAGAACTAAATAAGAAAATAGTAAAATCAAACAGAGAATACTAAATTGTTTCAGCTGATGGTTAAAGATCTCGGTATTCATTTTGAATGTGATTAAAAATACTAGTTTAATAGTTAGTGAAATGACGATTAATGATTATTGTCAGTACCGCCACTGTTCTTCATTTTTACTTTGTCTTTATCTCTGCACGGCATAAATTTTTTCTTGCCTTCCATCAATGTACCTGAATGTTTTACCATCAAAGTACCCATCTTGCTCCAACATGATCCTTATCACTTTACCATTCCACTCTGGTATCGCCACTGAAGCATTTAATTCAATGGAGTAAGCCGTATTGGGATACATTGGATAGTCACCCGGACCAATAATTTTCTTTTGATTATCCCACATACCAATAGTGGGTCCGGCAGCATGCCCATGTGAACCAATGGGGTGAGTATAAATGGACCCGTTGATTCCTTCCTTCTTGGCCTGCAATAGTGCATTGGTAAGGATTTCATTTCCGGTCAATCCGGTTTTAAAATTTTCAGTAAGTATGTCTTGCAAGCGTAACGCCTTAGCAAAAGCTGAATGCAAATAGGTAGGTACCTCTTTCTCTCCCGGCTTCAATACATAAGCATGCTCCTGCATATCCGAGTTTAATCTGAGATACGTAATCCCAAAATCGACATGCAGCAAGTCTCCGGGTTGAATAATTTCTAATCCCGGCCGCTTGGAGAAAGTACGCAAATGGTCAAACCTGGAAGTGTCGGCTTTTTGTATATCCACAGTGGGGTGAAACCATGTTTCAAGCCCTGCATCGGTAATTCGTTGCCTATACCACCAAACCACATCTTCCGTAGTAGTCACTCCGGGTTGAATTACCTTATTACTTAGTCCTTCGCGCAGGATTTCATGGGATATTCTGTTTATATGCTCGTAGAGATCCATTTCATATTTAGTACGGGTTTCGAGCCACGCTACCGAAAGTCTTTCAGCAGATTGGACCCTGGATTTAAATTCATCCGGAAGCCTTGTTATCAATTGCTCATATTCATAATGACTGAGTCCATCAGCGTGTGCATAATTGGAAGAATAGTTGATTCCGATGCGTTTAGGATTCTTGGATTTTATCCCATCGATCAAGGCATCCCATTGATCAGGGTATACATTCAGATCCCAGGAAGATTTTAGCAATCCTACATCATATCTGGCAATGGCGAGTTTTTCCACAGTATTACCATTATCATAAAAAACAAATACAGTTCGTCTCCTGGCTGACAACCATTCTGCCGGAAGCATAGTCTTCATTACAGGATCTTCATGATATTCTCTGGATATTAAAATCCACATATCAAATCCTTCCCGGCGCATAAGCTGAGGCAGCAAATTATTAAATCTGTCATCTAAAATAGTATTGATGACTTCTGCTCTGGATCTTTCATCCAACACCAATGGATCTTTCTGAGCAAATGCAATAGTCTGTATGGTAAGAGCTAAAATTAGTAATCCTTTCATTTAGTCAAAATCTATTTTCCCCTCAAAATACGGCAAATGGAGCTACCCTGTTTCAAGTATACCCTGATATTTTCCAATTTCAGCCCTAAACAGATGTATTTAACTTTTTAAAATAAAAGCAGGTTCACTAATAAAAGCCTTATTTAAAATTCCACCAAATTAAGCAGATCATTATTCTTTGAGTGTAGGATAAGTCCCGTCATTCTGCCCTGAAGATAAAAATATCATGTGGTGTATATTGTGAACTTTTTTTGTATCGGGTAACTGCACAATTTTGACATACCTATCAGGCCCCTGACACCAATACATTTGTTCCCATTAAAAAATAAACAATTTTATGACAAAGTATATTTTAATAACAAGCTTACTGATAGCATTTTCATTTTGCAAAAAAGAAGAGATTAGTATAGTAGAAGAAAAAGAATTTGTAGCCAGAAATTCAGATTTCGAAGGATGGAGAAACTGGACCATTGTCAAAAAAACCACAGATACCACATTATTGGCAAATTCAGGAGGTGCCCATTTGAGCAGGGTACCTAATTCCCAAAGATGGGTATATATTAAAGACAATGTATCCAAAGCATCAAATGGAGAATATCCTGTAGGAACGTTAATAGTTAAAGAATACAGAAAGACATCAGGCGATACGATAAATACATTTTATGTAGCCATGGCCAAGCGCGGGAAAAATTTCAATCCGGGTTTTGGGAATTGGGAATGGTTTCATATCGATCCGATCACACTGAAAATAAGATTGGCCGGTGGTGGAGTAAATGCCGAATACAGAGGGGCTACCCTATTTACCAATACATGCAATAATTGTCATATAGCTGCAAAATCAAAGGATTTCGTTTTTTCAAAGGAGTAGAATTTAATTACGAGTAAGCCAGCGCAATTTGGCCGGGGGATAATGAAAATGTTTCTTAAATAATTTGCTAAAAGAGCTATGATCATTGTACCCCACCATATTGCATACGGTCTGCACGGGCAGATCAGTGCAGGTCAATAAAGCATGGGCCTTCTGCATTCTTAATTGAATCAAATATTCAAATGGAGTAAGCGAGAATAGCTGTTTGTAATGCCTGATTAAATAAAACTCTGACAGCAATCCGACATGGGATAGTTCTTTTAATGTGAGCTCTTTCTCAAAATTGGAATGAATGTAATCCTTTACAAAACAAAGTCTGCGATAAAGTTCTAATCGGGTGGATTTTTTCTTTAGTGATAAAGAGGAAGTTTCATTCAGACAATCATTATATGCATTAGCCATTTTCCCAAATAACAGGTTCAACTTTTCGTCCAGTTCCAAAGAGGCTGATCCAAATCTCGACTCTACCAGTTCTTTTATATCCACTATTTCTGACTTCCAACTATTTTCAAAGGGAAATAATTTTTCTACAAACTCAGGCTGATCATTCTGTTCCAATTTCAACTCATCTAGAAATATTCTGGATATTTCCGGTTGCCTAAAGGCATTAATTCTAAAATCCTTAGAAAAGTTAATGGTAAAAATATGGACATCATCACAGGAGTCTATAGTCGTAGCATATTCAGATCCCTCATTTAAAATAAGGAAATGATCAAAATTTACAGCATATTGCCTTCTGTCTAAAGTATACTTTTCTTCTCCTGACAATGAAAATTTTAATGATGTAGGTCCCCAATGGCTAGGTACATAAGATGACCTGGAGACCGCATTAATTATAGCCGTGTGTTTTTGCAAATGGTTGCTATACAGATTCAGAATCTGACCTGCTTCGAAAAAAGTATCAATGTAAATTACTCCACTTGTATTGGTAACTAAAGACATATAATCTGTAAAACGAATGTAATAAGGAAATGTCAGTAACTAAGGCTACTTTTTTTTAAAAAATGCCTATCTTCCATTCCTTATTCGTTGGTAGAGGTGATGCATTCCAGTTTCCAGGTTTTGCTTTCTTGTCTGTAAATACCGGTCCATGCAAAATGGGTTGTATCGTACGTGCCGGGATTGGATTTTATTTCAAGTATCACTTGTTTACGGACAATGACATAAGCCAACGACTTGTCATTAGAAAAACGGATTACAGGAGGCGTGACATCACCCCATTAGATAAAGTTGACCTTATCAAAGTAAGATTCAAATCGTTTCAATGACTCTTCCCGCCCGGGGAAACCGATTCTACCCCTATCTACCGAAACAAAACTGTCTGAAAAGGTGGCAACGAGCGCAAGAGCATTCTTCTCCATGTGCGCTTTATATTCTGCGTGAAGCGCGCTTTTGAGATCTTCATGGTAATTGGAACCAGATTGATTGCAGGTCGGTAAAGCAACAATAATTGTTATCGCAATACCCATAGAAAAAACCAATTCAAAATTCATCCTTTTCACCATGCAATTTATAAAGGTTTGAAAAATGATTTATACAAATCAATTAAAATTAGTTTACTGAATAAATAGAGGTGATAGGAGTTGGCTTCTTCAAAAGGGATAAAAATACAGATATATCAGGGTCCGGGTTTTCTCATCATACTACTAATCGTTGCATAAAACAAAGCTTTTTAAAGCTATTTTCTCTAACCTGAGTACAACCTTTGTCCCGTATATTTGTTAGATATTCACTTGCATGCTTAATTGGTTTTTTGGCAAAGCGGACCCCAATCTGGAAGGAAAAACTCCTTTTGATAAACTATTTAAACTTTTTAAAGAGCTGTTGTTGCATACATCCGGTGATGTAACAGAAGCACTTTCCTGGCTTACTGATCTGGATAAACGATACAAATTAACTACGGAAGAGTATGGCATGGCCGATTTTATCCGAGATTTGATAGACAAAGGTTATATCAATGAAAATAAGGAAGGCTTTTTGAGTCCCAACCCAAGTTCAAAATTGGAAATAGCCTTGAGAAGGCAGGCATTGGATGATGTTTTTGATCAGCTCAAAAAGAGTAAAAAAGGTCAGCATACCACTCCCAAGACCGGGTTTGGTGATGAATTTACTTCAGAAATAAGACCTTACGAATTTGGTGACAGATTGGATCAGCTGGCCCTCACCGAATCCATCAAAAATGCCCAAATCCAGCATGGGGTGGAAGACCTTATCCTGCAAGAGGATGATCTCGAAGTATATGAGACTTATTTTCAATCGCAAACCAGTACCGTGCTGATGATTGACATTTCACATTCAATGATATTGTATGGTGAGGATCGAATTACTCCAGCAAAGAAAGTTGCCCTGGCACTCAGTGAGTTGATCACTACCCGGTATCCCAAAGATACACTTGATATCATCACTTTTGGTGACGATGCCAAAGAGATACAAATGAAAGACCTCCCTTATCTGCAAGTAGGTCCATATCATACGAATACAGTAGCTGGCCTGGAAATGGCCATGGGCATTCTGCGCAGAAGGAAAAATCCGAATAAACAGATCATGATGATCACGGATGGTAAGCCAACCTGCATCAAAATAGGTAAGAAGTATTATAAGAATCCGTACGGCATGGACCGAAAGATTATAAATAGAACATTAGCACTCGCCCTTGCCTGCAGGAAACTTCAAATCCCGATTACTACATTTATGGTGGCCCGGGATCCTTACCTGGCAAGTTTTGTGGACCAATTCACTAAAGCAAATAACGGCAAAGCATTTTACAGCACTTTGGATACACTGGGAGAATTCATTTTTATGGACTATAAAAAAAGCAAAAAAAGAAGAAGATAAATTACAAGAATCCAATTTTACGACTTACAAATTACGGTGTGGCTCACGCGGGAGGAATCAAAAATTACAATTTTACAATGTACCATTTACGATTTGGCTGATGCGAGAGAAACTGGATAAATTAAAATTGTAATACGTTCGATTGGAAAGTGCAAATTAAATAATTATGAAAGAAATAAGTACACTCGGTCAGCTCAAATCATCCGGTTATCGTGTAAAACAGATAAAAGATGAGATGCGGGATAATCTGATCATCGCATTAAAAAACAAAGTAAATATATTCGAAGGTATTCATGGATTTGATGATACGGTGATACCTGATTTGGAGAGAGCGATACTATCCAAGCATCATATTTTGTTACTGGGATTACGTGGACAAGCCAAAACCAGGATTGCAAGATTACTCGTAAGATTACTGGATGAATACATTCCGATTATCAAAGGATCGGAAATCAACGATGACCCTTTTCATCCGCTTTCTCCATTTGGCAAAGCCACCATCCAAAACCTGGGTGATGATACACCTATAGATTGGATTCATAGAGACGATCGATATGTTGAAAAACTCGCCACACCGGATGTAAGTATAGCAGATCTGATCGGTGATGTAGATCCCATAAAAGCAGCTACATTAAAACTGCCTTATGCAGATGAGCGTGTAATACACTATGGTCTTATACCGCGAGCTAACAGATCTTTGTTTGTCATCAATGAATTGCCCGATTTGCAACCAAGAATCCAGGTATCCCTGTTTAATATTTTACAGGAAGGAGACATACAGATACGAGGATTTAAAGTAAGGTTGCCACTGGATATATTGTTTTTATTTACAGCAAATCCTGAGGATTATACCAATAGGGGCAGTATTATCACCCCGCTCAAAGATCGTATAGATAGTCAGATCATTACCCACTACCCTCTTGATATCGATATTGCAAAAAAAATAACCGAACAGGAAGCCAAAGTAAAACCGGGACAAAAAAATATAGTAGTACCTGAGATTATTAAAATATTGCTTGAGCAAATATCATTTGAAGCCCGTACCAGTGAATTCATCGATACGAACTCAGGTGTTTCTGCCCGACTCGGTATCAGTGCCTATGAAAACCTGTTGAGCGCAGTCGAACGAAGAATGCTAAAAAACAACGAATCTTCAGGCGTTGCCCGATTATCAGATCTGATCGGAGTAGTTCCAGCCATCACCGGCAAAGTAGAGTTGGTATACGAAGGGGAACAACAAGGTCCTTATAAAGTTGCATTTGAACTTATCAATAAAGCAGTAAAAACTGAATTCCTTAAATATTTTCCACATCCTGAAAAATTAAAGAAAAATGATCGGGATCCCTATGGGGTTATCAAAGCCTGGTTTGCCGGAGAGCACGAGCTGAAGATGTCAGTAGATGCAACTGATCCCGAATATCATCAATCCTTAGCGCAGGTATCAGGGCTTGAAAGATTAATAGCCAAAGGAGCTGAACTCTCCGATACTGAAAAACCAATATATAAAGAATTGGTATTGCATGGACTTGCATCATTTAACATTATAAATAAAGAATTGCATCAAACAAGGATAGAGTTTAGTGATTTACTGGGGGATTTGGATAAAGAGTTGGATGATTGATATAAAGGTTTGAACTCTTCTATGCTGACTTTTAAAATAGTCAGGTCAAATCATTTTTTCCGAGCTAAAACACACCTGAATAAATTACTATTGTGGGCATCAATGAACAGGAGAGAACATAAAATATCAATCCTTTACTTTCAATTATTCTTTTTATTCCTCTACCCTTAATGCAGCACTTAAGTTAACTAATTCATTTTCAATAGTTTAATAATATAAAATTGAGCTTTAATCTATACCTTCGCCCCCAATGAATATTTTACTAAAAAATTTCGACTCACATATTTCCTCCTTCCCATACCGGACCAAAGGAATGATGGTAATTAAAAAGTCAAATCTTACTTTAGTGGATAGCGGGCTCGACTCTGACACTTTTAACATAATACATATCATCAATGGCCACCACATCTCAGACCAGGAAATCGAAACAGCGGTGAATCATTTTGAAGATAAAAAACTTAGCTATACCATATGGATCGCAAAGAATCAACTGAACGACAAAGTAAAATCCATCTTGGCAACTCTTGGTATGCTCAGTACAGAATCCACCCCTGGTATGAAACTAAATCTTTCCGACTTCAAATCAGTCTCAGAATACTTATTACCTGAAATCAAAATAGTGTCTACTGCAGAAGAGCTTAATTCTTATGCCTATATGCTGTCAGATCTGTGGAAGCCGAGAGACGAAAATGTCACCACATACTATAATCAGATATCAAGAATAATTCTGGAAAATATATTACCCATTCAATATGCATTATATTTGAAAGATGGGATCCCTATCGGAGGTGTTGAAATCTGTATTACTAAAGACACCTTAGGTGTTTATGGTTTAATTACTATAGATTCCCATAGAAGAGAAGGAATAGGTACAGCTTTGATGCATTATGCATTGACTTTAGGCAAATCAAAAAATCTGGTCACCGCAGTATTACAATCTTCAGAAGCTGGATATAGCCTTTATAAAAAACTTGGATTTAAGATTATGACCGAATATTTTGAGTATAAACGCGGAGTTTAATCAAGATTTATATTCCAATCTGTGGGGATTAATACCGGGCTTCTGGCGCAATGAAGGCTTAAAATGTAATTGTGTAAGCCTATTTGCATGATCTCTTTAAAATGAATCGCATCTGAATGGAATATTTCTTCGAATCCAAATTCGTGTACTCCTTTGACTCAGGGTATTTTATTACTCCCCTCGCATATGGAACCAACCTTTAGTTTAAATACCCCCTTCTCCTATAAGTCGTTATTAAGATATTATTCTATAGCCAAATGCAGTGTGCAAAAGCTCCTCATGTAGAGCCACACCGTGCATTTTGATTCGAATACTGTGTCATTTAAATATAGGTCAGAAGAAGAAATCAGATCATACCCCTTTATGACCATTATCATTTACTTGCAATCCTATCGGCATTAACTTTCATAAAAAAATTGTACAAATTGCGATAGAAGAAAAACAGTTATTAAAACCAATTGATATGACTTTTAAAAACAGAAATGATGCAGGAATCCTTCTCGCAGAAAAACTGGATCAATATATAAAGGAAAATACCGTCCTGCTAGCCATCCCCAGGGGTGGGGTCCCTGTTGCATTTGAAATCGCAAAAAAATATCTTCTTCCCCTGGAGCCAATAATGATAAAAAAAATCGGGCATCCACTAAACAAAGAATATGCAATTGGAGCTGCCAGTCTTACTCATCATTTTATTAAGAATCATGAAGAAATAAATGCGGGATATGTGAATGAAGAATTAAAAAAAATCAGATCAAAAATGATCAGTACCTACTCTAAATTTATGGGCTTCCGGCAGCCTATGGATTTAAAAAATAAAACAGTGATCATTATAGACGACGGGATGGCTACAGGCAATACTATGTTGGCTACAATACAAATCGTAGAAAAAAGCAATCCGGAAAAAATAATTGTAGCTACTCCTGTGGCATCCATGAGCGCATTGAAATTATTACGTGCTTCTGCAGATGATGTGATTTGCTATTATGTTCCTTCTGAGTTCCATGGCGTTGGGGCTTTTTATAAAGATTTTGATCAGGTAGAAGATGATGAAGTGATACAATATCTGTCCCATGCATCAAAACTCAGAGAACAAGGAAATTCTGAAAACAAAACGTAGCATGAATTACGCAATACATTATTTATATAATTTATTACTGTTCCCATTATATACTTTTCGTAATGTTTTATCCGATAATTTTAATCCATGTAATGGCCAGTGATAATTGAATAATTCTTTATCATAAAAGTGCTCGTCGGCAGATTCCAAAATTCTGAATGTGGTTTGATACATATGTTTTGAAGTACCCATATCTGTACCATATACTATTCTATTTGCATATTTTTCAATAAATGATTTAGTCTTTCGTGGTATCGGAGCTATTTCACCAAACCTGGCGGCCATTTCAGCATACAGATTAGGATACCGATCGAATAGCTGCCCAAGTCTATCCAGATTTGAACAACAATTGGCCAGATGGCAGGCAATGAAGAGGGTACCAGGATTGTTTTTTACAGCATACTCTAATGTATTTACCAGTGCATCATGATCCAGGATACCCGGTTTAGTCATATCTACTTTCCATTTTCCAGCGTTGATCAGACCATCATTATTTGCATCTGCTGGTTCATACATCCATGCATCTTCAGCAACGTGTATTGATACAGGCATATGAAGCTCACCACATCTTTTCAATAAAGGTTTTAAATCCGGATGATCAATATGGGGTCCTGTCCCTTTATTCGGCTTTGAATAAAATTCGCCCAGGCCTTTGTCACCCAGTTCACCGACCCCTTTTGCTCCAGCCCGGTGACATCTTTCCAGCTCTTGGATAGAATGCTCTACCCATCCAGGCTCAGGATAATTGCCATAGTCAAAACCACACCAGATTTCAAATCGATCAGAATATTTTGAATATTTCGCAACAGTAGAATCAAATAAACTACCCGTCGCATAGGATAAAATAATGGTCTTTCGAATATTGCATGCATTCATTGTATTTACCCATGCTTGTATTCCTTCAGCATCTTTGGGGTAATCGTGGGAGTGAAAGTCTATCACCGGATATTTGGCTTTCTCTATTGTTGTGGCCGGTATTTGGTATATGGATTTAGGATTAAATTCTGAAAGTTTGATTTCCTTGTAATCTTGTGCGATGAGTACATGACCCGCTAAAACCAGAAAGCAGGCACAGGCAAGGAACTTTACATTGGTATTAATTGCCTTTTTCATTTTGATTTAGTATTGCTGAAATTTCCTGTTTACGTTTTTGGGTTGTAAAATCTCCACCTCGTGGTAAAATCCTTTTTGATGTCCTGTTTAGTGAGTATTGCCCTGAGCATTTCCACGGGAATGGAATTTTCCTTTAATATAGCATCGTGAAACTCCTTGAGGGTCATCTTTTTGCTATCCACCAATTCCTTTTTCAATGCATAAAACTGCAATCCACCCAGCATATAAGCCATTTGATACAGAGGCCCATAGTTTCCAGTAAAAGATCTGCGAACTTCGCCTTCGGCATTGGCCCGTTCGTGACCTACTCTATCCACTAAAAAATCTATACATTCCTGTGGGGTCCATTCTCCAAGATGATATTTCATAGAAAAAATAATCCGTGCACATCGATGCATTCTCCAAAACAACATGCCAATGCGATCTTCCGGGGACCTTGGGAAATTCATATCCCATAATAAAAATTCCCAATAAAGTGCATTACCTTCTGTCCAAAAAGGAGTTTCAAAATTGCGGTAGTTTTTATATCGATTTATCATAAATCGCTGCAAGTGATGACCAGCTATGAGCTCATGATGTACCGTTGCCCTTGAAAAATGAGGATTATTACCCCGCATACTCATCATTTTATCATCATAGCTCATTGAATTGGTTGGGTATGAAATGATCAACGATTCACCTCCGAGGAAAAATGGACTTACAAGTTGTCTCTCCGGTGCCATCATATTTACCCGCCACGTTTCTTCCGCTATAGGTGGAATAGTCACTAAATCATGTTTTTTCAGAAATGCTACTGATTGATTGTATAAATCCAACATGGCCTCAGGTTGGTGTCCTGGAGCTACATAGCTGTTTTTTACTTTTTCCTGTGCTGCTTTCCAATCGGTACCAAAACCCATTTCTTTTGTGGCCTTTAATAGCTCAGCATCGCACCAGGCAAACTCTTTATTCGCAATATCGATCAGTTCTTCAGGAGTGTACGGTATGTATTCAAGCTTTAATTGCCGTATGAGTTCTTGCCTGCCGATTGGTTTGCCTACTATACCAGACTTATCGGGTTTGATGGCCGTATCTTTTCTGGCCAGTTTCAACGTTTCCTGACTGTATTTTGTCAATACACTATCCAGACTGGTATAGGTTTTGGGTACCCACCATGAAAACAAAGGATCGTAACCATTATAAAAATTGAAATAACTTTTAAGTGTTCCCTGCATACCTTGTATAGCATCTGCCACCGTATTGGCTTTTGCCATTTCATATGTTGGCATTGATTTTAATTCAGCTGAGGACTTGTTCACCATTTTAATGATCTCATTCATTTCTTTAGCTACCTGGTGAGCATCTACATGGTATCCTCTTTCTCTGAGTTGCACCAGATTATATATACGATCACTAAACGGAATAAAATGTGGTATTTGTTTATGCCTATTCTCCTCTTCGTTCAGTTCATACTTTTCACTTTCGAGATTTCTTTTAAATAAAAGATAATCAACCTTGCTATTGATATTAAATTTATCAAATGGCAGCGCTTCGATTTGTTTTACATATACATCAATCAAATCCTGAAGGCGCTTTCTGCGAACAGGAGAATTATACGGAGAGACCTGACCTCGAGAATCCATTGGATTTTGAGTAGCATAAAATCGTAGGATACTGCCTTTATCTTCCTGGTATTGCACCAATATATGATGCATTTCACTGGATTGCAGATAAAAATCCGCATTTTGGCAAAAGGCATTGAAATAGAAAAATATTGTAAAAATAAAGATGCAGTAGATCTTTACAAGCTGCTTAAAATTCATAAAATAGTATTACTTAAATTAAAAATAATACTAAATAGTTGAATCTTCAGCAATTAAAAAATTAAAGGCTTAATTGAGGTAAGGCATCTTTATATAACGAGACAGTATTACCTCATTCCTGCTGACCTCACCCATAGTTCACTTCATCATGAGCAGAGTAAGGTTACTATTATTTTACCCTTATCTTAAAAAGAGTAAAAATTACATACGGCGCATTCTACGCATCCGCATCATCGAAGGATCACCACCCATCATGTGCTTTTGCTGTCCCCGCTGCTGCATGGCTTTTTCAAATTGTTTAACTTGTTCCTTGATGGCAGGCTCAGTGATTTTATAATCTTTGATCTCTTTCATATAAATCTGTGCCTGATTCCACTTATTTTTAAGAGCAGCGAAATTGGCCAATTGTAATGCAACCATCGCCTTTTCATTGCCGGTAGGTAATCCGATTTCCTTTGATTGGGTGAGATATGCTTCAGCTTTATCATAGTCTTTTAATTGAGCTGCAATAGACCCTTTAATCATATAAAAATAGGCCCTATTGGGTTTATAAAGCCATTTTGGAAAAAAAGTTAGATCTAATCTTTTTTGAGATCCAGCAAAATCCGTTTTTTCCATCATTTGAGCCGCCGACTGCACCGTACCCAACAAAATATAACTTACCAATAAAAGTATACCGGTCAATATAAATGGGAAGGCCCACCAAAACCCAAACGCAAACGCCAAGCCAATGCCACCGAATAGGCAAAGGGCAATGGCCGCAAACTTAAGATATATATTAAATGTAAACATGGAAATGCAAATTTACGTAGAAATGGTGACTCTTTCGAAGTCAACTCATGAGTCCTTGCTATTAAGCTCTTCCGGAATTACTTCAACCGTTTTTCATTACTAATCAGCACCCAATTGGGTGGTACCTCTATTACATTGGCCAGCGGCCAGATCTTTTTAAAGATGTATTCCATAAATTGCATATTTTCCATGATTTGGTCCGGTTCCATGGCAATTCTATTCATGAGAAGCAGGCCATCTGGACTCAATCGATGAGCTACCTTTTTCATAAATCGGAGGGATTGTAAATGAGTGGGGATTTTATCATCTATAAAAATATCAAACACGATCAAATCGTATTTTTGTTTTGACTGGGCTATAAATAATTCAGCATCCGTATTTACGTATTCAATTGGTGATCTGAATTTTTCAGAGGTATATTTTTGGGTCAGATAAAATGACATTTCGTCTATATCCACTGCAGTAAATCGAAGTTGGTGTTTATTCTTTTTTTCAATCAGCTGGATTACAGAGCCCAGCCCTAAGCCTAAAATCAGAATTTCCTTTGGTTTGAATTGTTTCCAGTCAATTTTATTGCATGTAACTCTGAAATTATTGTATAGGTCTTCATAAGAATAAATTACCTTATCGGTATACAATTGGTACCTTCCCCTGACCACAGATACGGCCAATCCCTGGCTATATTTCGAGTGTACCTGTTCCAGTGGTACTTCCTTTATATAGGATTTTGTCTTTGCTATCCAATTGCGTGTACTCAAATCAGCATATTGTTTTTATTTCATAAAAAACCCTATCGTACTTACGACCAGCAGAGCTAAAACAGACATTGCTATAGCCGCAATCAGTATCACGCCTTGAATGGTAAAATAGTTTTTCAAGTTTTTAAAAGCATTTGTCAATCCATCGGAAGAATTAAAATGCAAACCACTGTTGATAAAACTCCCGAACCGATAAGCACACCAACTCATAAAAAAATAAACCGCTGCCATACCCAGGTATAAGATCCCAACTAAAGCCAGAGATCCCCCTCCCGGCAAGCCTTCCTCGGTGGCCAATGGATTTAGATACCCACTAAGAGATTGCATTCCAAATATAAATAGTACTGACATCAATCCCATCAAACAGGAAAAAATCATACCTATAATACCTACTACCTTGGCCCATTTCCCGGATTGAGATAAAAGATTTTTGCTTTCAGGGGTCAATAGTTCGGCATTGAGTATATCTTCCATGATGTTATTTTAAATTAAAAGTAAGAAAATTTAAAATGGGGAAATTTTCCTTTGAACCAACCCCCAATTCAATTGGCACAATCAAAATCGGGTTTGATCATTCAATTTGCTACCATAAAAATAAAGTCGAAGTACCATAATTTATTTTAAATTTCCTTTCTTAAGCTCTTTTACCGCATGGTCGGCTGCACGGGCTGAAAAAGCCATATATGTTAACGATGGATTTTGAGTAGAGGTAGAAGTCATGCAGGCCCCATCAGTAACAAACACATTTTTACAATGATGCAATTGGTTGAAACTATTTAGTAGAGATGTTTTAGGGTCCTTGCCCATACGTACCCCTCCCATTTCGTGGATGTCCAGACCAGGTGCTTGTCTACTGTCATTAGTACGAATATTAGTAAACCCAGCTTTAGTGTACATTTCAGTAAACGTTTCGAAAAAATCTTTAATCATTTTTTCATCGTTATCATCATAATCTACATTAATATGCAATTGAGGCATACCAAATGGATCTTTTTTATCAGAATCCAACGCCACAAAATTTGATTCCTTCGGGATGGTTTCACCCATGATACCGGAACTCACTCGCCAATTGGTCAAGGAGGATTTTTTCATATTTTCCTTCAGTTCCGTACCTATACCGTCATAGTTTCTGACCTCCCCCCTATTAGCTCCAAATCCTGCTGCGTAGCCACGTAAAAAATCCGTCTCTTGCTTATATACATTTCTAAATCGTGGCACATATCCTGAACTCGGTTTCCGGCCGTCAGTAGTGGAATCCAGATGACCATCATACTCTGCAGAAATCCGTCCCCTGTATAAATGGAAAGCAATATATTTTCCTAACATACCGGTATCATTACCCAGACCATTTGGAAAACGGATGGATTTGGAATTTAATAATATCAAATTCGTGTTTAAAGCAGCTGCATTTACAAAAATCACTTTAGCATAAAACTCCATCACTTCTTTAGTGGTTGCATCTATAACCCTTACACCTACTGCCTTTCCCTTATTTGCATCATATATAATACTTTCCACTATGGAATGAGGCCTTAGTGTCAGCTTGCCTGATTTTAAAGCCCATGGTAGTGTACTGGCATTACTGGAGAAATAACCTCCGTATGGGCAACCTCTTTCACATATGGTTCTGTTTACACATTTTCCGCGTCCTTGCTTATAATGAATATCCTGAGGTGCTGACAAATGAGCACATCTTCCACTTATTATATATCTGTCCTTCCACTCCGATGCTACTTTTTCTTTAAAATATTTTTCTACACAGTTGAGTTCGAAAGCCGGCAAAAATTCTCCATCTGGAAGAGTCGGTAATCCATCTTTATTACCAGCGATACCTGCGAACTTCTCTACATGGCTGTACCATGGGGCCATATCCGAATACCGCACCGGCCAGTCAACGGCATATCCATCTCGTGCAGGACCTTCGAAATCGTAATCAGACCATCGCTGGGTCATCCGCGCCCACATCAGTGACTTACCACCTACCTGGTACCCTCTGATCCAGTCAAATGGTTTGTCCTGAACATAGGGTTGTTCGGCATCTTTCACAAAAAATTGAGTCGTGCCCTCATAAAACGCGTAACATTTTGAAATGATGGGATTGGCATTTCGCACTTCCAGGGGCAATTGGTTTCGATGCTCAAATTCCCAAGGCATGGTGGTGGCAGTTGGATAATCTACATTATGCTTTACATCTCTGCCCCGCTCGAGCAATAATGTATGTAGTTTTCGGTCGGTAAGCTCTTTTGCTACCCATCCTCCGCTGATACCCGATCCAATCACTATGGCATCGTAGGTTCTGTTTTTTATAGAGTCAATATTCAGATTCATTTTCTGTTACTTTTCGAATTTAATTTTACTTGCTCCTTACATTAAACCTTTACCTGTACACAGCCGTAATATCGATTTGGAGCCATTTCCCATTTGGTAATATTAGTCATTGCATATTCTGATTTCATATATCCATCGATCGTCATCCGCTTAACACTGTTAAAGAAATTTTTTTGATCTGGGTATTCTGACATGGACATGCTTATCAAAACTTCTTTTTTTTCTTCATTACTAAGGTCAATGAACGATTTACCATATTTGCCAATTGCTACTGCATTGGTGGTGACCAATCCCATTCTAAAGCTATCCTGAGCTGCCCTGGGTTGACAATCCTGTATTAATTTTTGCATCAAAATATGAACCCCTACCTCTTTAGCTCCGGGAGTATCCGTTGCCGGTATTATGGTATCTACGATACCAATTAACAAAGCTTCATCTTCAATATCTAAATATTGAATTTTTCCTAATGATTTCAGGCTCCAGCCATTTGCCCAGGATGGCAATGAAATCACAGCACCTAAACCTGCGGCCAGGGTGGACAGCACTTTTCTTCTTTTTATCATGAAATCGATGTTTTTGACGATTTAAAATTAAGAAGTTCTTGGTGAAGGGCATTAATATTATTACAACTTTATCATCAAAATAAATGATGGGGATTTATCCCGGATGGATGAACCGATACGGGTAGATCGATATTTAAAATAATAACGGACTGTTTCAAATAAAAAAGCCCGATTTATTTACTAAATCAGGCTTATATAATTCGTATAGATTGAATAAATATTACTCTATCATAAATATCTTGTCAGCAATTTCGGGATTGAGTTTGATATCTTTCATTTTCATTTCCATTGAAAACTGAGCATTGGTCATGGACATTTTATGGGCAAATAAAATATTATCAATTGGTTTATAATCACTAAAATCAATTGTACTTTCAAATTTAGTGCCATTGAATTCTCCCACCTGGATCATTCGTACCAGCATATTCGATTTCGTATCAAAAAACATTGTTCCTTCATTGCCATCTTCGGATTTGGTAGTTATTTTGTGACATTCTGCACCGTTTACTTTATCTGTACCGGCATATTTGAGTGTAGTAGTGGTCTCCATATCTACCATTGGGAATATCTTACCCTGGTCGGCAATTCTTTTGACTGCCTTTTCATCATCGAGTACCTGGTTGCCTTGCATACCACCTACGAAAGCCCGGTTACCATCGTATTTCTGTTCAAAAACCACATTACCCTGAGTACTGGATTTGGTATAAAATTTTCCATTTTTATAAAAAGCCTCTGCTTCAGCAGTTCCGAACGGCATATTTACCTCCATAGTTCGGGTCATGCTTTTGATAGCCATCATTTTGTCTTTGCCACCACTGGCTTCAATATTTTTTTGCAGGACTTCGATAGCTTTAGCATCAGATTGTGCCATAGTCATTACTGACCATAAAAACATTCCGACAAATAAGATTGAATTTTTCATTTTTTAAAAGTATTATAGATTAGAATTAGTTTATCTTAAAAAGTTGATCAGGCAAATCACTGTTCATCATCATAGCTGCGACTTTTAATTCCAATGGAAAAGGAATAGCGCCACCTGTCATTTTAATACTATGTGGAAATTTCACCCCACTTACATCCTGGTAATCTCCAAAATCCATGGTCTGGCTGCTCTTAGATCCCATCGCATCCACAGACGAAATCGTACGTACCAGGTAGTTTGTGGCTGCATCAAAATATTGAGTAGTCTCATTTTTATCTTCATCAGTCACCGTGATTTTATTGACTTGTTTTCCATTGAGATCTTCTGTACCCATAAATTTCAATATGCTTTTTCCCGAAAGCAATTGGTCTAATTCATCAAATAACCTGGCTTGTTTCTGAGCTCCTTTAATAATGGCGCCATCCGTAAGTTTCTGTGTACCACCCATACCGGATACCTGTACTACAGTACCATCAAATATCTGTTCCATAACAGTACTGCCAGCCATTTCTGTCTTCATTGCTGACTTACCGTCCTTGACATAATTAGTGATTGTAATTTCACCCATACCTGTACTGGCTGACATTTTAGTCATCATGGTCTTTACAGACATTAATTTTTCTTTTCCCCCAATGGCATTAATGTATGCAGTCATAATTTCTATGGCTTTTGCATCTGATTTAGTTGCAGAAACGGCAGGAGCAGTAGCGGTTGCAACTGCAGGGGTAGCCGGGGTGGCCGGTGCGGTAGTAGCGATTTTTTTTGAACATGAGCCAAATACCAAACTTATGGCTAACAAACAGAGAGAAATTTTATTCATTTATATCTTTTTAGATTTTGTTTTTTTAACTTGAACTTACAACAACGAATTAAAGCAGAAAATTCTAAATAGTCATTGTTTTTTAGATAAACTTAGCCATTTCGGCCTGCATACGGTGTGATTCTGCCTCTGCGGCTTTGGCAAAATCTGCCTTGGACGAGGCATATATTATGCTCCTCGAAGCATTTATCAATATATCCCCGTTTTTAGTAAGGCTGGATTCCAATACTTTATTCAGCTCTCCACCTTGCGCTCCAACTCCGGGAATTAACAAAAAATAGTCAGGGGCTATGGTACGAATTTTCTTTAAATAATCCGTTCTGGTGGCCCCGGTAACAAACATGAGATGATCCGGATCGCCCCAGGTAATGGCCTTTTGGATCACTTCTTCAAACAGATGGCTGTCATCTGTTAATTTTTTCATTTGAAAATCATCTGCTCCGGGATTGCTTGTGAGACCTAATAAAATAGTCCAGTTTTTTTTATAATTTAAAAAAGGCATCACTGAATCTTTGCCCATATAGGGTGCTACTGTAACTGCGTCAGCCCTCAGGTATTCAAATGCAGCTTTGGCATACATATCACCGGTATTGCCTATATCTCCTCTTTTGGCATCGAGAATGGCAAACCTGTTTCGCATACGAATGTATTCTATGGTTTCCGCCATGATATCCCAGCCTTTACCACCCAATACTTCATAAAAAGCAGCATTTATTTTGTATGCTACGGCATACTGAAAAGTATAATCTACAATGGCTTTATTAAAAGTTAAGATTCCATCCGGTGATTTTTGGATGCCCTCTGGCAATTTATTTATGTCCGTGTCCAGGCCCACGCAAAGGCATGACCTGAGTGAATGAATTAATTCATTGATAGAGCTGCGAGTCCAAAGCATTATTTATTCTTTATTATTCGTTGAATACGACCACAGAATTGATATCGGGAAACTTCGATTTTATCACTTGCTCTATCCCTGCCTTGAGAGTGAATGCCGACATGGAACAACCTTCGCAGTTGCCCAACCATTTAATTCGAAGATTTTGTTCGTCTGTAATATCTATGATCTCAACATTACCGCCATCAGCTGCAAGATGAGGTCTAAGCTCATCCAATGCGAGATCTATTTCCTGCATTCGTTTTTCTCTTGCCTTTTTGGTAGTATTCATTGATAGGGACAAAGATATTGGATTTTAAGAGATATTAATGATTTGAGAAATTAGGCTTCAAAAATCTACAGCTTAAGGCTTACAACATATAATGCAGGGACATGCTTTTTTACCAATTATAACATCCTGTAGCCTGCTGCTAAAGGTTCCTAGTTTTTCATCACCACTTTTTGACTCGGAGCCATATTTTGATTTCTATATTCCAGTTGCTTCAATACATTTCCGCTTAATTCTTTTAAAGCAAGTGCAGTACCATCGGGCTCCGTATCCAAAATCACCGGCTTACCTTCGTCCCCACCATTTCTGATAGACATGACTATTGGTATTTGGGCTAATAATTGGGTATGAAATAATCCGGCAAGCTCTATACCTCCTCCTTTTCCAAATATTTCATATTTATGATCCGGTAATTCCTCCGGAGTAAACCACGACATATTTTCCACAATACCAAGTATGGGCACTTTTACGTTTTCAAGCTGGAACATATTGGCTGCTTTTATAGCGTCCGCCACAGCTACTTTTTGTGGGGTAGTGACAATAATGGCCCCTGTCACCGGCACAGTCTGCACTAAAGTCAATTGGATGTCTCCAGTACCGGGTGGTAGGTCAATAATCAAAACATCCAATTCAGGCCACATACAATCTTCGAGAAATTGCTTCATGATGCCGGCCAGCCGGGGACCACGCAATACCACAGCTTGTTCCGGCTCTACTACAAATCCAATAGACATCACCGGTATGCCATAGCCATTGAGCGGTACTATTTTATTCACTCCATAGACTTGCTCTACCCTTGGTTTTTTTCCTTTGAGTCCCATCATGATAGGTATACTGGGCCCGTACAGATCGGCATCGAGCAGCCCTACTTTCAATCCCAATTGCTTAAGCCCCAAGGCAAGATTTACACTTACAGTAGATTTGCCTACTCCACCTTTGCCAGAGGCCACTGCGATTATATTTTTTATTTGTGGCAGATTAGATGATTTTTTTTGAGCGGGCTCCGGATTGCCAAAATGCACATCTATGTCCACACCAGGTACCTGGCTTCCGATTTTTTCCTGAATATGAAAATTAATCTCTGATTTCACCCTGCTTTCCAGTTTCGGGGGAAAAGACAAGATTATCTGAATTCGTTTTTCATCTATGGTGAAATTTTGAATTCTATTGGCCAATACTAAATTTTGCCCTGTAAGAGGGTCAGTGATGGTTCCAAGCAGTTTAAGTAGTTCTTCTCGCGACATAGGGGCAAAGTTAGGGTTTTAGTATTCAATCAAAAATGCATACATGCCTCTAAGATTGAAATTGTTCATCTTCCTGTTCTAATTTCAAAAGGCACGAAGGGTAAAATGCTCCAATTGCTTAAATTTTCGGATTTTTGCAGCTTTTAAATTAAATATATAGTAAAGTATAAAAATGGAAGTTCATTTCGGACTCGATGATATACCCCAGTTGCAACATTCTGTGATCACGGTTGGATCGTTTGATGGTGTACATCTTGGGCATAGAAAAATAATCACTGCCCTGGAAAATTATGCTGATGAATATGACACTCAGAGTGTAATTGTTACTTTTCATCCTCATCCCAGGCTGGTACTCAACAGGTTTGATCAAAGCCTCAGAATGCTGAATA
This sequence comes from Saprospiraceae bacterium, assembly GCA_044227925.1. Classification (GTDB taxonomy): domain Bacteria; phylum Bacteroidota; class Bacteroidia; order Chitinophagales; family Saprospiraceae; genus JADJLQ01. The sequence continues at coordinate 2,651 of JBGAVW010000005.1, read as the reverse complement.
CGTTGGACGAGAAAATAGCCATATTCAGGTCACTTGGCGTAGATCATGTGGTCGTGGTGCCCTTTACACCGGAATTTGCCGCTCAGTCTCCACAGGACTACATAGAAGATTTTTTGATAAAATTTTTCAAACCTAAAGCCGTAGTAGTCGGGTATGATCATCAGTTTGGAAAAGGAAGAGTGGGCACAAAAGATATTTTATTAGAACTGCGAGCTAAATACCATTATGAAGTACATGAAGTGTCCGCATTTGAAATGGATGGAGTAAAAGTATCGTCCACCAAAATACGTACCGAACTCTCAGAAGGAGATTTTGATGATGCCAGAAAATACCTCGGCTACCCTTTTCCTATTTCCGGCCGTGTGGTATTGGGCGATCGCGAAGGCAGGGAGATTGGATTTCCAACAGCCAACCTTATGATCAACGATGCTTCCAAACTGATACCCAAACATGGAGTGTATGCAGTGCGAATGAAATGGAAATCCTACATTAAAGATGGTATGATGTACATAGGCCGTCGGCCAACCACCCATCCCAATGGAGAATTGCAAATAGAGGTCAATCTTTTTGATTGGGATGGTGAACTCTATGGCGAACAAGCCTGGGTAGATGTATTCCGGTTTATCAGACCTGATATGAACTTTGCCAACCACGATGATCTGTTGGCTCAAATCAAACAAGACAAGATAGCCATCAAATCCTACCTTGAATCTGAACTTAGCTTATAATGATTCAAGCAGGAAAGGCAGCATTGGTCATACTCAATTTTAATGGCAAAAACTATCTCGAACGGTTTTTGCCCTCGGTGATAAAATATTCACCTCCTTATGTAAAAATTATAGTTGGCGATAATAATAGTACGGATGATTCTGTAACATTCCTAAAAGAACACTACCCTTCTATCGATACCGTAATATTAGACCAGAATTATGGATTCGCAGAAGGGTACAACCAGGTATTAAAACAAATAGATGCCGGGTACTACTTTTTATTGAATAGTGATGTAGAGTTAAAAGAATCATGGGAGCCTATGATTCACTATTTGGATAATAATCCCGGAGTAGCAGCCGTGCAGCCTAAGATTTTATCTTATGCTCAGCCAGATCATTTTGAACATGCAGGCGCAGCCGGTGGGTGGATTGATATGCTGGGTTATCCCTTCTGTGCCGGACGGATATTAAATAAATTTGAAGAAGACCACGGGCAGTACGATACCAGGAGTGAAATCTTTTGGGCCAGTGGTGCGGCTATGCTCGTGAGAGCCAATTTGTTTCATGAGTTGGGTGGATTTGACGGCGATTATTTCGCACATATGGAGGAAATAGATTGGTGCTGGCGGGCTAAGAAAAACGGCTGGAAAATAATGGCTATGCCTGAAGTAAAAGTATTTCATATCGGCGGTGGAACATTACCCTATCACAGTGAGAGAAAAATATTTCTCAATTTCAGGAATAATATTGCAACTTTAATCAAAAATGAACCGGGGGGTAAACTGCTTTATGTACTGCCTTTCAGATTGATTTTGGATGCTGTAGCATTGATTCAGTTTTTTGTAAAAGGAAATGCAAAAGGAAGTATAGCCATTATAAAAGCCTACATCAATATACTAAAGTGGATTCCTTCACTGATCAAAAAAAGAAAAATCATAGGATTACAAACGGTGGGCAAAAAGTTTGAATCCGGTGGCTTGTTTCATGGCAGTCTATTATACCGTTTTTTTATACTTGGAAAAAAATCATTCGGCGATTTAATCAAATAACGAAAATGTTGAAAATTGAAATCATATACGAAGACGATGCCATACTGGTAGTAAACAAACCTGCTACTCTGCTGTCGATCCCCGACCGATGGGATACAGATAAACAATCACTATATCATATATTAGCTGCCACCAGGCCTGAGCTGAAAGTAGTTCACAGACTGGATAAAGATACCAGTGGTGTCATATCTTTTGCAAAAACCGCAGAGGCACACAGAATATTAAATGATCAGTTTTCAGCCAATGAAAATTACAAATCATACCTGGCTATAGTAAGTGGTGTAGTAGCCGAAGGAGGAAATATTGATACTCCTATTGCAGCAGATCCTTACAAAGCTGGTAAAATGACCATACATCGAAAAGGAAAAGAATGTTTCACGGAATATGAGCCGGTTGAAAATTTCAGAGACTTTACCTTACTTAGAGTTAGAATACATACAGGTCGTACTCATCAGATAAGGGTGCACCTGAGCAGTATTGGCCATCCACTGGCCTTTGATCCGTTATATGGACCAGATATTCCTATTACGATAGAACAGATAAAAAAGAGAAACCTCCGATCTAACCAGGAAGAGCTGAATGCTTTGATTGCCGAAAGATATGAAGGCGATGTTGCAGCAGTTGAGGAAATGGGGGAAGTGAAAAATATACGATATACGATGTATCGTGTTACGTATTACGATTTACGAATTTCGAATTATTATTTACGATGCTGAACATGTCCGTGCCTAAAGACTGCATAGACCAGATACATCTTAAACGATTTTGTGATTTAAAGGCTAAGCAGAAATATAAAATTTGGATTTTCATAACACAATCACATCTCAAATGACTATACTTTTAATCCGTGAAAAACATACCTATCTTTTTCGGATCTCTATTATGTGGTTTT
>JBGAVW010000059.1:0-35956 GCA_044227925.1 Saprospiraceae bacterium | reverse complement strand
ATTTATAAATGCAACAGAAAATACAAACCTGATTGCCGTCAAAGAATTTTTAGAAGCTAACGGTTTTATCAATAAAAAAAATAACGACTACTTTCATCCAGAACTTGGTATCATCATAGAAGACCTGCATGATGAAAATGTACTTACTAGTGAAGGTGTTTTACAATTTATAGATACGGTGATTTATTTGACGGATGAGTTTTATGCAGACTAGATAGAGTATTCTGAGGGGAAGAAACCAATGACTATACCCCTAAAAATGAAACTAAAATTGTTCTCATCGATGGCTTACAACTTACCCAGTTGATGATAGATTATAATATTGGATGTAGCCTGCACCAGGTATATGAGGTGAAAAAAATGGATGGGGATTATTTTGAAGATTGAAGTGGGACAGCTATTTCATATTGTTTTAATTTTTATTCACCTTCATTTACTTTAGTGGCTCTGTACTTAACCCGCCTCGTGATTTAATTATTTCAATTGCATTTTCAAAAGCACTAAGCTTACTATCTTTTTTTTCCTTTAATAGAAGTATATATGAATTAAATAAATTCTCTATAAATATGTTTAACAAATTGAATGAAATCTCATGTATTCTCTTTTCAGATAACAAATAGTAATAAGTAAATAAATGATTTAATAAGTTTTCATTCTTTTCTTGCTCACTAATATTTTTTCCTTCAATTATATTATAGAACATCAATTGAATAGCTTGTTCAATATAAGCTTTTTTTTTCACTTTTGTTAAAGGTAAGATATAATTTATCCACGATCCAATAACTGAATGTTCTCCATAATCTCTATCAATGATAAAATATTCATTCTTACCTAAAGCGAAATCTAAGAATTCATTTTTATTAATAGCCTGCTCAAATAAATTTATCATTTTAACTTTTCCCATTGACCTGTAAAATTGTTTAATAGTTGAACAACGTTTTTATTGTGAATGATATTTTCAGCACCTATAAGGACTGCTTCAGTGGTTCCACTTTTTGTATATCCTCCAGGAACCCATTCACCGATTATTGCTCCAACTTCGTTTACATTTGGGATATCATAGTTGAAACGAGAATAATTTCCAGTTATTTTAACATAAAATATTTCTTCCGATGAAAGATCTGTGCTTGTACCCAAATTCAATTCATCTCTAAGCACAGTCCAATCATTACCTAAAGTTTTATATTTTGCTATTATAGCGTCCATTTCAGATAGTAAGCCTACAAATTTTCTTGGCGGCAAAGTGATATTTAATGGGTTTCCTCCTTCTATCCAACTCTTCACAACAATAAAACCAGCCCCTTCATTCTTAAATTTATCGACATGTTTTCTAATATAATCAGCATCTAAATAGGATGATGGTTCTGGTATACTTCCTTTGTTCTTCGAAACTGAAAACACATCGTTTTCAATTCTTGCAAACTCATCTCCTTTCTCATCTAAGTATTTTATGATATTGTCATTCTCTATAAATCGAGTTCCTCCTTCAATTAATCTAAAATGTATTGCTTTCTGTAAAGAACTAAGCGAAGCAACTAAGGAGCTAGGAATTATTTTCACCTCCCATTCCCCCACCGCCTTCTTCCCCCCATCCCCATCCACTTTCGCTCTCGCCAATAATTCCCGCAACATCTCCTTCCTCTCCTCATTAGTCACCCCTTCCAGTTTTCTGAATTTCAGGTAAAAGCCTTCATCGAGTAATGTCTTTTGTATAGCAGGATCATTTATAGCATCTATCCAGGTATCGGTGGTCTCATCGAGGCGGCTGGTATTAAATAGATGTTGAATATCATCAGCTTTGAGGGGGACTGGATTAAATAATTTATAGATCGACCAGATAGAATGATCATCAAATGGACCAGCTCTGAGTAAGGAAGGATCTTTGGAAGCAATGAGATCGATCAGGCCATCGATAAATTTATCTTTGGGTATCTGGCGTAAGCCATAGCCGGCGCCTTTTAGTCCTCCTTGTATCAAGGTAGCCCAGAGTGCTCCTTTTGCACAAGCCTGCACATCAAAATCATCCCTGATTTTACCATCATCAAAATGGCCGGAAACAAAACATTCCAGTGCAGCACTCACGGCCACTTCACCGATAGCGGATTTTAAAGAAATGGTAGATTCTACTGCAGAAGCCAATGCCTGGGGGTAATCTAATACAAATGGTTTATCGGCATTAAATACATCATGGATGGCCCGCTGTACCAATAAATCAAATGTGAAACCAATGATAAAATCCTTTCCTTTTAGTTTGACTAATTCACGAATGAAATTTATAAATACGGAACCGGCCATATCCGCAGTGATGGGCACCATAGCACCAATCGCAGCCGGAGCCATACCGATATGTAAAAATGTACCGAAGACTTTATTAAAATCATTTAGCCATGCGGATTCGTTTTCCGGGAAATGATCGTATTGCAGGAATGGATTGTTTAGCAGGCAGGGGTTTTTACATATGGCCCTGCGCAAAGGGGAGTCTTACTTTAGATATGGATGATTTTTATACTTTTCCAGTGCATCGATACAATCTCCGGTATAGCAGCCACAGGGTCCTTTTACCCCTTTTCCGGATTCATATAATAACATACCACTTAATGGAAGCAGGGCGATCACTTTGGAAGAATCACCGAATGTATACGGTAGTACTAATCCGGATGCAGAATCATTGACTATGGTTTGAGTACAATTAAGATCATTACCAAATCCGGCATAGGTGATGCAGGAGCCGGAAACTCCGGTATAATAGGGTTTTATGGATTCCCCTTTATCGTTTATCGGGGCATAACCATAAAATTGATGGTTTGATGGATTCCACCAGCCGAGATATACGGTCTTATCAATTACAAAACCGGTCAGACTGCCCTTGGGCCATGAGCCTCCATCTGCCGGGTAATAAGATGCGATCGCATTGGAGGGTAAATTTATCTTTTGACCTGAAGGAGTAATGGATGCATAACAATCATCACCTCCGGTATATTGAAAATACACATAGCGGTCATGATAAAATGATTGCTGTATCACCCGTTGTCCTTCAGTATCCGTTTGAAACCAAGGTATAATTCCCGGTGGATTCTGAAGCATCTCCCATTCTCTATGCGTCAACCTCACACCACTATTATAATCCATCAGCAAATCCGTACTGCCTTCTCTCAATCCGCTATAATTCTCTTTTGTATGCTCCAATGCCCCATATCCATGTCCCAACTCATGTGCTATCGTCTTGGCATCCGCACTTACTATAAATCCATAGTTGCGACCACGGGGCATGAACCCGGCAAGCCCGGACCCTGTAGCTTTGGTGATGAATAAATAGTATTGTAATGTGTCTTGCTTTTCATACCCCCTGATGATGTCCTGCATCTCGCGGGTATAATTGGCTAAAAAACCGGATCGGATAGAATCGAGTGTTCCGTCATAACCGGGTACATTATAAACAGGTGCAGTACGTACTGACCACGATACCACCGCCTGGTCAAATATTTTATTGATCTCTTGCTCTACATCTTTTGCATCGGGTGCAGTAATGGTAGTAAGTGGTACGAGTATTACTGATTTGGTCTTTCGGGGATACGCTTTGACTTTAAGCATACCTGCTATGCGAGATACTATTGCAGTGCTGTCGGTACCGGCATTGATTTCATCGAGATATCCGGCTAATACAAAATAATGACCCTTGGTCGGAATAGATGGTAAAGTAATAGACCAGGTGTTGCCGGAGCGGGTTGCCGGTAATTCAGCTGTATCAGAAAGATTGGTACGGAACTTTATCCGATCCAAATCAAAACCTGGTGGTAAATCATCTACTTTAGCTTTGACTACATCCCCTTTATTTATTTCGAGAGATTTATATGGGATATAATAATCATATCCTGCGATGGTCATTTTTTCATATTCGGAGCGCATACCACTATGCAGGGGTTGAGGATCAAGACCATCAAATCCATATTGCTGATATTCATCTTTAATAAAACGTACCTGGAAATCTGCATCCAGTAAGTCCTCTATCAGATCTATATACTGGGTCACGATCAGTTCAAGCTCTTTCGCCACTTGTCCTTTAATGATTTCATCGGTAGTAGTATTGATTAGATCCTGCAGGCTATCGAGTTTGTTTTTAATATCAGCGGGTATGAATGCATCAAAGCGCTGCAAGTACTCCAGGGCCGATGATGCCGTAGCCATAGATAATATATTCGATGATGTCTTTAGTGTTTCGAGTAATCCATCGAGTAATTGCAGTTGACCATCTTTTAAAAGTTTGGCTCCGGCTCCGGTGATTTTTATACTACCTGAGATCAGTTCTTTATCTTCATTTAAACCAATACCGGAAAAACTGCATTGAATACCCATCTTACCAAACATCGGAAAGAGTATAGCTCCGGCTCCACTATAATTACCTCCATTGGCATTGATGCTGGTGAGGACGAGCCGCATGCCATTGGCGATGATGGTATCCCCGGCACTTAGCTCTTCGGATAAGGGCACAGATGATCGTTCTTCCAATTCAAGTTCGAGGCCACATGCATAATAATCCGGTGGCAGATTTTTTTTATTCAGCGTGAGCTTAGCGATATCCGAGTTTACCTTGATTGCGTCATAGCATCCGGATCCTACCTGGAATTCGTAACTGCCACCTACTTTGGATATGGGTATTGGGTAAAATGTATTATCTGTGCTGACAGATTGCCATGGTGCATTTTTGTATCTGTATTTTAGATCAAATTTTTTTAATGGCTCTTTTGCAGTCCACCGTACATCTATAAAATTGGCACGAAGTTTAGTCTCCGTGATTACCGGTGCCTCGCATACTTTGCCATAGCGAAATGTTTTGAGTGGCGAATAACCATCATTTTTAAAAGTATATCTGCCACTGGGATCTTTTATTCTTACGCGGGCGATATATTCTTTTCCAATTTGTAATTGTGGATCTTCAGGACTGATGCGATAATTGAGAAACGGACCCCGATATCGTATCAAAGGATTGGTAATTTCTGATAATTGCTGATCGGCAATACCGGGTATTTTTTCAAAAATATCGAGCTGGTACTCTACAGCCATCAATCCAATATGTCGCGGAATCCAGGATACTAAATATTGCTGGGGAAAAACAGGAATGATTTCATCGCCAGGTGAAACTATATCGGGTGGATCGAGCTCTTGTAAAAAAGCTACTGAACAGCCTTGATTAGAGATAGGGGTTTCATCACGTATAAAATCATAGACTTCGGCGCAGATGGTATAAGAGCCCTCTGGCAACTTACCGGATTTAATAAGTCCATCCGTACTGAAGCCACTAAAATCGAGTGTAGCAGGATCAAATAATTCTCTCAGCTCATTATTAGTAAGTATCAGCGGTACATTATAATCCAGAGTGATCGGTTTGGTGATGATGGCTGTATTCGACTTGATGGTGATGCCATTACCTTGAATGGTAAGTCGCAGTTTTACCTGGTACCTGGTTTGTCGGCTATCCAATAATAAAATTTGTAATCGGAGCCGGTCGGGACCAGGTGTGCTGAAATCGGATAAGAATGGAGTGTATGGTGGGAGTTGAGTGGTGGTGATTTGTACCGGGAATGTTTGAGCCGCGAGATTGAAACCAAATATTGCACCACAGATCAGGACACAAATTATCCTGCGAATAAAATCGGTAAGGTGGCTCTTCATTTTCACTGGGTACTAAAATAGGAAGAATTTCGTGGGAAGCAAGGAAAATCAGGACTGCTTTTTAAACCTGATCAATTACTGATTGATCATTCCATTATTGACTGTATTTATTTCTACAATTTACTCTAACTGAGAAAATTCATACTCCTTATTGAAAAATGTACTGATAAAGACTTATAAATTGGAAGTAAACCTGGATTTACTGGGGTAAAAACATTTCTGACTTCAGCGAAGTCAGAATAAATTAAAGTTCTAGTCTTAATTAGTCTGCAAAAGATGAATTCAATTTTCTAAGTATAATTAAGGAAATTGAATTTATCTTTTGCAAGCGAATAACATTAATATGGTTTAATATAATTTTTGCATTTCCTCAGCACACTTTGAATCGTTACAAGTCCCCACGCCGACCAATACCAAAAATCTCCCTACTTTAGTCGCATGGAAGAACAAGAGCAGCTTACTGATGCTGTAGCCGTGGTATGGAAGCAAAGAAAATTGATCATCAGGTGGACATTGGTGACGGTAATAATTACGGCTCTGCTAAGCCTGTTATTAAAAAATTATTATAAAGCCAGTACCACATTTTATCCGGCGAGCCTTGATCTGTCTAAACCAGATCAAATATTCGGAAATACGACCAAAGAAATGGAATTTTACGGAAGCTCCCAGGACCTGGACAGGCTGCTGACCATATGTAGCAGCAATGAATTAAAGGATATGCTTGTTCAGGAATTTGGTTTGTTTGCCCATTATAAAATCGATTCCACTAAAATATTAGCCAAACATAAAATACGGAAAAAACTGGACAAACTCATGTCGGTTACCAAAACGAAATATGATGCTATTGAATTAAGTATAGAAGATCAGGATAAAACCCTGGCGACACACATGGTAAACAGGGCCAGGGATATCGTAAATACCTTATCGCATGATCTCATTATCAGCAGACTGACCGAAGTAAGTAAATTATATCAAAGCAGTATACTTGAAAAATCAGCCCTTTCCATAAAGCTTTCAGACAGTCTCTCCGCACTTAGAAAAATCTATCCCATATATAATGTCGATGCACAGACAGAGACTCTGGCTAATCTGGCTACTGAATTAAACAATCAGTACATAGGTGAAAAAGCGAGGTACGATGCATTAAAAGCCGGCAATGCTCCAAAAGACACCCTTATGTATTTATCAGCAAAAATCAAAGGATTAGAAATGCAGATTAAAGCATTGAATACCGGCGATGGAGCAGTATTTAACCTCAAGAATTTCAATGAGGGAGTAAACAAAATTTATTCACTTGAAAATACCATACAGCGACTGGAAGGTCAGATAAATGAAGACAAAATAAAATATCAGAATACCATCAATACGATAGAGTCTAAAGCAAATGCTTTGATTACGGTAATCACTGCCGAAATTCCGGACTATAAATCAAGACCCAAAAGAAGCCTGCTGGTGATAGGCGCGGGTATGTGTGCAGCTCTGGCCCTGGCCTTATTTTATTTGATAAAACACTATAGTATCAGGTCAATGTAATGTACACATGGAAAGCTTTACCCTTGCTTATTGGTATCGTAACAAATTAGAGTTACTGTTTCCCCTCTTTATTCTGATTTGTTCTTCCATAGCCATAATAGCAAATGAATGGGTGATAATGGCTTTACCATTTGTAGTACTATTTGCCTGGTTGTCCGTAATCAAACCGCACTGGATCTATTTTTTATTGGTGTTTTCCATACCCTTTAGTACAGAACTGGATTTGCCGGGTGGGTTCTCTACCGATTTTCCGGATGAAATCCTGATGTGGTGGATGTTTGGACTTGGCCTTGTGGTATTGATAAAAAGCAGGACATTTATAAAAGAAATTTTTAGTTATCCCCTTACCTGGGCTATCCTTATTCATTGGATATGGATCATGGTCACCTGCATCAGCAGTACAGATATGATCTATTCAATTAAATATTGGCTTTCCAAATCGTGGTACCTGATGAATTTTTATGTATTGGCTATTTATTTTCTCAAACCGGGTGCGCGAAAATCCATATTTGCATTGCTGATGGTGGTTGCTGCCGGTATTACTGTATTCATTATAGAAACCAAACATGCTTCTGTTGGATTTGCATTTAGTGAGATCAATCAAGCCGTACGGCCTTTTTACCGTAACCATGTAAACTATGCTTGTCTGCTGGTATGTGTGTTTCCATTTGTTTATCCCCTCTGGAAAAAATATCAAGGGAATCTGTTGATTAAGATGGGTATATTAGGTGCAGGAGTTTTACTGTTGACAGGCATTGTTTTTGCTTATACCAGGGCAGCCTACATCTCCTTATTCAGCATTCTGTTTTTTTATCCTGTCATCCGGTACAGACTGGTAAACAGTGCATTTATACTGGCTGTTTTCATTAGCATTACTGCAATATTATATTATGCCACGGGCAATAGATACCTGGAGTTGGCACCCGATTACAATAAGGCAGTTAGTCACACCGATTTTAGTAATTTACTTGAAGCTACGCCCCAGGGCAGGGATATTTCCACTATGGAAAGGTTATACAGATGGGTAGCCGGGGCTAATATGATTGCAGATCGTCCTTTGGTGGGTTTTGGCCCTGCCAATTTTTATAATGCATATCAATCGTATACCCTTACCCAATTTACGACCTATGTAAGTGATAATGCAGAGAAGAGTAGTATACATAATTATTATTTAATGACGGCTGTAGAACAAGGTGTACCCGGCCTGATTATTTTTTTAGCCATATTGTATTTTTATTTTAAAATGGCGGAAACCCTATGGAGATCAGGCACCTCATGGCAAAAACGCTGGATCCTTTCTTCGGTTTGGTCTATGGGGGCTATACTTATGATTTTGGTTTTTAATGATATGGTAGAGTCTGATAAGGTGGGTTCCTTATTTTTTATAAATATGGCTATCTTGGTATGTGTAAGTGACATACCTAAAAATGAAATGAATAAAAATAATCCATCCGATGCAAATAGAAAAAGTACTTGATTTTTTTGATTACCAGGCTAATCATTTTCCTTTGGTAAATTCCATTGGGGCAAGGATAAATAATGAATGGACATTTTTTAGTACCCATGAAATAATCAAACTGGCAAAGGAACTGGCCACCGGATTGCACCAGTTGGGGTACCAGCGGGGAGATACCATAGCATTGATCTCTTATAAAAATCAACCCGAATACATCATTGCTGATCTGGCATTACAATATGCAGGTATGATTTCCATACCACTTTATCCAACCATCAGTCCCGGTGAATACGAATATATATTGACAGAGGCAGAATGCAAAGCTGTATTCATTGGCAAAGGGGACCTTCAGCAAAAAATCACAGCCATTCGATCTTCAGTGCCCCAGCTTAGACAATTGATAGGCTTCGACGAAGGCGTAGGGGAGGTCTATTGGAAAGAAATCCTCAAGCCGGCAGACAATGAATATTTAGATCAAAGCATCAGCCAAATAAACAACCATGATCTGGTTACAATAATATATACGAGTGGTACTACAGGCAAGCCTAAGGGAGTCATGCTTAGTCATTATAATCTGGCAAGTTGTATAAGACAAGTAAAAGATATATTACCGGTGGTGCCAGGTGACCGTGTACTCAGTTTTTTACCGCTCTGTCATATATTTGAACGGGCAGCTACCTATGCTTATATTTATGATGGCCTGTCTATTTATCAAACCGGTACAGATAACCTGGGTGGAGAATCGGGTGATCTAAAATCGGTAAGTCCACATTTTTTTACCTCTGTGCCCAGGCTTTTAGAAAAAGTATACGAAAAGATATATAACAAAGGAGAAGAACTCACCGGCATCAAAAAGAAACTTTTCTTTTGGGCACTCTCACTTACTGATACATATGAATACGATGTACCTCCGCAAGGAATCAAAGCAATAAAATGGAAAATTGCAGATAAATTAATTTTTTCAAAATGGCGCGCCGCCCTCGGTGGCCAGGTAAAAGGTATAGTGACTGGAAGTGCACCATGCCCCGAAAAGATACTGCGCGTTTTTTCTGCAGCAGGTGTTCCTGTACGTGAAGCATATGGACTTACCGAAGCCTCTCCGGGTATCAGTATAAATAAATTTAGTCCCGGCCAGGCTATCATAGGTACGGTAGGACCATTATTACCCCAGGTAGAAATTACACTGGACAATTCAGAAAAAATGTACAAAGATGGAGAGGGCGAAATAATTGCTGCAGGGGATAATATAATGCAGGGATATTATAAACAGCCGGGTTTAACTGCAGAAGCCATAGTCGAAATCGATGGTAAAAAATGGCTTCGAACAGGAGATATTGGAACGTTTGTAAAAGGCAAAGACGGCACTCTGTTTTTAAAGATTACCGATCGTAAAAAAGAATTGTTTAAAACATCCGGCGGCAAATACGTAGCTCCGGCTCCTATTGAAAATAAGCTAAAAGAAGATTTTTTGATTGATAATATCATGCTGGTAGGGGATGGCATGAAATTTGTCAGTGCTTTGATCGTACCCTCAGAGGAGTCATTAAAACATTGGTGTGAAAATCAAAATATAAATTGGACCACATTTGCTGAAGTGATCAAATTACCTGAAGTAAAAAACCTGTACCAATCATTGATAGACAAATACAATCCCCTCTTTGGGCATATAGAACAAATTAAAAAATTTGAATTGGTACCTGATGTATGGGCAATGCTTAAACCGGATGGTACCGAAGGTGAACTCACACCCACACTTAAACTTAAAAGAAGATCCATCAAAGCAAAATACTCAAGTGTAATAAATTCAATGTATACGGAATGAAATCATTAGACAAAATATTTGAAAATAATGAGAAATGGATAGCTGAAAAAACCGGCCTTAATCCTGAATATTTTACGAATCTGGCTAAAGGTCAAAAGCCTGAAGTGTTATACATAGGATGCAGCGATAGCCGTGTGACTGCAGAAGATCTGATGGGAGCCAACCCGGGTGAGATATTTATCCATAGGAATATTGCCAATATGGTGATATCCATAGACCTGAATGTAATGTCGGTGCTCAACTATGCGGTGCGTCACCTCAAAGTAAATCATATAGTGGTCTGTGGGCACTATGAATGTGGTGGAGTCAAAGCAGCACTTACTCCTTCAGATATGGGTATATTAAATCCATGGCTAAGGAATATCCGCGATGTGTACCGTCTGCACCAGGATGAACTGGATGATATAAAAGATACCAATAAGAGATACAACCGATTGATAGAATTAAATGTACAGGAACAATGTATAAATCTGATTAAAACAGCTGCTGTACAACAAGCGCATAAAGAAAGAGGGTTATTGGTACACGGATGGGTGTTTGATATCCATACCGGCAAATTGATTGACCTCAAAATAGATTTTCCGGTGATCCTTCAAAATATAATGAAGATCTATAGATTGAATGAATGATAAGTAACGATTTTCCCCAAGTCCATGCCATAGCTGCAACGCGATTGTCCTCATTGGGCTTGAGCCTGTATTCCACTTTTACTTCTATTTATTAACTTTGTTATCATTCCACATCGGTAATTACCCAAAAGGAAAAAAATTTGAGTATCGATAAATTTTCAGAGCATACACTGATTTCGTCACTTCAACAAGGCGAAGACCAGGCCTATTCTACTCTCTGTGATCGATATTCTGCGATGTTATACGGTATTATTCACAGGATAGTACGTGATGAATCCAGCGCTGAAAATTTACTGCAGGATTGTTTCATCAAAATCTGGAAAAACATACAGAGCTATGATGCTGACAAAGGAGCATTTGCTACCTGGCTGATCAATATTGCACGGAACACAGCTATAGATTTTACCCGGTCTAAATATTATTCTCAAAAACTCAAAAACCAAAACCTGGATAGTTTCGTAAGTAGCTCTAAGGATATCAGCAATAGTGGGCTTACATCCGATGCTATTGGATTAAAACAGATAGTGGGTAAATTGCCTGCTCAGTATCAGGAGATTATAGACTGTATGTATTTCAAAGGATATACTCAGCAAGAAATCTCTGAAGAGTTTGGCATACCTTTGGGCACTGTAAAGACTCGTGCCCGAATGGCTATGACCGAGCTCAGGAAGTATTTTGAATCGGTATAAAACGAGCGTATTCTGAAAAATGGGATGATTTAAATTGTTGAATCCATAAACTCTAACTTAATTGGAAAATAAATTGAACTTTTCGCCTGATCTCATCAAAACTATTTTGCAAGATGAGAATGGGCAGGAACCAAATACACAAGAAATATCCGGCACGGAGCATGCCCTCGGTCTGTATGCCAATGCATACGCAAAAGACCCTTCTGCCGCGGTAAAGGACCGGATAAAGGCTAAAATGGCAAAGCTCAATCATCAATCAAAAAACAGGGCACCATTTACTCTCAAAAATTTACCTATGCTCACGCCCGATGCTAACCTTTTTGATTGGGAACAAGCCGTGGCACATATACTGCCTCCAATGGATTACGATAATATTCATATGGTAGTGCTGGCCTCTGATGAAACCAGGGACCTGATGCTGGGTTGGTCCAAAGAAATAATTCCTGAAGAAGTGCACGATGATTTAATAGAAAGCTTTATCGTATTGGAAGGTTCGTGTGAATGCCATATCTGGCGAGATGACGACCATTCATTTAATAGAGTGGTACATATGCAGACAGGTGATTTTCTTCAGCTAAATATTGGCGAAAGCCACGATATCATTACTACCTCTTCGGTGCCGGTTAAAGCTATTCTGCAAAGATTGAAAGTGCGGGCATAAAAGGATGTACGATTTACGATTTTTGGCTAGACTCGTATAAATCGTTCAATCGTAAATCGTCCAATCGTAAATCGTACATCGAATGTTCACTTCACTGCTTCTATCAATAATTTATAGGCAGCCTCCAGCGTTTCCTGTCCCTTAGCAGAACCCTTGAAATGCCCGAGTCGCACAATGACTAAATGATGAGACGGTATTATAGTCACCGACTGACCACCTGCACCCAACATCATATACGATTCTTTAGGTATAGGTAGTTCCCCATCGCCATTAATCCAAAATAAACCACCGTATATAGGTCTTCCATCTTCTTTCCATGGTTTAGCAATGGTGCTTACAAACCTTGTAAAACCCACCGGTAATATTCTCTTTCCATTCCATATGCCATCTTGCAGATAAAGATTACCCAGGCGGGCCCAATCGCGTGCTGATGCAAATTCATAACCCTGGGTAAGGAAATTCCCATACGGATCGGTTTCCATCACCATGGTACGAATTCCGATTTTATCAAAAAGTGCTTTTTGCGGAAAACTATGATAGTTATAATTGAGTTTTTCGATTCCCAGTCTATTAAGGTAATTGATCAGTACAGGATCTGAGTTTCGATACCTGCCTACTGTATTGGGTTGCCACTGCTGTGGCAAGTTGGCAGCATATTGAAATGAATTCACCCCACCGGTATACAAATACAGATGATCAGGATATCCAAGTGCGGCATTATAGTCCGGATCCTGAGGTGCCCGGCAATACAAACCACTCGACATATGCATGATGTCCGATATCCTGATTTTTGACCTGGGATCTCCTTTGGATTGCCATTCGGGAATAGGCGCATATTGATCTAGCGTATATACTTTTCGTTGAATCAATATACCCATGATGGTAGCCGAAAGACTTTTACCCATAGACCATGATTCGAGTGGAGTGGATTTGGTAATACCATCCGCATATCGCTCTCCTACGATGCGACCTTTGTAGGTTACCACAAAAGCGGCAGTATGAGCATCCGGTGCGCTGAACGCAGCATCTACAGCCTGGTTTACCTTATCCATATTTAATCCCTTCGGCATGTTTTTATCCGGTACTACATCACCCATAGGCCACGGGGTCTTAGCTGCATCCGGTAGAGTTTTAGTGATACGGGTTGGATTATAATACAGTGCTACTTTATTTTCAGGCAAAGTCACACATCCCTGATCCCCGGTATAGATGGCTTTTCGCAATATTCCGGTTGCTGTCGCTACAGTCACTGATTTTTCATTAAAATCTACTTTAGGAGTACTCAGGTTTGCCCGCTCTGCATAGGGAGCGGTAAAATATCCAACATGTTCAGCCGCAAAGTCCGGTTCCAATCCCGTAATGAATACAGCGGAACAGATCACTTTGGCATAGCCCGATGCATGATGAGATAGTGGATCACCGGGTGGTGGTGTATAGGGTGTATTTAGTTGGAGTCTGGAGGCTCGCTCGATCAGTTTGGCTTTGAGGTCGGATTGAGATTGGGAGAGGTGGGAGGTAATGATGAGTAGGAGTAGGAGAGTAAGTCGGAACATGGGTTGGTTTGGTTTTTATATAATGGGATTGAATATAGGGACATTTTATCTTATTTTTGGTTCTACCTGTTCTCCCGCACAAAGAAGTCAAAAGCGTCCGCACCTATCTTACCGCACCTATTTGACTTCTGCTTCCGCGCACTTGCCCACTTTATCAATTTGACACTTCAGCTGTTTTCCTACGCTAAGAAGTCAAAAGCTTCCGCACCTATCTTGCCGCACATACTTGACTTCTGCTTACGCGCGAGAGCCATATCGTACATCGTAAAATTGTCCGTTGTACATTGCGCTAATGCCATCTCCTCGTCATCCGTGCCCATCGCTCCATCTCTGATTTGGGATCTATAGGCTTGCTGCCAAGTATTTTTCGCTTATCATCTCTTTTGTCAGGCATCACTCTGTTATCCGCTTCTTTGGGTTGATCGAGTGTGACGGCTTTGCCTATGGCTTGGGCGCCCCAACGCTTGCGTATGTGATCGAGTTCGTTTAATAGATTCATATCTTGTTCTGTATCGTCAAAAAGGTTTATTTGATAATGACCATGTACCAGGCCGCTGAATTTTACACCTATGAGTCGTATCATTTGCCTTCGCTCATAGAGTTTGTCAAACAGGTCGTATACATGGCGGAGCAATATTTTATCATTGGCGGTATAGGCTATGCGAATCTGCCGGGTATAGGTATTGAAATCGGCATAGCGGATCTTTACCGTGACTATAGAGCATAGCTTCTGCGACTGCCGCAGGTCAAAGCCCAGCTTGTCTACCATAGCGAGCATGATGTTTCTGATCTTGCGCAGGTCGAGGGTATCCTGGCCGAAGGTCTGTTCATGGGAGATGGATTTGGCTTCGCTGTAGGGAGTGACGGGAGTAGGATCGAATGCATTGGCGCGCTCCCACATCACCTTGCCCCATTTGCCAAATTCGCGCTCGAGCAGTCGCGGAGGTATTTCACTCAGTACTTTGAGTGTGCGCACACCCATAAAACTTAGTTTTTTATACGTAGCCTCGCCGATGCCGGGCATCTTGGCCGTAGACAGCGGGGCGAGGAAATCTTTTTCGGTGCCTTTGACCACTTCTTTGGTGCCATTGGGCTTGGCTTCGTTAGTACCGATCTTGGATACGGTCTTGTTTACGGATAATGCGAGAGATATGGGTAGCCCTATTTCTTTGATGATCCTTTTACGCAGGTCCAGGCTCCACTGGTAACAGCCAAAATACCGGTCCATACCGCTGAGATCGAGGTAAAACTCATCGATAGACGCTTTTTCCATACAAGGTGCGTCTTCGGCTATGAGTTCGGTGACTTGCCTTGAGTATTCGCTGTAGGCATCCATGTCACCGCGCAGGATCACAGCATCGGGGCAGAGCCTGCGCGCCATTTTCATAGGCATGGCCGAGTGTACACCATATTTACGTGCTTCATAGCTACAGCTGGCCACTACGCCGCGATCGCCACTGCCGCCGATCAGCAGGGGCAGCCCCTTGAGGGCGCTATTGCGCAGTACCTCTACCGAGACGAAGAAGGAGTCGAGATCCATATGGAGAATGGCGCGGTCGTACATGCAGGTATAAATATACGACAAATATATGTCGAATTTATAGACAATTAAATAAATCGTATTTACCTTTGTAAATAATTCTTTCCGATTTATACACCATGGGGCACCACTCAGTTGTTCGGGAAAAAAGAAGATGTTCCGCCAGGTGACTTGACTTTATAGTTAAATTAAAATAAGGAGTAATTTCATTCACCTAACTTCCGATCCTCACATTACCCCCAAAGACCAAATTTAACTGTCCAAACCAAAATTGCTGACTGGCATGGTCATCCCTGTTGCTGGTGGTGCGGATACTAGGTAAATTAATATTTCCGGCTTTATACTCGGATTGGATAAAAAACGATTTAAAGAAAGTAAAATTGACACCGACAAGACCAGCCAGGCCATATCCTGCCAAATGAAATTCATCGTATTCAGGAAAGTTTAAAAGTACTGCATCGGTACGTGGTATCAGTACTCCTGCACTCAAACCGGTGCAGAGATTCAAATCAAAATGGTTTATGGTAAAGGCATGACTATGCCGGCGGATTTCAATATTGGCATAGTTGAGTCCATTGGTATGTTCAAAGCGGAGAAAATCAGGTAGTAAGGAGATAGACTGATGGAGGTAATCGCCATCGTATTTTGATCCAAGGTGAATACTGCCTTCGATAGTGGCTATCTGATTTTGTGTCATCACGTATTTCATATGATCCATCCCGACTGACAGACTGTAGCGATTGGAAAGGTAATAGCCTAATCTGAAATTATATTGGGGTGTGGATAAATATTTGGGATTGAAATAAGCATCGAGCCCGAATTTAGTGGGCCGATCGGTGGCCACTACTTGCTTTAAGATAAAATCGTGGGCGTTTCCTCTAAATCTGATATCTGACTTCGAAAACAGATCTGTATTCCAGCCCCAATAAAAAAACAGTTTTCCTCTGTTTGATTTTGGATAAGTTGCCTGCGCTTTACTAAAATGGGGAATCAATAGTATAAATAATAAAACACAACTTATCCGCATGCAATGGGCTCTTTGACCATGCAATATAGTGTTATAATTATAATACACTTTATTGGTTTTTTGATTTAGTTTAAGTAACGGATACACCATACTGCGTACAGAGGCACGCTTTTAATTTTATTTTCAAATCCAATATTTTTCAATGAAATCCGGATGCCGTAAGTGGATTGGTATTGATTGATAAAAAGATGGAATGAGGTAGATTTGGTTCTATGACCTTTTTTTACTTCGACCGGTATTACATCGGATCCTTGCTGAAGGATGAAGTCCAGCTCAGCGGTATTTTGGTTTTTCCAGTAATACAGCGCTATACCCATTGATTCAAATGCTTGTGCTACGTAGTTTTCGCAGATCATCCCTAAATACATATTATCCTCTCCGTACGAGGTAAGTATAGTTTGTGTAGCCATACCCGATTTGGTTGTAAGCAATCCCACATCATTCATATATAATTTAAAATCACTGAGATCAGTATATGCAGCAATGGGCATGTGTCCGTGTGTGATTTTCTTGCATTTAAGTACAATGCCTGCATACAATAGCCAATCTATGGATTCTCCAAAGAGGGTTGCCGTACCTCCTTTTTGTACAGTCTTGTACTGGAATTTTGCATTTTCTTTTGCCAGCTGTGCCGGGATGGAATTATAGCAAGCTCTGATTTTTACCGTGGTAGAGGGTGAAGCATACTTTGCCATATCTGCTGCATATTCATTGAGAATACGTGATTGTACATCTTGTACGGTGAGAAAACTCTTTGTTTCTAAGTATTCTTTCACAGAAGCCGGCATACCACCAATGATGAGGTAATATTTAAATAGTTCTATGGCTTCTTCATGTAGGGCGGAGGGCATTGCAGTGGATGATTCAACATGAGTACGGATGACTTGGCTAAATGATGTACGATCCATTGCCCACAAAAATTCTTCGAAGTCCATTGGAAACATGGATAATTCATCGACTTTACCTACAGGAAATGAATACTTTTCCCGGTTTACAGCCACACCCAACAGGCTACCTGCTGCAATAATATAATATTGTGGAGCTTCCTCACTGAAAGACTTTAGTGAAAGTAAAGCTCTGGGGCAAGATTGAATCTCATCAAACACAATTAAGGTGTTGGAAGAAGAAATTCTAACATTACTCACAACTTCTAAAAATTGGATGATTCCTCCGGGATCCAGATCACCGTCAAAGAACGAGTTTACCCGGGTATTTGCTTCCAGGTTGATATAGACCATTTTTTCAAAATGATCTTTGGCAAATTGTTTTATGGAATAGGTTTTCCCTACCTGACGAGCGCCGTTCAAAATCAACGGCATTCTGGAGGTTTTGGTTTTCCAGTTTAATAATGATGCACTTATCTTCCGTATCACAAGCTCAAAAATACAAATTACTATGAAAAAATCAGAATAATATTACTTTTTAATAGTAATTAGTAAGAAAAGGCCTTCACCGCAATATGTTGACCGGCTTTACCTTATCTTAATCATAATACCTGCCGATATGATCTGCCACAGCAGTCCTCATTTTTTTAATATCGATGAGGCCCATCTGCTGAAACACAATCTTGCCTTCGGGAGATACAAGTAAAGTATAAGGTATGGCACCCTGCCATTTGGGGTCTATGGCTTCGATCAAGGCGTATTTATCCGTGCCATCGTAGATATAGTTTTTATTAGAGGCATATTTTTCTTTTAAAAACGCCAGGGCTTTGTCGTAATTTTTGGGTGCATCCATTGATATAGTGATGAATTCAAAGTCCCGCCTTCTATACATATAATGTGATTGAATCAGGCCGTCGAATTCGGCCACACATGGGCCGCACCAGGTGGCCCAGAGATTGATGAGTCTGTATTTATTAGTGCCTTGATTTTGAACTATGGATTTTAAGGTATTTAAATCAGCTTTTTCGAGGCTTACTGGTTCTTTGGCCCATTTTTGTTCTTCCGTTAATTTGCCTGTTGATTTTTCCATCCATTTTACGGAGCAACCAAATGTTTTAGTCGTCGGCGTAGTCACCGGTTTTTTCATCAGCATTTCGTCTACAGCCGTTCTGAGATCGTGTATTTTTTCTCTGCCTATATGCTCATCATCATCTATGCGCCCCTGGTATTGAAGTTTGCGGGATTTATCAAAAACAAATACATGTGGCGTGGCCACCGGGCCATACTTCAATGAGGTGGCTTGAGTAGCCCCGTCGTACAGGTAGGTAAAATTGTATTTTTTCCTTTTAGCACGTTCTACCATTTCCTCATAGGAATCACTAAGATCAGTATAGCCAAGTTCGTTCCATTGGACGGCTTTATCTGAATTGGGTGAGATGGCAATGAGCCGCACATTTTTTGATTTATAATCATTTACAAATTTGATTACTCGATCTTCGTAAGCCTGTGCCGTGGGACAATGATTGCAGGTAAAAAGTATAACCAGTATATCGGCCGATGCAAAATTTTTGAGGGAATACATTTTACCATCTGTGGCCCGCAGGTTAAAATCAGGTGCAGCTGCCCCGATTTCCAATGTCTTTTTATCTTCTGCGATCGCTAGTATTGAAAAAAATATACCCAGCATACATGTCAAATATCTTTTAACCATAGGTTTATTGATTTTAATAGAAACAATAAAGATAATTCACTCCAGCACGTACGCAATCGATTGTGTACATTTTATTTCCATCATTGTAGCTATCCTTAAACTAAGAGAGAATAATAAATAAGATTATTAACGGCAATACCCTTCCTACCGCTTCCAATTTATCGTATTCAAATCCCGCACTGCCCTGAGCACATCCCGGCGGCTGATTTGTCCCACTAATTTGCCATCCCTGTTTACCACAAGCAATCTCTTATACTTGGTCTCCAGGAAAATATTGGCCGCTTCGCTAATGGAAGTATCTTCGTTCACCGTCTTCATCACATTATCCATGTAGTTGCTTACCGGCTGATTGGATGACGGACTATTGTAATATTCAGAACCTACTAATAATTTGAGGCAGGTTTTATCGTCGATGATGCCGACTACTTCTTTATGATCATTGAGCACCGGAGCACCCGTAATTTTTTTATCAAGTAAAATATTAACCACATCACTGATATCAGAGTCAGGTTTAAATGTGATGAGTTGAGTGGCCATATAATTTTTAACACTTAATTCGGGCACGGGTACACTAGTAGTATCAACTGTTTTTTGCTGAAAGTTTTTCATACGGAGTAGTTTTTGGTTTTGATTGACTAATGTCTAAAAATAACAATACTTTCCGGAATATACCAAAATAATTTAGTAATACAACCACAATTCAATATATTAATACAAAATTATATATATTGCAGAATTTTATATTGTAATTAATACAATTTCTTATACCCGGCTTATTTTTTGGTCAGTTTGTCGAATAACCAATTATTCACTCGCTCGGTTTGTTCCGGAAAGGTCCAATGTCCGGTCTCCTGGTAAAGCCAAAGCTCCTTTGGAGCTGAAATCAGGTTGTATGCAGGATACATCGAGGTAGGTGGGCAGGTTTCATCGTTAAATCCCCAGGTATACACCCCTGGTACTTTTATTTGACGGGCAAAATTGACCACATCATAATAAGCAGCCGTTTTAATTTTACTATCAATAATATTACCAGGATTATTTTTATCAAACATATGCGGCCAACCACCAGCCCTGTTTTGGAGATATCCGGTAAGATCTGATAATGCAGGATAATATGCACCCAGGTATTTTACACGCTGATCAAGCCCTGCAGTCACTATCGATAATGCCCCTCCCTGGCTTCCTCCGGTAACAGCAAGATTGGATCCATCATATTCGGGTAATGAAACTATAAAATCAATAGCCCGCACACAACCGGTATACACCCGTTTATAATAATATCGGTCCCGGTCATCAAGATTATATGTCCAATAACCGGCAAGCGGACCGGCTCCAAGGTTTAAATAAACAGAAGGGTCCATAGTTACAGGTATGCCGTGGATACCAATTTCCAACGTAATTAATCCACGCTCTGCCATAGCTATATTTCCATTATATGGTCGCACACCGGCTCCCGGTACGGTCAATAGAGCAGGATACTTACCGGGTTTTTTAGGAATACATAATATACCGTACAATCGGACAGCAGCAGCTCCATCGCGCATGTTTTGCATGTTTACATGGTATACATTTGTCTTTTCAGTACAGCGATCAGGCAGTAATGTCATTCTCGCATCCATAGGTATTTTAGCCAGGTCTGCCTTTGCTTTATCCCAGAAGGAAATAAAATCCGCTGGATACTCAATAGCCGGTTTTAAATCGGTTGGATTAAAAGCAGCAGTGGCCAATCCTCTATAATCTTTGCCATCTACTTTAGTGGTTACTACAATTCGTTGAAATCCCGGCCCATTCATGGTGCCTGCATCGATTTTAGTGATGCCGGTAACTAAATTGACTGAATCTTTTTTTCCGGGCATTTTTTCCGGGCCTATTTCATATCGAATGAAGGAATTGGGTATTAATTCTTCATTGCGCGTAATCGAAATAGTATAATTAACTTTCTCTCCCGGCTTATAAGTCCAATCTGTGTGGTCCGGTATTACATGTACCTTGATCAGGCGCTCTACCGGCTGGGCATTCAAAAATGAAAATGCAAGCAGTAGTAAAAAAACAGATCTATATTTCATATTCATGTAATTTATTTAATGGGATATGAAGATATGAAAAAGGATAGAAAGAACATATCCGTATTTAATTAGATACCTCAGTAATTACTATCTAACTTTGCAAATTAATTCCAAGCTGGGTTTATTAAATGCAGATGAATACTATTGCTTCACCGTATAAAAAAGTGCTTCCCCGCACCGGAAATACCAAGATCATTACAGGCGGAAGGGCATATTTTGATATTATTGTAAATCATATCAGATCAGCAAAGCGGTTCATTCACATACAATATTATATCATAGATGACGATGAAACCGGCAGGATGATCTTAGATGAGTTACTGGTTGCCGCACAGAGAGGGGTCGAAATATATATTTTAGCCGATGGTTATGCTTCACAAAACCTGGCGCCGGATTTTTTTAAAAAGATGGAAGAAGCAAATATTCGGTTTAAATACTTCGAACCATTACTGCGCAGCAAGTATTTTTATTTTGGGAGAAGGCTGCACCATAAAATTTTTCTGGTAGATATGGAGGTTGCCATTGTAGGTGGCATCAACATAAGTAATAAATATAATGATCTGCCCGGTAAACCTGCATGGCTTGATTTTGCAGTAGAAGTGACAGGGGAGATCACGCGAGACTTATGTATCCTTTGCTGGAAAAGCTGGAATCGGTTTCCAAAAAATATGACCTTGACTCCCTGTGAAAAATTAAATATTGTATTTGATCAGAGTCAGCACCAATCTAATATCAAATTGCTCCGAAATGATTGGGTCCGGAGAAAAATGCAAATATCGGATTCCTATTATACCATGTTTGCGGTGGCTCAAAAGGAAGTGATTTTACTGAGCAGTTATTTTCTGCCGGGCACCAAACTCAGAAGGCAGATGATAAAATGCATGCAACGTGGAGTAAAAATTTCAGTAGTCACCACAGCCAATTCCGATGTTCCGATTTCAAAATCTGCTGAGCGATGGCTGTACGATTGGTTGCTGAGATATAATATAAATATATATGAATACCATAAGACCATATTGCACGGCAAACTCGGTATATGTGATGATAATTGGTTTAGCCTGGGGTCTTATAATATCAATGATATCAGTGCCTATGCCAGTATAGAGCTCAATCTCGAAATCAAAGACCCCCAAAAGACCCTGGAATTAAAAAATAAAATCAATACCATCATCAAGGAAGATTGTACGCTGATCACCCAGGATATGCATAGATCAAAAACACCACTCTACATTCAATTTATTAATTTTTGTGCTTACGAAAGCATACGCCTGCTGTATTATTTATTTACTTTTTATTTTACACAAAAAGAATAAAGAAGTCATACATGAAAAAATAGATCTCTATTTAAGAAGCCGGTGCAAATAATTTTTCATTACCATATTCCCATCTGTAAAGTGTATTATCTTCAAGACATGAGAAAATTATTTTTTGGCCTTGCTTTTTTGACTTTCCACACCCTTTTTTCGCAAACTCCACCTGTTAAGCTCTCCCGGGAAGACTATAAGCGTGCAGTATCCTTTTTATGGTCCAACCTGGTAAATAAAAAAGTCTATAATGTCAATATTCAACCGGTTTGGTTTCAGGATAGCACCGGCTTTTGTTTTATAAGCCAGGATAAAAACAAAAAAGTATATAATACGTTTGATTTTAAAAAACAAAAGGCAGAACCTTTATTTGATCATAGCAGGATGGCAAAGCTGTTGGCAGACTCATTAAAATTCCCTGTTGATGAAAAAGAGTTGCCACTGACTGCTCTGGTTTGTAAAAGCAAGCATAGTATGGAATGCACCATACGCGGCAACCGATACCTTTTACAACTTACTGATTATTCTTTGACGAAAAAAAATAATTCCAATTCATTGATAAATCCACTGGAATCCATATCTCCGGATGGCAAGTGGATAGCATACACTGAAAATTATAATCTCTATCTCAAATCAACTACAACCGGAAAAGTAAAGCCCCTGAGTACAAATGGCTATCGACTGTACGAATACGGTACCTATTACGGTTGGTCTGATATCATCGAACATGAAAATGGCGAGCGGCCAAAACGATTATCGGTGCACTGGTCACCGGACTCCAAATGGATACAGACTTACATTACAGATATGAGATATGCAAAGAAAATGTACTTACTCGACTGGAGTATAGACAGCTTGTTTAAGCCAAAACTATTGTCTTATTATCGTGGTTCGCCGGGTGATACCGACATGGTTAAAATGACTCCTGTTTTTTATAATATTGAAACCGGGGATGAATACATTAAATCAAACCTGGTAAGTACCCATACTAATCCGATAAGTTATGAATGGTCTACTGAACCCGGCATTGTGTACCAGGAAAATGCAGTCCGGGGCTATCAATTGTTTGAAATACACAGATGTAATCTGATGCAAAGGTCAGAAGAGTTACTGCACCGTGAAACGAGCACTACCAATATAGATAATTTTGAATCCAGGCTCATCCAACCCTGGGGTAAATACATTATCACCTCCGAAAGAAGTGGTTGGCGCCAATTGTATATACTGGATCTGAAATCCAAAATCCTCACTCCTCTTACTACAGGTAATTATTATGTAAATGATATTCTACAAATAGATACTGCCCGTCAAATCATTTATTTTACCGCATCCGGAAAAGAGCTCAATCGCAATCCGTACCACCAACATCTATATAAAATCAATCTCTTTGATTTAAAAACCATTTTGCTTACACCGGAAGATGCCAATCACGATGTTTCTGTTTCACCGGACGGTACTTATTTTATTGATAATATGTCGACGCTTAATCAGGCTACCAGTACCCGGCTGAGGTCTACTGCCGGGCAATCGTGGGTAACTGAAATCTCCAAAGCCAATACTACTGCTCTTGATTCTATGCAATACAAAGCCCCTGAATCCTTAAAAGTGATTGGCCGCGATGGAAGGACTGAACTTTACGGTGCAATATGGAAACCCACCCATTTTGATGCATCAAAAAAATATCCCATTATCGACCAATCGTATACCGGCCCTCATACTTTTATGTATCCCCGAAATTACATCAGTGCATTGTCAAGGTCAAATCAGGCTTTGGCAGAATTAGGTTTTATTGTAATTGCTGTAGATGGCATGGGCACCGCCAACCGAAGTAAAGCATTTCATAATGTATCGTATAAAAATATGGGTAAAAATCTTGAAGATCATCGCCTGGCCATACTGCAGCTCGGCAGAAAATATTCATGGATAGATACCAATAGAGTAGGCATATTCGGGCATTCTGCCGGCGGCTATGATGCCGGACATGCTGTATTGGAATACCCGGATTTTTACAAGGTAGCTGTAGCCAGTTCGGCAGATCATGATTTCAGAATGGAGAAAGACTGGTGGCCCGAAATGTATATGGGTTGGCCGGTCGATTCATCTTATCATCGTGTATCTAATATCACTATGGCAGGTAACCTAAAAGGTAAATTATTGATCACGCACGGTGGCATAGATGAAAATGTAAATCCATCTGCTACTTTTAAATTGGCTGAAGCATTAATCAGAGCCAATAAAGAATTTGATATGCTCATACTTCCAAGTCAACGCCACGGTTACCAGGGTATTTACAACGACTACTTTACTAAAAAGAAATGGAATTATTTTGTAGAGCATCTCCTGGGAGCAAAACCGATCTGGGATATAGAAATGAAATAAAAATACTTCTTTCAACAGTTGGTATTGTACCCAGATAAAAAAGAAAATATTTCTGTAAAAAAACCATTTGATTTAATAGTCCTATTTCATATCAAATTTGTATAATTTATAAAGTATTCTTCATTCAATAATTAAACTTTTTACAGTTCTACTTTATTATTACGGTTTATTGATGTTATTTTGGAATCATTATTATGAAAATTATACTATTGATATTCTTAGCAATGCTCAGCGGCCTCACTTTTGGCCAGCTTGCACCCATAGGTCAGTTTGATCATCACCAGGATGTGGGAAATCCCCGGAAAGCGGGTTCAGCAACATATAATGCCAATGATCAAACCTATACCATAAGTGGTGCGGGGATAAATATGTGGACCAAAACAGATCAGTTTCATTTCCTTTGGAAAAAAATCAAAGGTGACTTTACCATCAGTGCCACTATACAGTTTGTAGGTAAGGGTGTGGCGGATCATAGAAAAATCGGTATCATAGCCAGAGACGAACTCACTACGAATTCCAGGTATGCCGATGCATGCGTACATGGTGATGATCTTACCTCATTACAATACCGGCCCACCGATACATCCAATACATCCCAGGTGGTTTTATCTGTATTTCATCCTACCGATATCGAATTTTCACGTAAAGGTGATGTATTTACATTTTCAGCAGCTACTTTTGGTCAAAATTATAAATCGGTAAGCCAGGAATTGGATCTCAACGATGAGGTATATGCCGGACTTTTTATTTGTTCGCATGTAGAAGATGTATCTGAGACGGCCATCTTTAGTAATGTACGCATTATCATTCCGGTTCATCCCGATTACAGACCTTACAGAGAGTATATAGGTTCTCATCTGGAAGTGATGGATATTGCAACAGGCAAACGAAAAATTCTGCATTCGGTACCCAACTCCATACAAGCTCCAAACTGGACTAAAGATGGAAAACATTTGATTTACAACAGCAGTGCAGGGGTGTTGTACAAATATGCATTAGCAGATGGTAAAATTGAAGAATTAAACACCGGGGCCATCCGGTCAAATAATAATGACCATGTGATTTCATTCGATGGAAAACAATTGGCTATAAGTCATCATGTAGGAGAGAGAAGAATCTCTACATTATATACCTTGCCCATTACTGGAAGCGATATGCCCAGGCAAATAACTTCACCGGATTCAGGACATTCTTATTTACACTCATGGTCACCCGATGGTAAAAAATTAATCTTTACCGGCCAGCGAAGAGGCCAGTATGACATCTGGTCCATCGATGTAGCTACCAAAAAGGAAACCGCCCTTACAAATTCAAAGACACTGGATGATGGCCCGGAGTACAGTCCAAATGGCCAGTGGATATATTTCAATTCGGTACGCACGGGCACTATGAAATTGTGGCGAATGAAACCCGATGGGAGCCACCAGGAACAAGTAACTTTTGATGAATACAACGACTGGTTCCCTCATTTTTCACCGGACGGTAAACAAATTTTATATATATCATTTCCACCTGATATAGACCCCACCACCCATCCTTTTTATCAGCGCGTATATTTGCGCATCATGCCTGCCAGCGGTGGAGTACCCAGGACTATAGCTTATATCTATGGGGGCCAGGGCACTATTAATGTGCCAAGTTGGTCTCCCGATGGAAAGAAAATTGCGTTTGTGAGTAATAGTAAATTATGACCACCAGGTATTCTTTTCTGGCAGACACCATTAATTGCCTCTTTTTGAATCCTATGCGTGTATATACCATTTTAGTATTTAATGTCCTTTTCCTGTTTTATGAATTACCGGCTCAGCAATCTGCCATCAACCCACTGATTTTTGCTGATGTACCTGATATGGCTATGATACGGGCAGGCAATACATATTATATGAGCAGCACCACTATGCACCTCAGCCCGGGATTACCTATCATGAAGTCATCCGATTTGGTTAATTGGAAACTTATAAATTATGCCTACGATACCCTGGCAAATATGGATGAGCTTAATTTGCTGAATGGCAAAAATGCTTATGGAAGAGGTTCATGGGCAAGTAGTCTTCGCTACCACAAGGGTGTATTTTATGTCACTACTTTCGCATCTACTACCGGCAAGACCTATATTTTCAAATCTAATGATATAGAAAAGGGGCACTGGGAAAAAATTTCATTTAGTCCATCCTACCATGATCATACTTTGTTTTTTGATGATGATGGTAAAATCTACCTGATCTATGGAGTAGGAAATTTGAAAATACTTGAATTGAAACCTGACCTGTCCGGAGTAATCCCTGGCACAGAGAAAACAGTAATAGAAAATGCATCGGCACCGGCCGGTGAAAATATCGGCTTGAAGGCAGAAGGCTCGCAACTGTTTAAAATAAACGGGAAATATTATTTATTTAATATTACCTGGCCAAGAGGCGGCATGCGTACAGTTGTTATTCACCGGGCAGATCATATCCATGGACCCTGGGAGGGCAGGCTGGGTTTACAGGATTTGGGAGTGGCTCAAGGTGGACTGATAGACAGTAAAGATGGGAAATGGTATGCTTATTTATTTCGGGACTTTGGTGCAGTGGGCCGCATTCCTTATTTAATTCCGGTTGAATGGCGTGATGGCTGGCCCGTGTTAGGTATAGATGGCAAAGTTCCTCAAAAATTGCCTTCCTTACCTGCTAATAAATCATTGATATCAAATTTAGTAAAATCTGACCATTTTACCAGAAGAAAAAAGGATGATTTATTACCATTGGTGTGGCAATGGAACCACAACCCGGATAATAATTTGTGGTCTGTAACTGAACGCAAAGGTTTTTTGAGATTAAAATCAGGAAAAACAGATACTTCTTTTTTAAGTGCAAGAAATACATTGACACAGCGGGTTATTGGTCCCAGGTGCTCGGGAGCTGCATCATTGGATGTTTCTGCCCTCAAAGAAGGAGATTTTGCCGGTCTGAGTCTGTTGCAAAAAAATTATGGATGGATAGGTGTAACCATGGAAAACGGATCAAAAAAAATAATAATGATTAATGCCGGTGAGGGTAAGCCTATCGCTCAGGCGGAAGTACCCATTAAAGAAACTAAAATATATTTTAAAGTCGATTGTGATTTTACTGACAAAAGAGATATAGCACATTTTTTTTATAGTCTCAATGGAAAAAAATGGACGGCTATCGGACAACCGCTAAAAATGACATATACCTTGCCCCATTTTATGGGGTATAGGTACGGGCTTTTTTATTATGCCACAAAAAACATGGGTGGATTTGCCGATTTTGATTGGTTTAAAATTAATGAACTTGAATAAAGGGAAAAACAAATACTAAATTGCCTATAAAACACAGTAGACATGAAAAGAGAAAAAATGCCTTACAAACTCAGACTAAATAAAATAAAATACAGCAGATGCAAAAACCAGTTTTAACATCACTACTATTATTTGTAGTCGTTTTTAATATAGTATCCCAACCAGGAAGCCCGACAGTGTACACCTCCCCTGAATATCACAGTGATGGAAAAGTCAGTTTCAGATTATTAGCTCCATTTGCTAAAGAGGTAAAGCTGAATGCCCAATTTGAAAAATTTCCTCTGCCTATGACCAAAAATGAAAATGGAATCTGGAGCCTGACTACAGGCCCGGTAAAGCCGGATATATATCCCTACTCATTTAATGTAGATGGCATCACGGTGGCCGATCCAAAAAATGCTTTACTTTTTCCAAATGAAGGATTTCAAAGTAGTTTGGTTGAAATCAATGATACCAGGCCATTGGTACATACGGTGCAAAATGTACCTCATGGTATTGTCGCATATCAGTATTATTATTCACCAGAGTTGGGTACAAGGCCTGTAATTATATATACCCCTCCGGGATACAATACAAATACAAAGAAAAAATATCCGGTACTTTATCTGTTGCATGGTACCACCGATACAGAAGAAACCTGGACTAAAGTAGGAAGGGCCAATATTATACTCGACAATCTTATTGCAGCCGGTAAAGCCGAACCCATGATTATAGTAATGCCTTACGGCAGGGCGTATCCAAAAATTGCTAAGTCATCTGGTAGCCTGAGAAATTGGGAAAATCTCCAGGAATTTAAAATTGATTTTTTTAATAACCTCATGCCCTATGTAGAAAAGAATTACCGTACTCTAAATACTAAAGACAGCAGGGCGATTGCCGGATTTTCAGGCGGTGGAGGTACTACACTTTATTTTGGATTAAATAATATGGACAAATTCAGTTGGATATGTGGTTTTGCACCGGGTATGCTTGAAAATGAATTTGACAGAAATAATGCAGGTGCATTCACTGATCCGGATCAAACCAATAAAAACCTGAAACTTTTCTGGATCGGCATTGGCAAAGAAGATGGACTCTATGCTGTGAATCAGAAATATGTTGAAGTATTAAAACAAAAAAATATAAAACACGAAATGGTTATTACTGACGGGGGACATACCTGGATGAATTGCAAATTATTTTTATCTATTATTGCTCAACGAATATTTAAAAAATAAAATGAAAAGTATACAGGTAAGAGCATGGAGAAGGAGTATAATACTATCCCTATGTTTTATTAAATTGGTAGCCCAGCCACCACGAGGACCCTTAGTGATATCACCTAAAGTAAATGCTGACAAAACGGTTACATTTAGTTACCTGTCGCCTCAAGCCAAAGAAGTGAAGTTAAGCGCACAATTTGAAAAAGCACCGGTACCTATGATAAAAGGGGATCAGGGCATTTGGTCAGTCACGGTAGGCCCGGTAAATCCCGATATATATCCGTACAGTTTTCATGTAGATGGCATCACGGTAATGGATCCGGCTAATGTGGCATTTTTTCCCAATGAACGATTCAAAGCAAGCCTGGTTGAAATACCCGACGATAATCCCACTCTGTATTCATTACAAAATGTCCCGCATGGAACTATTACCTATGAATATTATCCCTCTGTAGAAGGATCGCAAGGTACAGTAGTGGTATATACTCCACCTGGTTATAATAAAGACTTATCCAAAAAATATCCTGTTTATTATCTCATTAGTGGAACTACTGATACCGAAGAGACTTTTTTTAAAGTTGGTAAGACGCATCTGATCATGGACAACCTGATTGCTGCAGGTAAAGCCACTCCGATGATCATCGTCATGCCTTACGGCAATCCCCTAGCACGAATAGCAGAACAAAAAAACCTGGCCAAACCGGGTGACCCAGTAAACAGAGATAGTGAAGATGCGGTAAAGCGGGCTAAACTATTCGAAACGGATTTGGTACATCATATTATACCCTATATAGAATCGAATTACAGGACTATTTCAAACAAAGACAATCGGGCTATAGGTGGTTTTTCAAGAGGTGGTGGTCAGACCTTGCGCACCGCATTTAATAATATGGATAAATTTTCATGGGTGTGCAGTTATGCATCTTATATTACGCCTGCCGAAATGGATAAAAATTTTATGCAAATTACTTCTGATCCAACCAGAACAAATCAGAATTACAAACTGTTGTGGTCGGGTATAGGTACGGAAGATTTTTTATATAAAGGTACCCTGGAGTTTAATGATTACCTGAGCACTAAGAATATTCGACTTAAAACATTTACCACCGATGGCGGTCATACCTGGATGAATGTAAAAAAATATCTCACACAGACTTTGCCTTTACTTTTTAAATAAACTTCCAATCAGCGAATGCCATTGAATAAAAAAACAGTTATTGTATTGATCATTCATGTCATGTGTATATCGATCTCGTATGCTTACTCACGGCATTCGGTTCTGATTATTGATGGATTCAGCAATCACGATTGGAAACAAACTTCATTAGTGACCAAATGGATATTGGAAAAAAGTGGACTTTTCAAGGTAGATATTTGTACCATTCCTGCTGATAGTGTCCAAAGGCTGGCCTGGTTACCTTCTTTCAAGGGATATGATGTAGTAATACAAAACACCAATAACATATGGAATAAAAATCTGACCTGGCCACGGCAGGCAGAGCAGGCATTGGAAAGGTATGTAAAAAAAGGGGGTGGCCTGTACATCCTTCACTCAGGCAATAATGCATTTTCGCACTGGAAAGAATACAATAAAATGATTGGACTGGGATGGCGACCAATCCATTTTGGTACTGCCATTGAAATCAATCCAGATAAATCTATAAAATACTATGAGCCCAATGAAGGTCAGGCAACCGGTCATGGGGATCGATTCAATGCAATAATCGAGTTATTCAGTGCGCACCCAATAAACAAAGGCTATCCCTCACAGTGGAAAACGGCTAATACAGAAGTATATTATTTTCCCAGGGGAGAGATAAAAAACGTAGAAGTGCTCTCGTTTGCATTTGACAGTACTGCAACTAAAAAGTACTGGCCGGTAGAATGGGTGATTAAATATGGGAAGGGCAGGGTGTACAATTCAAGTATGGGGCATTTGTGGAAAGGAGAATACTTCCCGCCGGCTTACCGGTGTATTGGATTTCAAACCACTATGATCCGGGCTGCAGAATGGCTGGCAAATAAAAAAGTGAGCTATCCCATTCCTGCACATTTCCCTACTGGTACAGAAATAAGTCTGATGGATGCTGCATTATTTAACCCTGTTAACAAGATTGATTAATATTTAAATTTTGAATATATGAATGGTAAGGTACTTATGGTCTTTATAAGTTTGTATTCCTGTGTAGTAATGAGTCAGCAACGACCACCTGTAATCAATTCACCGGAGGTGCATGCGGATCACAGTGTTACATTCCGGTATTATTCCCGGATAGCTAAACAGGTCAGTGTAAATGGCGAATTTCTGACCAGGCCTGTCTCCATGACAAAAGATACTTCGGGTATATGGTCTGTTACAGTTCCTCCCATTACCCCGGACATCTATCCGTATAGCTTTTGGGTAGATAGCATACCCCTGGCTGATCCAAATAATACCTATGTATTTGCCAACGAAAGGTTTAAGCGGAGTTTACTTGAAGTCAATGGAGACAAGCCATTGATTCATTCCTTACAAAATGTACCGCATGGTAAAATTCACTACCATACCTATACTTCTGTTTCATTAAAAGCCAATAGACCACTGCTGGTGTATACCCCGCCTGGCTATACCCCGCAAAAAAAATACCCTGTGCTCTACCTCATTCACGGTGGTTCTGATACGGAAGAGACCTGGACTAAAGTAGGCCGTGCCCATCTTATAGCGGATAACCTGATTGCACAGGGAAAAGCCAAAAGTATGATCATAGTGATGCCATACGGAAATGTACGACCTGCGCCAATGCCTGACTTTACCAAAGATATAATCCATGATATCATTCCATATGTGGAGGCCAATTATTCGGTAATCACAAAAAGTAAAGGCAGGGCAGTTGCCGGATTTTCTGTAGGCGGTGGCCAAACATTAAACATAGGATTGACTAATACCGATACATTTTCATATATCTGTTCTTATGCACCATATACTGCTACAGAAGAGTTTCAAAAAAATTTTACCAACTGGAATCCGGATGCAAAAAAGATCAACAAGGCACTGAAATTATTTACCATTAGTGTAGGCACCGATGATTTTTTATATGAGAGTGTCAAGAAAAATATAGCAATGTTTGAAGAAAAAAAAGTCAAACTGCAGCCCATCATGGTCACCGGTGGCCATACCTGGATGAACTGCAAATTGTTTTTGGCTCAGTCCCTCGAAAAAATATTTAAATAAACGCTTAATCAGATATGAAATACATACATTTTATAATGTTCACATTGCTGTCTTTCCCTTTTTTATCAATAGGTCAGGATGGCGGTACACCGGCCAGTACGAATATTCCAGGACAAAAATATCCCATGATTCTGTCCGATAACCGGGTAGTATTCAGAGTAAAAGCTCCCACCGCAAATAAACTGCAAATAGATCTGGGCAAAAAATATGATATGGTTAAGGATACCGGTGGTTACTGGATGGTTACCACAGACCCTATCGGTGAAGGTTTTCATTATTACTCTTTGATTGCGGATGGCATTGCATTATGCGACCCTGCCAGTCAGTCCTATTACGGTATGGGCAGAATGGCTTCGGGTATTGATATACCGGATGCCGATATGGAATACTATCAACCAAAAGATGTGCCGCATGGCCAGGTTCGTTCTGTCAACTACTATTCCAATATTACCAAAGCTTGGCGAAGAACATTTGTATACACACCACCGGATTATGATATACAACCTGCAAAGCGTTACCCGGTGATGTACTTACAACATGGTGGTGGTGAAGACGAAACCGGGTGGCCCAATCAGGGGAAAATGGATTTTATACTTGACAATCTCATTGCTGAAGGCAAAGCAATACCCATGATAGTCGTGATGGAAAGAGGATATGCCTCAGACCCATCACGACCTCTGCCCACCGGTACCGATATGGCTTCGCGTATGGCTGCCAATATTTTTCCGGAAGTATTGGTCAGGGAAGTGATACCCATGATCGATGCTAAGTTCAGAACTCTTACAGATCGAAACAGTCGGGGCATGGCCGGTTTGTCAATGGGTGGTTTTCAAACATTTCAAACTACGATGACAAACCTGGACAAATTTGCTTATATCGGCGGTTTTAGTGGTGCAGGTTTCAGGGCTCCGGGAGCCAATATCACTGACATGTATAATGGGGTATGGAAAGATGCAACGGCATTTAATAATAAAGTTAAACTGATGTACCTTAGTATAGGAACCAAAGAACCGGAACGGATGTACCAAAATGTAAATTCATTTCACACCGAGCTTGAAAAAGCGGGTATCAAACACGTGTATTATGAATCGCCCAATACTTCACACGAATGGCAAACCTGGAGAAGATCACTAAAACAATTTGCAAGTCTGTTATTTAAATAATTTTATTCGATGAAAAAGATATGCTTTCGTATGGTAACCATTTTTATGGCGTTGGCAATGTACCATTCTGATTTTGCCCAGGTAAAAGACAAGCAGGCTGAGCCTGGTTTTGATGTGCTGAGACCGGATATTAAGCACGGTGTATTGGATAGCATTACCTATCCTTCGGCTACTGTAGGTACCAGTCGAAAAGCATTGATCTATACACCCCCTGGTTACAACAAATCCTCAAAATACCCTGTATTTTATCTGTTGCATGGTATCGGCGGTGATGAAAGAGAATGGCTCAGGGGCGCCAATCCCCACATAATATTGGATAATTTATATGCTGATGGCAAGCTTAAACCCATGATCGTAGTGATGCCTAATGGCAGGGCAATGAAAGATGACCGTGCTGTTGGGAATATGTTTGACAGAGAAAAAGTAGAAGCTTTTGCCACTTTTGAAAAAGACCT
The DNA here is from genome assembly GCA_044227925.1 of Saprospiraceae bacterium. GTDB lineage: Bacteria > Bacteroidota > Bacteroidia > Chitinophagales > Saprospiraceae > JADJLQ01. The sequence goes on along the minus strand of JBGAVW010000059.1, from coordinate 1,700 downwards.
TCTTAATGATTTAATCCCCTTTATTGAAAAAAAATATCCGACGCTGACCGATCGTGAAAACAGGGCGATAGCAGGCCTCTCTATGGGTGGAGGGCAATCGTTGAATTTTGGATTGGGCAATCTCGATAAATTTGCCTGGATAGGTGGATTCTCCTCGGCTCCGAATACCAAAACACCTGAAGTGTTGATTCCCAATCCGGATCTGGCCAAAGAAAAAATAAAATTCCTTTGGATATCTTGCGGTGATAATGACGGATTGATCAGTTTCAGTAAACGGACCCACGACTATCTATTTCAAAAAAACATACCCCATGTATATTATATAGAACCCGGTGGCCATGACTTTAAAGTATGGAAAAATGGATTGTATATGTTTTCGCAATTTTTGTTTAAACCGGTAGACCATGCTGTTTTAAATAAATATACTTTATTAGGCACACCCGCCTCTACCAATATCCGGAATACTAAATATCCCCAGATCTTACCCGATCACAGAGTGGTTTTCCGGACTAAAGCACCAGATGCTAAAATGGTACAAATAAACCTGGGCAAAAAATACGATATGATCAAAGATACCGGGGGCTATTGGACTGTTACTACCGATTCTATTGGAAAAGGGTTTCATTATTATTCCCTCATCATTGATGGCGTTTCACTTGCCGATCCTGCCAGCGAAGCATTTTATGGTATGGGACGCATGGCCAGTGGCATTGAAATACCCTATGCTAATGGGGATTATTATGCATTAAAAGAGGTGCCGCATGGTGACATACGCATCAAAAAATATTTTTCCAGAGCAAGCAACACGTGGAGGGAAATGTATATCTATACTCCTCCGGGTTACGATACTTCGACCATGAAATATCCGGTACTGTATTTATTACACGGTGGTGGCGAAGATCAGCGGGGTTGGGCCACACAAGGCCGCACGGATTTAATTATGGATAATTTACTGGCTGCCGGAAATGCAAAGCCCATGATCATTGCCATGTTGGATGGCAATACCGGATTGCAGGGAGGGATAGCCGGATTCAATGAAAATGCATTGCGTGCTTTTGAAAATGAAATTAAAAATGCCGCCATTCCTTTTGTAGAATCAAATTACAGAGTAAAGAATGATGCCGGTAATAGAGCACTGGCAGGTCTATCTATGGGTGGACTTCAAACATTATATGCCGGTGTAAAAAACAACGATCTGTTTTCGTACCTCGGTGTTTTCAGCTCCGGCTTTTTTGCAAACAATGCCAAACTTTCTGAATCCACCTACGAGTATATGAAATCTAATCCCGATCGATTGAATACCAATATCAAAGAATTCTGGATTTCGATGGGAGGTAAAGAAGATATCGCACATGAAAACTGCCAGGTAATGATGAAAAAAATGGACGAATTTGGTATAAAATACAAATACAGTGAATATCCCGGCGGACATACCTGGCCGGTGTGGAGACACGATTTGTTTGAGTTTGCCAAGTTGTTGTTTAGATAGGTATTCGTGCTAATTTTACTACCGTAGAATAGGCTTTAGCCTGTTGGAACAGGTCTGTGCTTGTGGGTACCAGCTTCAGATTCTTGATTACTCTATTTATTATATTGAAGTTGATTCTTGCTCTGCCAGGATGGAGAATTTTTTTAATGTATTTAAAATAAGGAAGAATGCTCCAGTTGCAAAAATTTTCTACTATAAATCAGTTTAGGCA
>JBGAVW010000058.1:0-36014 GCA_044227925.1 Saprospiraceae bacterium | reverse complement strand
AAAGAGTATGTGTACCTATAGCTTTATCCAGTGGAGGAATTTTACCAAGTAATCAATTTGGTCAGTGGACTTCAACCAACACTCCTGCGGATTTTGATCAACTTATTCAAAATGTAAATGGAATCGCATTTGTTTTAGATTTTGCACAAGGTGTCCATCCGTCTGAAAAATTGTATATAGATAATATTTGTATTGAGAAATGTCCACAAGAGGTGGATTGCTGCGTGGACTCCACCTCATTTATCAATTTAGTAAATCAAGGCTTTACCATAAATAAAACAAATTGTAAAGTCATAGTCACAGCACCTCAGTTTGATTCTTGTTTTCAATTTAGTTCTCCACCAGTATTGGATGGAGGAATTGTGCCTCAGGTAATAACCAATACAAATGGAATGTGGATGTACAATTTCATACAAAGTGGAGTTCATCAGGTATGTGTTACAGTCTTTGATGATTGCAATACAAAACAGATGTGTACGCGATTTGAAGTCAAATGCGATACTTGTTATTGTGGTTCCTTCTCCAATTTATCTGCACGAACTTCAATAGGCTTAGCAAATAGAATCATAAATTGTAACGATACTCTTCCCCTTAATTGTCCACAAGTTTTTCAATTTGGAGGAGAATTTGCTTGTCAGGGAAATGATTGTGACTCTACCACAAAAGTGGAATGGAGTATCAATGGCCCTATCGGTGGTGGTGGCACTGTATTAGCCAATCCAGGATTTACACTACCATTAAATGCGCAGAGTTTTAGTATCAATGGTTTGTATACATTGACCCTTACAGGATATTGCAATGGTAAGCCTTGTACACCTTGCATTATATATTTTGAGGTGGCGGGTTGCAGCCCTTGTTGTAAAGATTCTACTTCGTTTTCTAATGCAGTAGCAAACTTCCAAACAAATGGTGCATTAGGCAATTGTATTATATACGAAAATGGGATTGGACTGGATTCTTGCATGCAAGTTACCTGGAACTGGGGTGATGGAAATACTACCGGCCCTGTTGGAAATGCGACTCCGGTTTCACATGTTTATCTAGGTACTGGCACTTACAATGTATGTTATACTATAGAAGAGATAGATACTTATGGCAAGGTTTGCCATACATATACCAAATGTGATAGCATCTATATGATATGCGACACCTGCGAATGTGCAGGAGCAGATCATCTATCATTTGGAGGTCATGATTTTTCTATAGATGCCGTATGCAGCAGCACTAAAATAATCGATTTGCCATGTGATGCCAATGGTCAGCCCTTCTATTTCCATGGTAATCTACATTGTACAGGAGATTCTTGCCTTGAAGGAAAATTTGAATGGATAATAAGAGATACTACAAGCAAAATTATAAACGGTTTTGGACCAATACATATGATGAATGCCAGTACAGGTCATTTCGATATTATCAATCTCAATGCAGCTCTATTTACACCGGGTGTTGTATATACTATTACTGTTACCTGGTATTGCGGAGGTAAAAAATGTACCTGTGATATTAAATTCAGATTCAAAGATTGCGATTGCAAATGTGGAGAATTTACAAATGTATTTTTAAGGCCAACGCATGGTGCACCATCTATTCCTGTAAAATGTGACGGTGATGCAAAACAAGTAGTTTGCCCATCTCCTGGTCAGCCTTTCAACATCTCAGGTCAGTTCCATTGTATGGGAAAAGAATGCCCAACCAATACACAGATAGATTGGATACTTTTAGATCCATCAGGAAATAAAGTAGATTCTGGAACATTTATTTCTACTCCAAATTGGAGCTTGAACCTAAATAATCATCATTTTGGAAAAGCAGGTACCTATACACTGATGCTTACAGGACATTGCGGATCTAAACTTTGTCCATGTAAGATCAAGTTTACATTTAAAGAAGCTTGCCCATGCGATGATTGCTATTGTGGTAAATATTCCAAGATGTCGATCAAGACGGGCAATGCATCTGCCAAGTCAGTATCATGTGGTGATACTGCAGTGATCAACTGCCCAGGTAATGGATTGAATATTGTATTGTCAGGTCAGATGTTTTGTGAGGGAGATAGTTGTCCAAAAACTACTACCCTTGATTGGATCTTAATCAATTCTCTCGGTAATGCCATTGCAAGTGGAAACGGTGTGACAGTGAATCCTAATTTTAATATTCCCGTGTCCTCATCTTTATTGACCTCATCAGGAGTGTATACTTTACAATTGATAGGTAACTGCGGTAGTCAACGTTGTACCTGCGAAGTAAAAATCAAAATGGATAAGCCTTGTCCTGATAAATGTGAGTGTGATGGATTTACAATTTTGACCGCTATTAGTCGAGGCCCAATTGTAAATAAAAATTGTGGAGATACTATATATGTTCCAAAGGGATTGAAACTATTCTTTGGTGCTTACCTGAATTGTAAGGGCATTTGTCCACCAATCACATTGGTAAATATGATATTAATTGACCCAAATGGAATACCTACTCCGGTTAATGATATAGACGAAAATTCTTTTCCTATTCCAGGTACCTATACGTTGAATCTATCAGGTTATTGTGGGAATAAATTATGTAAGTGTATAATTTATTTTGTGAATTCACCAGATTGCTGCAAAGACGAGCAAATTTTCGAACAAGATGTATTGAATAACATCACCATAACTTCCGATCCTATTACTTGTAAGGTAACATTGAATACGGGCAATCTATCAGAATGCAGTTGTATCAGTAAAATCAGCTGGGGTGATGGAAGTCAAACATTTGGTCCAATCATGGTGGGAGGAATGTCAATGCATACCTATGCAGCAAATGGTACATACATCCTATCTTATATTGTGAGTGAAACCGATCCTGCTACTGGAGAATACTGTAACGTAAATGTATTTAAGGATACTGTAAAGATACAGTGTGGACCTAAGCTTGGTTTCGAACCTATTATAAGGAATGATTTCGACACCAAAATCAGGGTATTCCCCAATCCCAATACCGGATCATTCATAGTAGATCTTATCTCGCCAGCATTACCTGGTACCAAACTAAGGGTAGTTGGCTTGACAGGCCAGTTACTTGCAGAGAAAATAGCAGATCATCACAAATCGACACAAACGATGAATGTACAGACCCTGCCTTCTGGTTTATACTTTATCCAAATACTTGTAGAAGGTAAACTCATTAAAGTAGAGAAGTTTATAAAACAATAAATAAGAATTACTTTCTATTGTTTTTAAAAGAAAGGAATGGTTACCGGATTGAGTTTCGGTAACCATTTTTTTTACATATTCAGCCAATAATTCAATTTCACCACCAGCGCTTTATTCTTAATATCAAACCGTTCATATTGATTTATATCCTCCGGTTGGGCAAAATAATTACTGGTGTACACTATAAATAAGTCACTCAATGGTTTAAATCGCCATTGCAATCTAGAATTAATATTAAAATTATTGACCTGATTATTGTATTGAAAAAAAGAAGTCCAGAATAGATTTTTGGTAAATGTAAATTCTGTCCGGGGACCTACTATCCAAAAGTCAGCATTTGGGTATCCAGCAGGGAATCGAAGTCGATTGTAATTTACATTAAAGCTGAGTACACTGTAGGGTTGGATCCTATAACTAAAATTAGAAGTGAGCGAAACGATATCGCCATTAAAATATTGACCAAATCTGCCTTGCACTGTTGCTACCAGTTTGTATCTGGAGCTGGTCAAAAAACTGATGCGATTATTAAAATACCGGTATTGTTCACCTTTTTTCAGAATCTTAAAACCGGGTGCATATTTATTAGTAGGGTCAAAGTCACTAAAGAGATAAGTATAGTCCCATCGCATAAATGAGCCGTTGATAGACGATCCATCAGAAAACAAAACTTTGTAATACATGCCGGCATCCCAGTCCGTAATCCGTTTATCATTGTACCCGTAAAAAAAATCAAAGTCCGGTCCGATCTCTATACTATTAATCCACCTACCCCAGTTCTTTCCTGGATAAAAACGATAATTGTATGTTCCAGGAAATCGCAAAAAACCTGTCCTGGGCACATAGCCTACTTCAGCATTAAAAGTTGATCCAACATGATATAGATTTGCTTCCAATGCCGTATGCCTCGTATTCATCTCTATTGCAGCACCGACAGCAGATCCATTCTTAGTCTGGTTTGCTGTCCAGGATTGCATTCCAAATACCTTACCATTGATCAGACCATTTTTAGATAAATAATTAAACTCAGCGCCGGCTACTCTATTGAATGTTTTAAGTGATTTTAAACTGTTTTCATTCAAAAACGAATGTTTATTTACAAATAGGAAATTGAGATTAGACCGGTTCCATACTTTTTTCTGTAAGGAAGCCACACTGAAATTTACAGTAGGCAGACTATCTCTTTTATAACCTTCCGTCTGCATGTTCATAAATCCTATCCTGGTATTATCATTTAATTTCCCACTCAATCTCATGCCTCCCAGTATGGGAATCTTTTTGTTGATGCCCGTTTTGGGATCAGGTGAAAGCCCTATACGCCTGCTAAAAAACGGAGAAATGGAGATGGAACCCATTGATCCGAATAAATCATTGTTCTCCACAAAGAATTGTCTCTGCTCGGGAAATAACAATTCAAATCTACTGAGATTGGTAACTTGTCTATCAACCTCTACCTGAGCAAAATCAGGATTGATGGTTAAGTCCAGATTTAATGAGGGAGTAATTCCAATCTTGGCATCTATCCCCAGGTTGGGTTTGTTATTTTTAGTCAATGTCAAGTGGTCTTTGTTTGATTCATTTAATGCGTATGGAATTAATATTACATTTTTTCCGGGCTTCGGTGGGGGAGTTACCCAATGAATAGGTCTTGTAAATCTAACATTACTCATCCTGTGCAATCGCGGCACGGGACACCAACTGGATCGTTCATTATGAGTCACATCATTTCTCAGAAAGTTTACATGCCATGTGTCCGCAGATTGATTGTATCGCAATGATTTGAATGGGATAGCCATTTCCACGTTCCAACTTGTATCTTCGCGTTGTACCTGAGCATTCCATTTATTATTCCAACTAATGTTAAGTTCATTAGAAGTAAAAATTTGTCCTTCTTTTAAGACTCCGTATGGATTGACTCCAAAGAAAAATCCATTTTGATGATCACCGGTTGGGTCCAGGATCAAAGCAAAGATATCGGTACTGCCATTTTCAAAATCGTATTTGAGGCTTTGTACAGTATATTTTTTAGGCTGAAAACATTTTGCTGAGATATAAAACATTTCATCATCATAGCAAAATTTAACTTCTGTTTTGAGCTGCGCTTTTCCGGTATCAAAAGGAAAATTTTGAGTAAAATCCGTAATGGGTTCAAATCCTCCCCATTCTTCATCAGTAATTTCACCATCGACCACTATTGGTATTTCTATTCTGATTATGGATGCCGAGGTCTGAGCAAATGCTGAAGTACTATACGACAAGTATAAAAAAACAAAACCAATAAGTCGATTCACCTGGATATGGTCATTAAATTTTGGCAAAAGTAAAGAATAACGTGTAAATCCATCGACCCGTGTACATTTGATGGGCATAATAAATTGCATATTTATAAACTTAATAAATTAGAATTCATAAAATAAAATTTGTGATTAACAACCATTGGAGCCCGATGCAAATAATTCAATTTAGTATCTTAGCGACTCATGCAAAACGGTATTGATAAGGTATTGACTACCCCTATATTGGCCAAAATAAAAAACTCGCGACTGGGTTTAGTAACCAATAATGCATCAAAATCTGCTGAAGGAGAGTTTTCAAGAATTAGTTTATTAAAAGCCGGATTCCATCTCGTAAAATTATTCTCTCCAGAACACGGGATATCAGCAAAAGGAATCGATGGAGCATTTCAGCAGGATAGGATAGATGAAAAGACAGAACTACCTATAATCAGTCTGTACGGTTCAGCCATTAAACCTTCCAATACCAATTTAAGCGATATAGATGTATTGCTTTTTGACATGCCCGATGTGGGATGCAGATTCTATACCTATCTATGGACTATGACCTATGTGATGGAGGCTTGTGCTGAATGTGGAGTCAAACTCATCGTTCTTGATCGACCTAACCCCATAGGAATAGATCTATCACATTCGGAGGGCCCATATCTCAATGAAGATGCATGCAATAGTTTTATAGGCAGATGGAGTATTCCCATTCGGCATTCTTGCACCTTGGGTGAATTGGCTTTGTACTTTAAAGCATTAAAAGTTCCCTTATTAGATCTTGAAATCATCGGTGTCAGCAATTATTCAAGGTGGTCGAATCCATTCATAAATATATCGCCCTGGACCCCGCCCTCCCCTGCCATACGAACTCAACTTGCCGCCTACTTATATCCAGGTCTTGGCTTATTGGAAGGTATAAATATCAATGAAGGCCGGGGAACTGAAGATCCATTTACAATATGCGGTGCACCGTTCATAGATAGTCAATACCTGATACATAATTTGGAATTTGATGCTGTGAAAATACAACCCATTGAATACATTCCAGGTGAAGGACTATATACTGGTGAGAAATGCTATGGTATAAAATTTTCCCAAATCCACGAAAAGAACATTATGCCGGTGTCATTGGGAATACAATTGCTTAGTATATTGATGAAATTATATCCAGAAATTATAAAACAAAGATTATACAAAACAAATGTCAATCCATCCGGAGAAAACCATCTCAATAGGTTGATTGGAGTACCCGGGGCATTTGAAAAACTAAAGACCCCTTTTGAATTCAAAATAAATATTCAGGATGATTGGGTCAAAAAAATAAAACCGTATTTAATTTACTGATTTTCAAATGGCAGGATTATTTAAATATAGATTTGAATATTATTTCTGCTGCTACTTTAGATCCCTTAAGAGAAGGATGGAATAAATCCGGACCATAATAAGACAAATCATTTGTTTTATCTATAAATTCTTTCCAGGCTAAACCTACAGGACACAAAATTGAATTGGTCATTTGAGCCGCATCAGAATGATTCTTGATTACCCCATCAAAAGTACCGTAATTGGCAAATGCCGGCCATACCATAAAAATGCAAAGTTTTGCTCCGTTTTTATCTGCTAACGCTTTTAATTGGGTAGCTCCTTCTATCAGCCAGGCTCTTCCTTCGGCTTGAGAAGACGGACCTTGCTGTACTATAATGTAGTTAAATTTTGTATTCTTCAAAGCGTTGACAATATTGTTTTCAGCCAGGTGATCCAGCAATGCATAATTAGGTAATGCAATGGATCTTGCATTCAGCTTTACATCATTTGCCTTGGCATGGCTTGCAAGCAAAGCCGGCAGGTCATTGGTATAGGTGAGACTATTGCCAATAAACAATACCTGAATTTCACCGGGATCATTAACAACCGGATCCGGGTGGACCTCTATTTTACTGCAAGAAATAAAAAATAGAAAATAGAACCCAATATAAATATGGACTATTTGATTTAGTAATACAGACATCAATTTCATTGTTGTTAAAATTCATGATAAAGAAAAGCAGTAGCCAGATTAGAAGTGAACTACTGCTCTTATAAAAAACTTACTCTATTCTTTAATCCTGATACCGTATTTATATTATAACTAATATGATCCTCAGATAAAGCTTCAAAAATAGTTTAGTGATCACCGGAATTTCAGTAAAATATACCAACTACTATTTCCTACTTATAGACAGTAATCTTCGGGATAAGACCAATTCATTTCTTAACTACTATCTCTGATTTATTCTATTGATTTATCCACTCTTTAGCCTGGATCCAATAGATGTTATCCCATCCATTTGAAGCACTATCTAGCATCGCCTTGATTTCATCTATTTTCATAGGCCGTTCAAAAGGAAACGTAAACATGGCTTTGGACGATGAATAGAAAAAACATTTTCTGTCGGGGCTGATATATGGACAATAAGTAAGGCCATTACCATTTATCTTTTGGCCCATATTGACACTTTCTTTCCAACTTCCTATTGAATCTTTAAATGAGATATACAGGTCGCCTGTACCTATATTACCTTTCCTTTTATAAGCCGTATATATTATGTATTTCTCATCCGGATCTACAAAGGCATTAAACTCCCCACCTGAAGAGTTGATCTCATCGGGTAAGCTCTGTGCAGTATCATACGACATATTGTTAAATCTACAAAAAACGATGTCTTCATCGCTGCCGGGCATTTCCCTTGTAAAATAAATATTACCTGATCTGGCTATTGAGGGGTAAAACTCGTTTTTCTCTGTATTTACCGGTGCATCCAAACGGACAGGAGGAGACCATTTATTATTATTTTTCGAAACATACCAGATATCAAAGTCCTTTTTAGGATTTCTATCTATAGGCCTGTTGGAAACAAAATACAATCTCTGGCCATCAGGTGAAAATGCAGGCTCTAAATCAGAATATTGACCACTAAAAAAAGCCACTTCAGGTTTAGTCCATTTACCTTTGCTCAATTTTGAATGCATTATTACGCTTAAGCCAAAGCCACCGCGGTACTGAAGCGTATAAAAAAAATCTTGTCCATCGGGTGATATGGCCATATCTCTGTTACCAAATTGATCAGATACGACTCCTTTTCCAAAAATGGAGGCAATAGCGGGAGGGGTAGTTAAGTTCAAATCTGTTTGTGCCCATCCAGTAAAAAAAACAGAAATTATAGTGCTGAAAATGAAAACGATCCTCGCCCTTAGATGAAATTTATTCATATTGCAAATGTTGTAAATTTATCTGCAGCGCAGAAATAAAAAGTAAATACGACATGTTTCGACCTATCAAAGAGCGATATATGAATAAAAATCCGGCCTACAAAAAGGCCAGTTGATGGGGTGTTGACTGTTGTTTTTATTCAAAATGATTAAAACTCTATAATTACCTGCTATTTTGTATCCGCAAATGCAAAAACGAATCGGGTTACATATTCTATTCTGGTTGGTATATATCAGTTTTAAAGCCTATATTAATTTTAATTACACCAATAACTATTATAAAGAAAGCAGCCCTGTCTATATTTTTTGGATAGCCATATTGGTACAAACCTGTCTACTCCTGGTCAAACTCCCTTTGGTATATACTCTATTTTATATCATTGATTTAGTTTCCCAAAAAAAATGGAAAATAAAAACGGCATTATTTTATTCATTCATTTTGCTTGCTACCGCAGTCTTGTTTTATGTATTTGTTGAAGAAAATATCATTCAGAAATATTTACTGGTACCCAAAATTCCAATGCCATCCTCCTCCCTGACGCTCAGGAGTGTAATAGCGATATTATTTGTATTGGGTTTTGCCTGTGGTGCAGCCATTACTGTAAAACTCATTCGAACTACAATACGGCAAAAAGAAATTGAAAATGAAATTATTAAACAAAAATTAGAAACTGAATTGATATTTTTAAAATCGCAAACTAATCCGCACTTTCTTTTCAATACGCTTAATAATATTTATGCCCTGGCCAGGAAAAAATCAGATGATACTGCTGATGCTGTAATGAAATTGTCCACCCTATTGCGATTTATGCTGTATGAATCAAAAAAAAGCAGGATTAGTATTGCTGAAGAAATAAAAATCATCGATGATTATTTACAATTAGAAAAAATAAGGTACCGGGAGAATTTGCAGCTTACTTTTACCAAATCTGTTGATGATGAAAAAAAACAGATTGCCCCTTTAATCTTATTGCCTTTTGTTGAAAATGCATTCAAACACGGAGCCAGTGAAAATCGTTTTGGCACATCAATAAAAATCAACCTTCGGTTATCAAAAGGCTTGCTGCATTTTGAAATTCAAAATTCAAAATCGGATGACAAATCAATGCCTGTACCAGGCGAAGGCCTTGGGCTTAAAAATGTAAAAAGGCAATTGGAATTGACCTATCCGGATCATCAATTAAATATTGATACGACCTATGACTTCTTTTCTGTTTCTCTTGTAATTAACTTAAATGAAAATTAATGCAGAAATTCAATTGCATCATTGTCGAAGATGAACCTTTAGCCACTGAAGTGATACAGGATTATATCGCCCAGGTTCCCTTTTTAGAACTTAAAGAGAGTTTTAGTGATGCTTTATTCGCAACAGATTATTTGCAGCATCAATCTGTGGACCTTATTTTTCTCGATATTCATTTACCAAAACTAAAAGGGCTCGATTTCATCAGTACACTTCAACATCCACCCCAAATAATATTAACCACTGCATACCATGAATATGCCATAAAAGGTTTTGAACTCAATGTCCTGGATTACCTCTTAAAACCCATCGAATTCAACCGGTTTCTCAAAGCGGTAAATAAGTTAAATCATACTGACAATTTAAATATGAACACGATCGAAAGGAAAAGTATGTTTTTCAATGTAAATAAGAAAAATGTAAAGATCTTTCTTGATGAAATCTTGTATATAGAAAGCCTAAAAGAATATGTGCGGATTGTTACACCTTCAAAATCAATAGTTACTAAATTTCAATTGGGCCAGATTGAAACTCTTTTATCCAATCAGGATTTTATCCGGATACACCGGTCTTATATGATTTCAAAACATAAAATAGATGCCTATACCGCTACCGATGTAGAAATAAATGGAAAACACATCCCTATTGGAAGAGGATTTAAAGATGATTTATTGAGAATGCTGGAAAAAAAATAAAAGGCCGAATTCATGTACATGAAATCCGGCCCTGTCCACCTACTCTTTGAGGAAGAATAGTTCTTTATTTTTTTTTGTGTTTAGTCCATAGAGTTTACACTGCCTGATCCGGATACACTTGATTTAACTTTTGGCCTTCCTTTATATCGTACTGATCCACTTCCGGCAATGCCTGCTTCAAGGCTCTCTGAAGCATTGACAAGGCAGTCTCCTGAACCGGATATCCCGATTTTCACTTTTTCTACCATACAATCCGAAGCTTTTAAATCACCTGAACCGGAAGTGCCGATATTTAATTCTTTTGCTTTTCCTTTTAAATAAATATCACCTGAGCCGGAAATACCGCAATCGATATATTCTGCATCTGCATCCACTGCTATTTTACCAGATCCGCTGAGCCCAATTTGCAACTCTTCTGTCTTTATTTTGTTTGTGGTAGAAATACTCCCTGATCCAGCCATTCCCAATCCGCGAACCTCTTTCATGGTTACTTTAATTTTAAGATTGTCATAGTCAGCCCAGGTACCCTTGGGCAATTTTATTCTCCATTTACCATCTGTTACTTCAGTCTGGATCAACTCAATTATATTCTCCTGTCCGGTAACTGTAACAGATTGATTTGCACCTTGTGTAACTTCTATGTCAGCGGCCATACTGCATTCAAGTGTCGAAAATGAAGCCAAATTCAATGTTTTAGTCACGGATGGGCCTGTACCTTTTACTTTCTGCGCATAAGTGAATGCACACACCAGCGATAATATTGCCAGATAAATTATTTTTTTCATTTTTTATAGTTTAAAATTCAAAGTTAAGGACAAATCCAGGTTGGCAAGGGTTGCATTTTCCCGGAAATTTATTGCTCCGTCATATCCATATTTATAAGTTTCAGCACACCAATTTTTACTCCGTGTTGGTCAAAACTCTTTTTTAATTCTTTGGTCAATGCATTCATAACCTCATCGTATTCTCCGCATATAAAACTACTCATCTCATTCACTTTCATTTTTATCCCTTGTTGATTTTGCATTCGATCTAAAAATTCACGAATGAATACACTATAATTTTTATCCATTGGATAAAGGCTTATTTCTGCTGAAACGATCATGCTATAATTTTATTTTAGAAGTAAGGTATACCCACAGAAGTCCAATGATACTGATTAATGAAAGAGCCACTCTTAAGCTTGTAGCAGAAGAAATAAAACCCAGAATTACGGGGCCTCCCAGGAATGTAGCAACAGAATAGGTATTGAGTGAGGCAAGGCCCACACCCTTAGCTAATCCCGGCAACCGTGCAGCAGCACCATATAAAATCGGGGCACCACAGGAGACTCCCAGGCCAACCAAACCGAAGGCTATTACACTTATAATGGTGGTGGGGAATACTATCGCTAAAGCTATACTAAAGGCACAAAGGATACCACCATAAGTCAAAACATTATTGGCACCGTAATTAGGAATCCAGTAATCTCCAAAAAACCTACCCATAGCCATACAAAACGAATAAGATGCTAAACCCCAGCCCAAAGCATAGCCAGGTGAATGCACAATATCCCGCATATATACAGCGGACCAATCTGACATAGAGCCTTCAGTCATATTAGTACAAAGTGCGATTCCAATCATAATCAGCAATGGGCCTTTTGGAAGTCCAAATTTGGGCCGTTCGGTGGTATCCATACTATGATCATCATCGTGTATCGAATAGATCGTATTCTTTGCTACCATGGCCAGGATTATAGCGGCAGCAGATATGGAAAGACTTTGGATAAAAGGTCTAAATTGCAAACCTATCATAGAACTCGAAAGCAATGAACCTAGCATCAATCCGAGACTAAATAATCCGTGACAAGTAGACATAATATGCATTTTCAACTGATGCTCCAGGGCAGCTGCACAAGTATTCATAGATACGTTAGTAAAAGCAATCATGGTTCCTGTAAAAAAAAGGCCTATACCTACCAATACCGGATGAGGTGCCAGCACCGGTAATAAATAAAATATACACATTCCTATTATTCCTGCTAAGGTCATTTTCTGCATACCGTATTTGTGGATAAACCAGGTTGATATCGGATTTGCCAGAGCAGCACCTACTGGCAGGCAAAGTATGATGAGTCCCAATGTGGCATCATTAAGCAGAAATCGCTCTTTGATTACCGGAATCAGGGTTGCCCAATTACCAAATAAAATACCCATGATAAGAAAAGCTGCTCCAATTGCAAGGCACTGTCTGTTGTAAATAAATTTTACGAGGTGGGAAACCATTTTAATGGCGGCAAAGATGAGAAAGTCTCTGCAGAAAACAGATATGCAACAGGCAGAATATTGGCTAAGATTATTTAAATCAAATGTTTTGATCTTGGCTTAGCCTTTGGATCAGCGGAAATGATTCAATATCTCAGGTTTTTCACCAGACCAATAACCCATCAAACGGATCATGGCATAGTTCAATAAAGCTAAATATATAAATTCGCAATTAGGCCGATCCGTGCCAAAAGGAGAAAATTTATTTTGTAATCGCCCTTAGCCTGAGATAATCTATAAAATAAATCACTTTAAGCGAAAGATTATTATTTTGATCAGATTTTAAAACCTCTTTTAAGTTTAAAAAATAGGCAGTATCACTTTTATCATTTTCGGTAAAAGTATTATTCTTCCAAACCAGGTTAAAAAAACTGCCCGGTGCAAACTGCCATGTATATACCATATCTACATTAAAAAAATTTACATTGGTATTCCGATTCTCATTGAAAGTGGTATTGGGATTTAATCTTCCATCCGGTCTCAATGAATAAAAATCTTCATACTTGACTGTGCTCTGATAGTGCCTTGCTCTCATTGTAATCCACATTTTATTCGAAAAGCTGTATTTAGCATCGAATATATTTGAAAAAGTTTTGATATCCCGCTTACCAATAATAGTAGTTCCATCTGAAATGGTGGATGCAAAACCAATATTGTTGATACTTTTTTCAATATTCAAGTTTAAGCCAACTGAAATTTTGGAAGATAATCTATACCTGGGCCCAAAACTCAGTTCAGTGATCTTGCCATTATAAAAATTAATGAATTTTGCACCAAAGATCTCAGTATAAAAACTTAGTTTTTTCGCTGAATTGGATTCCATCCACATGCCAAGATTTGCCCTCGGGCCCCGGTATAAAAATTGTCCTATTGTACGGGGCTCGTAAAAATCATTTCTTGATGGATTATAACCGGTAAATAAACCAAAAAAGTACAATTTTTTGGTTTGAGTATTAATATTAAAATTGGTATAGGCATTTTGATAAGTCTTGTCTATGTTCCCAATTTTTTGTGCAAGGTGAGATATCCCTGTATTGAAATTAAAATTAATCCGATTATACCATCCTTTGGGTTTTATAATCCGGTAACTCATATACAGGTTGTTATTAATAAAATTATTATTGGTAAAATAACCCAGATCATTATGACTGTACCTGTTGTCGCTGTATTCATTAAAAAGACGAAAAGTAAATCTTCCACTGATTTTACCAATCCCTAGTGAACCACTGATACCGGGTTTGGTAACTTCTTCATCCATCCAATATTTGCTGATGGCTATTTTTCCATTGAGATTCCAGGTGTTTTTCTTATCATTTTGGTCAAATAAAAAAGCAGATACATTGCTATCATAATCACCTCCCGAGCGCATTACATTAGAATTAAAAAAGGTAACAGAAGAATTATTCTTCATTGTCTGATCCAGCACCAGCACATTATAATTGGTAAGGGGCGAAGTGAGCTCTTTACGGGATCCTTCACTATCTATTCTTTCAATAATGGCATAGGACGGTTTCGTGATCGCATTTAATAAACCTATACCTAGCCCGGATTGGCTCCTTCCGGAAATCTTAGTGGCATTTATAAGTTTGGTTTCAGATGGATTCCTGGTAATTTCTTCACCGGCATGCAGATTCTCACCGGGTCTGTAATAATGTAATGGAGACCCACCAATCCTTCTTGAATAAAACAAACCTCCTTTATTAAATAATTCCGTTCCTTCGCTAAAAAAGTTTCTGTTTTCATTGAATTTGACTTCAAATGGAGATAAGTTTAGAACTCTATTATCGCTCTGCACCTGTCCAAAGTCTGGAATTAAAATAGCATCCAGGGTATACGACTGACTGATGCCAAATTTCAGATCCAATCCGCCATTTACCTGGCCTGACCAGTCGCTGATTTCTTTTGATCCATTGGGAAAATGATTGGCATACACCGACATATACGGAGAAAACTGCAACCGCACAGGAGGTTTAATATCTCTTAATCCTGTCCAATACCCTTCCTGAGGTAAAAAACCATTCTTAGTAGGATCTATGGGATTCCAGGTGAATTGTTCTTCCGTTTTCCTTCTCCTTCGGGTAATATTAAGTCCCCAATCTTGCTTTTCATCCTTACCAAATCGAATGGCCGAAAAAGGTATAAACATTTCAAAATCCCATCCTTTTTCATGCATTTTTGCGGCACTGTTCCATACCGCATTCCAGCCAAAATCCTCACCGCCGTTATTACTGTTATTTCCGGGTGACATTTTAGCATCCCATTGTTCTCCCAGGGGCGTTACGAAATATTCAAACCCATTAATATTGTCACTATAAGTATCGAATATAATACCTATGTAATCATTGGTTCCAAACCCATCCCGGCCTTTTAATTCTTTGGAAATCATTTCAGGAGATGATTCAAAACATCTCCCAGCAAAATAAATGCCCTCATCATTATACATCAGGTACAGTTCTGTTCGTTCATTTTCCTTTTCCTTATCTCCTATCAAAGGCCTAAACTCCACTAAGTTGGAGATAAACGATGCTTGTTTCCATGCCGGATCTGCAATATCGCCATCAATGACAGGCACTTCTTTACATTTTATTGCAGGCAATTTAAGTGGCTGTACTTCTGCAGAAATTGCATCAGCGCAGGTCAAGCATAGCAGTAAGAGAATAAAAAATTTCATAATTCAGTAGAGCAAAAAAAGTAATAATCAAGAATGAGGCAAATTAATACGTGAGGTTGCATTATGAGCAAGCATTGCGGGTTTTTATAGGTTTCATAACAGGGTGATTGTATTTCTATTAACAATAAGTTCAATTTAGAATAGATACTCTGTCTACAGAAAAAGGTTACATATATTTACAGCTAAATTTTAATTAAAATGAATATGTTAGAAAATAAAGTTGCGTTGATTACAGGTGGCAGCAGGGGCATTGGCGAGGCACTGGTCAGAAAATTTGCATCACTCGGTGCCAGTGTCGCATTTACCTATGCTTCATCGGCAGAAAAGGCCACTGCAATTGCGGATTCTCTTGCTCCTGCAAAGGTAAAAGCATATGCATCTGATGCATCCTCCTTTACTCAGGCAGAGGCATTAATTAAAGCCGTTTTAATCGATTTTGGGAAAATTGATATACTCATCAATAACGCGGGCATTACCAAAGACACCCTTATGTTGAGGATGACAGAAGAACAATGGGATGATGTAATCAGGATTAATCTCAAGTCTGCATTTAATCTCACCAAACATGCATTAAAACCAATGTTGTCAGCAAAGCAAGGTTCCATAATCAATATGACATCAGTAGTTGGCTGCTTTGGTAATGCCGGTCAGGCAAACTATGCAGCTTCCAAAGCCGGAATGATTGGGTTTACCAAGTCCATTGCAAAAGAAATTGGAAGCAGGAGTATTCGGTGTAATGCGATTGCTCCCGGATTTATCGAAACAGATATGACTCATACACTGGATGAAAAAACGAAGGAGGCTTATTTTTCAAACCTTGCAATCAAACGATTTGGCTCTGCAGATGAAGTGGCAGATCTGGCGGCATTTTTGGCTTCTGATCAGTCTAAATACATCACCGGCCAGGTTATCAGCATTTGCGGCGGGCTGAATATGTAAAAGCATTTAAGTACACCTGAGTATGATACACTTCTTCCGATCCCTTATGGTTATTATCGTGGTTTGTATTTGTGCATGCAATACCAGGCCATTTATTATAAATATACAGGAATTGCCTGTTTTGGAAACGAGGGAAAAAGCCAGTCCAATGGGCTCGGTGGCATTGGAAGAAACCAATGTCTACACTATGGATACTGCCCATCCGGATCATACACCGGTACGAAATTTAAGAGTAAATTTTCACTTTATTAATTCCAGTGACAGCCTTCATAATTTCAGGGAAGATAGCGGCAAAATATTTGTATATAAGCTTTTGCAGGTGATGCAAATATTGTTTGATAAAAATGATAAAATGAAATTTCCAAAAGGAAATGACATCCCGGTAATACCGGTAAATATCAAATACATACTTACCAATCAAAAAGGAGATGATGGCATTTATTTCCACTATGATGATGAGTTGGTCTATTACAATCATATGGGACCAAATAGGAACAACAGTGATTATACAGTTGTAGAAAAGTATGGAATAGGAGTAGATAGCATTATAAATTTTTTCATCCTACCCCACCACCCCGATAGTGTAAAATCGAAAACGTATCAGTCGGGCTGTGTGGGAATAGCGTTGGGTAATGCCGTAAAAATGGCCGGCATATATGAAAAAGGGTTTAATGAATGGAATGTACGCGGTACATTTAACCACGAAGTAGGTCATATACTTGGCTTGTATCATGCCTGGACCCATGATGGTTGCGAAGACACCCCTATTCATGCAAATGATTGCTGGGCTGATGCATCTCCGGGTTGTGATGGACGCGCATCCAATAATATGATGGATTACAATGCATGGCAATCCGCGCTCACTCCTTGTCAATTAGACATTATCCATTCTAATCTGTCTAATCCCACACACTACAATCGCCGACTTCTGATAAAATCATGGTGCCGATTGGATCCATATAAAAAAATCAGTATTGCTGATTCAGTAGTGTGGACCAATGATCGGGATCTGGAAACCAATATTGAAATATTACCTGGTGCCAGGTTAAAAATAAAATGCAGGGTTTCTATGCCACCAGGAAGCAATATAAAAGTACATCCTGGCGGTAAATTAATACTGGAAAACTGCACGTTGCATAATGATTGTGGTGCTACCTGGAAAGGAATCGAAGTTCTAAAAAAAGGTAAATCTGTAGGTGGAGTGATTAAAATGAAAAATGTAATAGTTAAAGATATCCTACTTAAAACTTCAAACCAGGATTAAACATAAAAAACAGCAATCTCATCCAGTTTTTTTCTGTTGATATCAGGCACCATGGCATCATCTGCTCCATATCCTACCGGTATAAGCAAGTACGGGCTTTCGTTCTCAGGCCTGTTCAATATCTTTTTCAGAAAATTCATAGGACTGGGAGTATGTGTCAATGCTACCAGTCCCGCATGGTGAATGGCGGTTAATAATAATCCGCAGGCTATGCCCACCGATTCTGAGACATAGTAATTTTTTCTTTTCTCCCGGCCTTCCAGCTCGTATGCTTTTTTAAAAACTATGATCAGCCAGGGTGCTGTGGTTAGAAATTCTTTTACCTCATCCGTACCCAATGGAGCAAGATCCCTTAGCCATTCCTCTGACATGCGACCATGATAGTTTTCATGTTCTTCATTTTCGGCAGCGAGTCGAATTCTTTGTTTTAATTCAGCATTGGAAACAGCACAAAATGTCCATGGTTGCTTATTTGCCCCGGATGGGGCTGTCGAGGCCGACTTGATTATATTTTCTATTACTTCCTTATCTACTGGTTTTTCAGAAAAATGGCGCACGGACCGACGGGAGTTTAACCAGTTATAAAATTCAATAGAATTTCTCAGCATTGCCTCCGGTTCCTTTTTATGAGGATGCACGTATTTAATAAAAGGATGCATACAGTGAGAATTATAAATCTCCCCCTTGGGGCCTGATGATCAATTCTTCCACTACTGCTTGTTTGCTGAGCTGGCTGCATTGCCATATCAGTTCCGCTATATCTTCTGATTTAATCATATCGTTTGGAGTAAATCCGGATCCCTGCCAACTTTCAGTCCATACCGCACCGGGTAATACCGCAGTAACCTTAATTTTTGTTTTTTTGAGATCTTCCCTCAGGCATTTTGTAAACCCATATAAGGCAAATTTGGATATGGTATATGCTCCGCCTCCGGGATAAGCTGCAATACTTGCTATGGAGCACATATTAAAAATATGTCCCGCATCATTTGATTCTAGTAATGGATACAATGCCCGGGTAAACCGATATGCGCTATACAAATTGGTTTCTATTTGAAATGAAAGATTTTTATCATCTTCCGATATTACAGAGCCTGGCAAAAATGTACCAGCATTATTTACCAGTATATCCAATGAATTCCATTTTGACTTTACATATTCACTCCAGGTAGCTATCGCCTCGGGATTGGCAACATCACATTTTTCAGCTATTAATTCCTGGCCTGGATAGTTCCTATGAAATTCATTTTTAAGTAGAAGCAAATCAGAGGAATTCCGGGCGCAAGTCGCAATGTCATAGCCCATTGCAGCATATTTTGAAATAATGGCCCTGCCGATTCCCTTGGTGCCACCAGTAACTATTATTCGTTTTGCCATTAGAGAGTAGCAAGGTAAGAAGATATCTAAAAAAACATGGTTATCTTTGCATTCTTTCCTTTTATGGGTTTACTCGAAGATTTAGGCCGTTATATTTTACTTATAAAACATGGTTTGGTCAGGCCCCCAAACTGGCGTATGTATGGCAAAGAGCTGGTAAGGCAGATGTACGACATAGGCAATGGTTCCATCATGATCATCGGCATCATTGCCATATTCATTGGAGCTGTTACTGCTGTTCAGTTTTTATATCAATTAGACAATACATTAATACCCACCTGGTACATCGGCTATATAGTACGGGATTCTACTATTATCGAGCTCGCTCCCACTATCACTTGCCTGGTATTAGCAGGCAAAGTGGGCTCTAATATGGCGTCAGAAGTCGGTGGTATGCGACAAAAGGAACATATAGACGCTATGGAAGTAATGGGAGTAAACACTCCTTCTTATCTCATTTTGCCTAAAATTGTTGCAGCTATATTGGTAATTCCACTGCTGGTGATTATTGCTGCTTTTGTGAGCATTATCGGCGGTTATTTTGCAAGTGTGGGTGGAGGATTTATGAATACCCAGGAATATGTTCGTGGACTGAGAGCCTTTTTTATTCCTTATAATCTCTGGATGATGCTGGTCAAAGCGGTGGTATTTGCTTTTATACTTACTTCCGTGTCCACATACCAGGGTTATTTTGTAAAAGGGGGTAGTATAGAATTAGGCAAAGCCAGTACCAATGCAGTGGTGATAAGCAATATTCTGATATTGGTCGCCGATTACCTCATCGCTTTATTATTCACCACATGATCATAGCACAAAATCTGATAAAATCATTTGGAGACCAGAGAGTAATCAAAGACATCAGCATTACTTTTCATAAAGGCAAAACCAATCTGGTCATTGGCAGATCCGGAAGCGGCAAAACAGTTCTACTCAAAATGCTGGTAGGGTTGATGAAGCCAGATTCGGGTAAGATCTTATACGATGGTGAGGATTTTACGGAGTTAAATAAAAAAGAATTACTGGCATTGCGCATGAAAGTAGGTATGCTTTTCCAGGGATCTGCACTGTTTGATTCGATGACGGTAGAAGAAAATATTCGATTTCCCATGGATATGTTCACTCACAACACCCGACTTGAAAAGCAAAAAAGAGTAGACTATTGTCTTGATAGAGTAGGTCTCGCAGGAAATAATAAAAAATACCCCTCCGAAGTCAGTGGTGGTATGCAAAAAAGAGTAGGTATAGCCCGCGCCATAGTACTCAATCCGATGTATTTATTTTGTGACGAACCCAATTCAGGTCTGGATCCCAAAACTGCTTTATTGATTGATGATTTAATTCATAGTATTACAGTTGAAAATGATATTACCACCATCATCAATACACATGATATGAATTCGGTGATGGAAATCGGAGAATCGGTTTCTTTTTTAAATAATGGTCAGCTGGCCTGGCAGGGTACAAAAAATGAAATATTAAAGAGCCCAAATGAAGACCTGCATGATTTTATTTTTGCTTCACCATTCTTACAAAAACTGCTGGACGAAGCTAATATGACACCGGGAGATTTGAATCAATAAAAAAGCCCAGACTTGATTAACAAATCCGGGCAGAAGACTAAGGTCTCAAAATAAGAAAACTACTTCTTTATAACGATTATTGAATCCATTACGATGTCAATAAATGTAAATTCTAATACTTAAATCAGCTCGTTAGCTAATACTAAAATGCAAATAAAATTCTGGAATTTACATTTCAGCGTTTTAAATATAACAAAAATATTGCCAATCTCAGTTTCGCTTTAACATTCTTTTACATATATTTTTATTCAAAATCCATAGATATTTATATATCAATATTCTATAAGTTAAATAATGTATTAATGTATTTTTTAAAAAAATCCAATTTCTTAATATGAAGTAAAAATTCAATATGAAGTACGGCTTGAACTTAAAGTAAATTGGTAATAAATCTCATTAAATATAACAGTATCAATGCAATACTTAATCCGCTTTAATCAATCCGGAAAAAATGGATTTTATACTCATTTTACTGGTCACTAATAATATGCCTAAAATCACAAATAGGGTACCTGTTATTTGAAAAAAATCCATTTTCTCATTCAGAAAAAAATAAGCCAGGATAATCGTACTCACCGGACCAATCGCAGACACTATTGCAGCATTACTTGCCCCTATCCTTTTGATCCCCGACGAAACTAAAAAATTAGGTATTACGGTGGCAACTATACCTAATAACAATCCATATATTATCATTCGACCATCTATATCCCGAATGCTACTTTGCCCCATAAATGCATAATGGACAAAAACGCCTGCAGTAGAAGCTATTAAAGCAAAAGGGGTATACACCATCACCGGTACATGCTTTAAAAGCCTTCCTGTACCCACAATATAACCAGCGTAAGTAACAGAACAAAGAAATATCAATGCACTGCCAAGAAATAAATTTTTCATATGTACATCCATATTTACTTCATGATAAAAAGAAATAAACAACCCCAAATAACAAAGCCCTAAGGCCCACTTTTGAATGTTCGTAATTTTTTCTTTGAAGAATACCGCATTCATTAACACAGTAAATGAAGGATACAAAAATAAAATCAACCGCTCCAGTCCGGCAGTAATATATTGTAAACCCAGGAAGTCAAGTAGGCTGCTCACATAATATCCAAGTAACCCCATGGCTAAAATATACAGCCAATGCTTCCTTTCGGGCAATGCGGCATGGTGCCTTTTTAATGCTATCATGCCTGTAACTAAAAAAAAGGGAAATGCGAACAGCATTCTCAAAGCAAGTAAAGATGCTGCATCTACCTGGGTATCCCTGAATGCCATTTTAACCATTACTGCTTTGGTGGAAAACAGCACGGAGCCTAGAAGAATGAATAGGTAACCGTTGAAACCGGAGGTGTTGGAGTTTGCCATTTGGAGGGGTAAGATTATCCATTTTTTTATTAAGTTAACTGTCAATTTTCATTACAACTACAGTATTTAGGGAATTGAAAGTACCAGGGTAATTTGGTATCTTTGCACCTTTATAATCAATCCCGCCCGGGTGGTGAAATTGGTATACACGTACGTTTGAGGTGCGTATGCCGTGAGGTGTGCAGGTTCGAGTCCTGTTCCGGGCACTGAAGTTAATTATAAAAAACAGAAAGTCAGTGAGTTAATTACTGGCTTTTTTTATTTCTCCACTTCCTCTTTCCTTACCAATTTAAACACCCTCACACTACCCTTTTCCAAAATCATTTGGTCCAGATATTTTTTTATTTCCATGCTCGTATCCACTTTCCTGCTATCACTATACATAAAAGTTGCTCGTCGTCGTAAGATCATATCCTCCACCCACATGGCGGGCAAATCATTTTTGTCAAATACAAATCCTTGCTTATCTATTACATAAGGCATCACCACACCCGAGTTGTCATTCAATATTATGCACAGTGAATCGCGAGGCACTGCTGCTTTTAAGTCGGCTGCATGATTAAACCAATCTGCATTGTAACCATTGCGATTGATATCCCAGAAAGTACCAATCTTAAAAAAACTAAAAACAGGCATCGCAATCATAAAAGGGATCAGGGTCCACTGATACTTATTCATTTGGAGAATCCATTTCATCCCGAGAGTTATGACGATATGCAGCCACGGTAAAAAAGGAAGCATATAATAATCATGCACCTTGGCAATCATGTTGAGTTCATAGATATAATACAGTGCTGTAATTAAAAACCCCGATAGTAACATCCATCGAACAGGGGATTGAAAATGTTGAGTTTTCATCAAGGTCACTAAACCAATGAGGAAAAATACTAATCCAAATGGGTTTATCAAATGCATGGGCAACCAATGAAGGAGCGCAAATTTTAAATAAATCCACAACTCTGAAAAATCAGCATGGGCAGTCACTCCTTTTATCACTCCCATATAGCCCCAGCTGCTGATTGCATAAATATACCAGGCCGCTACCGGAACCGAGATCAGAAATAATATAGCCAGTTCTTTTATTAGTTCTTTCCTTGAAAAATTTTTATTGAGAAATTGAAAGATGATCAATGTCAATGGCATGATGCCAAACATAAAATAAGGTAATTTAAATAAGCCGGCCAACATCAGGAATAAAGAGGAGAATAGAAAATACCTTAATTTTCCCAGATCAGCATATTTTACCAGAAAATACATCATCCATATAGATGCTCCTAAAGCGCATACATCGGATAGTGGATTGATACTATAATAATAAAAGACCGGGCTATACATAAAAGTAAAAGCAGCCAATGAAGCAAGTACTTTATTTCCAATCAAACTCTTGATTAAAAAATAGAATCCCAACACGGTGGTGATTCCTATACAAAACATAATAGCTCTCGTAATCAAAATCGTATCTCCAAAGATTCGTTTTACCTGGGCTATGGACCACTGAAGTAACGGAAATTCATATCGAAGGATATTACCATCATTGCCCATATTGTGTGCCGAAATGCGGGGATTCAATATATTATTATCATGACGCAGAAAATTGCGGGTATACCATTCATTTTGAGATTGACGCCAGAGGTGAACTCCTATAAGGTCTTTATTGAAGATATCCCAATGAAACAAAGTACTGCTTACTATGGTTACCACCAATATGATCCAATGCACTTTTGATTTTAGGGGAGTTATCTCATATATTGGCATTGGCTTTAAAACATTATAGTCTACCTTGAATTATATCTTCCACTACAGTAGGATCCAATAAAGTAGTCGTATCGCCCAATTGACTCAGCTCACCTTCAGCGACTTTTCGCAATATCCGTCGCATAATTTTGCCACTGCGCGTCTTGGGAAGACCCCGGACAAATTGAATTTTATCCGGTTTGGCAATATGACCTATTACTTCTGCTACCTTATCTATTATTTCTTTTCTGATTTCATCACCAGCATTGGGATGCGAGCTTATTACATAGGCATATACCCCCTGTCCTTTTATATCGTGATGATATCCTACTATTGCACTCTCTACCACTTCAGGATGCATATTGACGGCATTTTCCAATTCGGCAGTGCCGATGCGATGGCCTGAGACATTTAGTACATCATCTACCCTGCCAGTAATGCGATAATTACCGTGCTCATCCCGTAATGCACCATCACCTGTAAAATATAAATTTTTATATACGGAGAAATAGGTTTTAAAACAACGTTCATGATCCCCATAGGTAGTACGTATGGTGCTTGGCCAGGGTGCACGAATGCAAAGGTTTCCTGCAGCAGGATTTCCAAGTATTTCTTTACCATTTTCATCCACTAACAGAGGCTGTACGCCGGGTAAAGGCAAGGTAGCATAGGATGGTATTCCGGGTGTAATTCCAGCCATATTCGATATAAGCACACCGCCTGTCTCCGTTTGCCACCAGGTGTCAATGATAGGGCATTTCTTTTTACCAATGTGCTCATCATACCAATGCCACGCTTCCTCATTGATGGGTTCACCTACTGTACCCAATATTTTCAGACTACTAAGATCTTTTCCTTTCAAAGGCTCTAAACCAAAACTCATAAGTGATCGGATAGCAGTCGGGGCAGTATAGAGAATATTTACTTTATACTTATCTACAATATCCCAAAACCTGCTTGCATCGGGCCAGGTGGGGATTCCCTCAAACATAAGGCTGGTCGCACCATTGCACAAAGGGCCATACACTATATAACTATGCCCTGTAACCCAACCAATATCTGCAGTACAAAAATGAATATCACCGGGGTTATATTGAAATACATTTGCAAAACTGTAAGCAACATATACCATATATCCCGCACAGGAATGCACTACCCCTTTTGGTTTTCCTGTACTTCCACTGGTATACAATATAAATAATTCATCTTCACTTTCCATGGTGGTTGCAGGGAAGTCAGTGATGTTTTCGTCTATAGCTTCGTGCCACCATACATCACGGGAAGCGTTCCATTGAATATCATCACCGGTATGTTTATATACGAATACTTTTTTAACTATGTCAATATTTTCCAGAGCATGATCTACCACCGGTTTTAACGGGATATCCTTACCCCCTCTAAGGGCACCATCGCTGGTGATGATGTATTCTGATTTGGCATCCAATACCCGGTCGGCAATACTTTGTGCACTAAAACCACCAAATATCACTGAATGTATAGCACCGATACGTGCACAGGCCAGCACAGCAATAGCTAACTCAGGAGTCATACCCATGTAAATACACACCCGGTCCCCTTTTTTTACGCCATGAGCAGACAACATATGAGCCACACGACAAACCGCCGTATGTAATTCGCTGTAAGTAAATTTTCTGGAAGGTTCCTTAGGGTCATTTGGTTCCCAGATGAGTGCCAGTTGATCCCCTTTATCTTTCAAATGTCGATCCAGGCAATTTTCGGTAATATTTAACTGCCCTCCTTCAAACCACTTTATGTGGAGCGGATCAAAACTCCAATTGGATACTTTTTCCCATTTTTTCTTCCATAGGAAATGGCTTGCAATATCTGCCCAAAATGCATCCGGTTCTGTGATACTTTGCTGATACGCTTTGTGGTACTCTTCTTTGGAATGGATTCTAAATGACATATCTTAATCAGTTAAAGGGAGCAAGTTAAAAAAAAATGAGAACTGAATGCTAATCTCCACACCCCTGGGCTCCAATTTGTTAATCTTTTCAAACAAATTAATCTTTTTTGTAATATGTCTTATATTTACAAGTTCAAAATAAGAGAAAGACTATGGCAGAGGTAAAATATACTGAAGACGATATCAAATCCCTGGACTGGAAAGAACATATCCGGCTTAGACCAGGTATGTACATTGGGAAACTCGGTGACGGTGCTTCGCCAGACGATGGTATCTATGTACTGATCAAAGAGGTAGTAGACAACTGTATTGATGAATATACCATGGGATATGGTCGCCAGGTAGAAATCAATTGTGAAAATGGTTCAGTGGAAGTGCGGGATTATGGCAGAGGTATTCCGCTGGGTAAAGTGGTAGAAGTGGTATCCAGGATTAATACCGGGGCAAAATACGATTCAAAAGCATTTAAAAAATCAGTTGGATTGAATGGTGTTGGTACTAAAGCTGTAAATGCATTATCAGAATACTTTTATGTCCAGGCTTACCGGGATGGAAAAGCCAAAGCTGCTGAATTCAAAAAAGGGGCGCTGATCAAAGATCCGGGACTCACCTCTTCTAAAGAAGAAAATGGAACCTATGTAAAGTTTACTCCGGATGCGTCGATTTTTAAAAATTACGAATTCAATTTTAATCATATTGAAAATCAACTTTGGAACTATGCCTATCTTAATGCAGGACTAAAAATAAAGTTTAATGACAAAGTCCTCCTTTCTAAAAATGGCTTATTGGATCTTTTGGCCCGCAAGACAGAAGGAGATGAATTGCGATATCCTATTATTCATTTAAAAGGCGATGACATCGAACTCGCCTTATCTCATGGAAATGAATACGGCGAGCAATATTATTCATTTGTAAATGGGCAAAACACTACCCAGGGAGGTACACATCTACAGGCATTCCGCGAAGCTGTAGTGGAGACGGTTCGCAATTTTTACAAAAAAGATTTTGACCCAAAGGACATCAGGGCATCCATTATAGCGGCGATCAGTGTACGCATCGAAGAGCCCGTATTTGAATCTCAGACTAAAACCAAATTGGGATCCCAGCAAATAGCACCTGAAGGTCAAAGTATAAAATCTTTTATTCTCGATTTTATAAGCAAACACCTGGATAATTTCCTGCATAAGAATACAGATGTAGCCAACGCATTATTGGCCAGAATACAACAATCTGAGCGTGAAAGAAAAGAAATAGCAGGTGTACGAAAGCTCGCCAACGAAAGAGCGAAAAAAGCAAATATCTACAACAAAAAATTACATGATTGCCGGGTGCATTTTGGTGAAAAAGCCGATGAAGAAACCAAACTGGCCACTACCCTATTTATTACCGAAGGTGACTCCGCATCGGGCTCATTGGTAAAAGCAAGAAATGTGCAATACCAGGCGGTATTCAGCTTACGTGGTAAGCCACTGAATTGTTTTGGCATGAGCAAAAAAATAGTGTATGAAAATGAAGAGCTCAATCTGTTACAACATGCACTCGATATCGAAGATGGCATTGAAAATCTGAGATTTAATCAGGTGGTGATCTCTACTGATGCCGATGTGGATGGAATGCACATCCGATTATTATTATTGACATTCTTTTTACAGTTCTTTCCGGACCTGGTGAGAAATGGTCATCTGTACATCCTGGAAACTCCGCTGTTCAGGGTACGTGACAAAGCACAGACTTTCTATTGCTATTCTGAAAAAGAAAAGCAGGAAGCAATAGGAAAATTGAGGGGCAAACCTGAGATCACAAGATTCAAAGGATTGGGTGAGATATCTCCAAATGAATTTGGCCGTTTTATTGGTGCTGATATGAGACTGGAGCCGGTGATATTACAGGAAGGTACTACCATCGAAGATATACTGGATTATTATATGGGTAAAAACACTCCTGAACGCCAGGAATTTATCATTGAAAATCTCCGCACTGGTATAGATGAAATCAGACCTGATGAAGTACCGGTAATTGAGGCCGAAGCAGAAGAATTGGAAGAAGAATTAGTTTAGAAGTCCGGTATAGCCATTTTTTTTCAACTCCTCAGCATTCATATTTTTCACTTTCACATCCAAAGGTATTGGTATCAAGGGAGCATCCAGGGTATCGGTTTGGGTCATCACGATAGAGTCTACTACATTCATTCCTTTAAATACTTGCCCGAAAACGGTATACTTATCATCCAGTCTCGCAATACCATTTTTGTTCTGTACTATATAAAACTGGCATCTGGCAGATAACATCTGAGGATTATTATCTCTTCCGGCTCCCACGGCCCCATAGATATGACGAATGGATTTTACAAATTCGGGTTTTAATAAATAGAGCGAGTCTGTAAATCCTGCTTCAGTATCCGGGCATCCGCCCTGGGCTACAAAATTATTGATCACCCTATTAAAGGTAAGTGTATCCCAATATCGATCATTAGCCAATTGGATAAAGCTTTTCTTATGGTTGGGAGTTTCATCATAGAGCCAAAACAAGATTTCCCCAAGTCGGGTATTTATTTGACCTATCGGGTACGTTTTTTCAGGAGTTGGTTTACAGGAAATAATTATAGA
This sequence comes from Saprospiraceae bacterium, assembly GCA_044227925.1. GTDB lineage: Bacteria > Bacteroidota > Bacteroidia > Chitinophagales > Saprospiraceae > JADJLQ01. The sequence continues at coordinate 7,591 of JBGAVW010000058.1, read as the reverse complement.
AATTATGAATAATAGTAATACTTGCTTCATATTTAAACTTAAATGAAATCTCAATTTAAACAACATTTTTTAATTGGGAAAGGACATCCATTATATTCACAGTATCTATGCCTTTAGCTATTGGAAATCTTTCTGTACCTTGATAGATTACAAATGTTTAGCAGGATTTAAATCTGCCTGTGCCTGGTAAAACCCTTAGGTGAGGGATACTTTTGTGATGCTTCTTTTTACTTCTATTGCCCAAATTTCTCCATTGGTAAATTTTATCACAAGGTCCATTTCCGCCCCTGCTTATGTCCGGTAGTAAAATGCTTCTGCCCTCCCAGGTAATTCATTTAGTATATCTTCTATCACAAACCCTTCCAAGCTCATTCCACATATTTGATCTGGAATTAGATCTGGCAACGATTGTATTCCATTCTTACTGATACCATTTTACATCATTCACAGCCAGTATCCCATGTTCTTTCGGAGCTGAAATAGGGCGGGTAGCTCTTACGAAACTGGTGAGCCTGCTTTCTTCAAAATCAGGATCACCTCTACGTATACTTTGTACTCTGACATATCCTGAGGCATGTATGATTTTTCCATCACCCAGATAGATGGCCACATGGGTAATTTTTTCAGGTGCTTCTGCTGTAGCTTTTCTGCCAAAAAACAACAAATCACCGGATTGTAATGAGTTGAATGTGGTATCGGTATCTACCGGCAATCCTACATGTACCTGCTGGGATGCATCACGGGGTAGTAAAAATCCATTGTTAAAAAAAACAGTTTTAGTGAAACCGCTGCAATCCATCCCATTGCCGGAAGTACCACCCCAGAGATAGGGTCTGCCTAAAAATGAATGCGCATTTTTTATAATTACATCTGCTGTGAGCCCCTTCCCATGGTTGACTTTCCATTCGATCAGGTTTTGTGCATGGTGATTGGGTATATAGCCTGATCGGCCATCCGGAAATGTCATCTTCAGATATTCATTATTGTAATTTTCTGATTTTAAAATAGCACCAATAGAAAGAGGACTAACAATATCTGCACCCTGCATTGGAGATTCTAATACATACGTTTGGTCCTGGGTGATAATACTTTTAGGTGCAGCATACCAATCCGCTAACTTTATAGAATCACAGCCAAAAATCGCCTCTGCATCTATCCAGCCCAGGTAATCATCCGGTGTCTGACAGTACACCCACGATCCTTTGAGTTTGTAAAGCCTCAACACAGTACCACACAATACTTGATTGGACAATTCACTGCTGTGCCCCGGATTGGAACGCATATTGGCTACCGGGATGGTAATAATGCCAAATTGTTCAGATCCCAACTCTTTGGAAGGTAATATTTCAATGCTATCAATGAATGAATGAGCATCTAATTTTTGCAATAATTCATTTTTGGCTTCTGGCATTGATGTTTCACCACGCAGTATAAGTTTATTATTTGAATAGATAGGAGTAATGTCAAAGATGCGAACTCTTTTATCCGGGGCATATTTTAATTTGGTAGCCTGGATCTCATTTTTTATCTGATCTGGCATATGATTTCCTTTTTTACAACACCATAAGCTAAAGCAAAATAAAATGAGAGAAAAATACTTCATAATGCAAAAATACTATGCTGTGGAGCAATTTCTTTAATGAAATTTCCTGTCGAATGATACAGAACCTGAATTCATAAAAGGCCTAAAAACAAATGCATGCATCAAGTATTATACTTCAAAAAAGTATGATTCCTAAAATTCTGTGAGAGAAACTACTTACCCATTCAGTGCAGCCGCTCCAGCTACGATCTCCATCAATTCATTTGTAATGGTCGCCTGGCGAGCTTTATTATAATGTATTTTGAGATCTTTAAGCAAGTCTTCAGCATTGGTAGTAGCCTTATCCATAGCAGTCATACGGGCACCATGTTCAGATGCCGATGTATCCATTATGCATCGCTTTAGCTGTATTTTCAATAATGCGGGAATCATGGATTCCAACACTACTTGTTTGTCTGGTTCGAAAATATAATCGGCTTTTTGCTTTGATTTGGTCTCGGGCAGGTTGATTTTTTGAACCGGTAAATAGGGTTCAACGGATGGAAATTGTGTTGCAGCATTTTTAAATCTTCCAAAAGCAACCTGAATCTGGTCGTATGTACCTCCTTCGAATGATGTAATCAGATGATCGACCAATTTATTGATGGCTTCCGTATTGGTTGCATTTTCTATCAGGCTTACATGATCTCCTATGATAGTGCAATCACTGTAATACTTTTTAAAATAGTCCAACCCTTTTTTTCCAATACAGAGTACACTGAGTTTGCCTGCTTTTCTAACTTCGAGATAATCTTCTTTGATCGTTTGCACTGCAGCTTTAATGATATTCGTATTAAATGCACCACAAAGACCACGACTGGATGTGACTACTATAAGCAACACAGACTTAACCTCTCTTTGTTTGGCAAGTTTAAACTCAACATCACCACCCAGGCTTTGAATTACGTGGCCCAGCATTTCATTTAGCTTAAGGGTATAGGGGCGCATTTGTACAATAGCTTGTTGTGCTTTACGCAATTTCGCTGCAGATACCATTTTCATAGCTTTGGTGATCTGCTGGGTATTGATTACAGATTTTATTCTCTCCCTTACCTCTTTTAGATTTGCTGCCATTGGTCTTATTTCTTTTTGTACATACCTGTCATTTCCGCTGCCAGCCCTTTTAGTTTTTGTTCTCCATCCGGAGTGAGCTGGCCTTTTCTGAGCTCAGTAAGAGTTTCAGGAAATCTTTTTTCAAGATTGGCTGAAAACATGTCTTCAAATTCCCGTATTTTATCTACAGGGACAGATGATAATAAATTATTTGTACCCAAATATATCAATGCAATCTGTTTTTCTACAGAAACGGGTGAATATTGAGGTTGCTTGAGTAATTCCACATTTCTCTTACCTTTTTCCAAAGCAGCCTGGGTAGTAGCATCGAGATCAGATCCAAATTTAGCAAATGCTTCTAATGCCCTGAATTGAGCCTGATCCAATTTTAAGGTACCGGCGACTTTTTTCATTGCCTTTATCTGTGCATTACCACCTACACGAGATACGGAGATACCTACGTTGATAGCTGGTCGTACGCCGGAATTGAATAAAGTAGACTCAAGGAAGATCTGCCCATCGGTAATTGAAATCACGTTAGTCGGTATATAAGCACTCACATCACCTGCCTGGGTCTCTATGATCGGAAGTGCAGTCAATGAACCACCGCCTTTGATTAATCCGGCTTTTACTAATGACTCAGGAAGGTCATTCATATTTTTAGCAATATCATCATTGCTGTTGATTTTAGCAGCACGCTCTAATAATCTGCTGTGCAAATAAAATACATCACCTGGATAAGCCTCACGACCCGGAGGGCGACGAAGCAATAATGAAACTTCACGATAAGCCACTGCTTGTTTTGACAAATCATCGTAAATGATTAAAGCAGGTCTGCCTGTATCTCTGAAAAACTCACCAATTGCACAACCGGCAAATGGGCCAAAGAACTGCATAGGAGCAGGATCAGATGCAGAAGCAGAAACGATTACGGTATAAGGCATGGCGCCGTATTCTTCCAGCGTCTTTGCTACGTTAGCCACAGTAGATGCCTTTTGACCTGAAGCTACATATATACAATATACGGGCTCACCGCGCTCATAAAATTCTTTTTGGTTGATAATGGTATCAATGGCTACCGCTGTTTTACCTGTCTGGCGGTCTCCAATGATAAGCTCCCGCTGACCTCTTCCAATGGGAATCATTGAGTCAATTGCTTTTATACCGGTCTGCAAAGGTTCATTTACAGGCTGACGATATATCACACCAGGAGCAATTCTTTCCAATGGCATGGCATAAGTGTCACCGGAGATTGGCCCTTTGCCGTCAATGGGTTTACCCAATGCATCTACCACTCTGCCAAGATAGCCTTCCCCAACATTAATAGAGGCAATTTTGCCTGTCCTTCGAACCACGCTGCCTTCATGAATACCATCACTGGAACCCATTAATACAACACCCACATTATCTTCTTCCAGGTTTAGAGCCACGGCCTGAACTCCATTTTCGAATTCAACAAGCTCTCCAGCCCCTACTTGTGAAAGACCATATACACGGGCTATACCGTCACCCACTTGCAATACTGAACCCACTTGCTCCAATTCCGTAGCTGACTTGAAGCCGGATAGTTGTTGTTTGAGGATTGCTGAAATTTCGTCTGGCTTAATATTTACCATATTTCTTTATTTAATGTTGAGAGGAAATTTATTTTGCTTATTAATAATTTTTTAATTGGTTTTACCGGATAATGTTTTGCTCATCAATCTCAATTGATTTGAAACACTGGCATCATAGAGTTTATCATCGTATTCCAATATAAATCCGCCTATGATATCCGGTCGTACTTTAGTCTCTACTTCAATATTATCCCGTGTAGTGGTTGCTGAAGTCAATTTTGTTTTAATATCCTGTAACACGGAGGTATCCAATGTTTCAGCTGTGGTTAACTTTACTCTTGTAATTTTTTTGATAGTTTCAAATTGTTTTATAAACTCAGCTGCTACCTCAGGCATATATTCTTCCCGTCCTTTTCTTAATAAGATATTGAAGAATCCAAAGCTCATTGGATCAAATGATTTTTCAAATAATGTCCTGAAAATAGATGCTTTTTTTCCAGAAGGCACTACAGGGCTTTTACAGAGCAATAAAAAATCTTTGTTGGTACAGGCTGATGCTAAATTCACTATATCTGCGTGTACTACCTCGAGTTTATTTTGCTCTTTGGATAGATCAATTAATGATTTTGCGTATCTCGCTGCTATTCTGGCTAAAGACATTAATTTAATTTTAAATCGTCTACTAATTTTTTGGCAAAGGATTGCTGATCAGGACTGCTTTGTAATTCTTTTCGTATGATTTTTTCGGCTATATCCAAAGCCATCTTGCTTACCTGGTCTTTTACTTCAGCCATTGCCTGTTTCTTCTGGTTTTCTATGTCTACCATAGCAGAATTGATCACTTTAGATGCTTCTTCTTTAGCCTTCTCACGAGCTTCACTGATAATGGAATTTTTCGTGTCTTTGGCATCGGACAATATTTTAGCTCTTTCTTCACGGGCTTCAGCAAGAATTTTTTCGTTCTCCGCTTTCATATTATTCATTTCCTCACGGGTCTTTTTAGCGGAGTCGATGGCATCTTGAATATCTGTTTCTCTTTTTTTCAATGATTCGGTAATGGGCTTGAAAGCAAATTTTCCAATCAATAACCAGAATAACAAAAAGAAAAGTAAAGTCCAGAAAAACAAACCAAATTCGGGTTTGATAGGACTAAAATCGGCCAGATAAATCAAATAAATCATATGACTATATTTTTAATTAAAGACTTTATAAAAACATATCCGGTAAAAACCAATCGTAATCACCGGATAGCTTTTTCTTGGCATTGAAATAAATTATGCAGCATTTGAAAGATAAGAAAGCAATAACGCGATCAGGGCAGCACCTTCTACAAGAGCAGCAGTCAAGATCATGTTAGCACGGATATCCCCTACAGCCTCTGGCTGACGAGCGATGGCTTCCATTGCTTTACCTCCTATGTTACCTACACCGATACCGGCGCCGATAACTGCAAGACCCATTCCAATTGCGGTAATTGAACCGAACATAATTATAAAGTTTTAAATTTGTTTCAAATTAAATAACGAGCTTCAAAATTTCAATCCACCTTTGTGAATTTTATATAGTTGTACATTTTACATTCTACGGTGTACTTAATCAATGGTGTTCTTCTGCATGATGATGTTCTTCCGTTGCTGCTCCCAAATAAGACGCTGTCAACAAGGTAAACACATAGGCCTGAATGAATGCTACCAGTAATTCGATGGCCATCATAAACATGGATAATAAACCCGAACCAATCGAAGTACCCAGGGAAGCACCTACACTTTCTCCGGATTTTCCGAAGATAAATATCAAGCCAACAAATACTACTAATGTGATATGTCCTGCTGTAATATTGGCAAATAATCGCAGCATCAATGTCAAAGGTTTGATAAATACTCCCAATATCTCTACCGGTGTCAATATCGTTTTTACCCAGGCAGGTACTCCAGGCATCCAAAGTATATGCTGCCAATAGTGCTTATTTCCACTTATCGTGACAATGACAAATGCGATCAGGGCCAAAACCATGGTTACACTTAAATTTCCTGTTACATTCGATCCACCCAAAAAAGGGACCTGACCAAAAAGATTCAGGCCAAGGATGAAAAAAAACAAGGCTAATAAAAATGGAAAGTACTTTTCCCATTTTGCACCAATAAATGGTTTCGCCACTTCATCCCGTAGAAAAACGATAATAGGCTCTATCAGATTTTGTACCCCTTTAGGTGCACGGCCAGGATTGTTTTTATATGATTTAGCTATGCTGATAAATAACCACCCCAAAAGTGAACATACGATTAACATTGAGGTCGCATTCTTGCCTAAAGAAAAATCATAAAAAGAAGTCACTCCGCCACCAAATAAACCTCCATCAGCAGTACTCTTCTTATCTAATTTATATTCATGCCCATTGTAATTGACATAACTCACTTCTTTTCTCTTACCATCTACTTCCTCCATTTTATTTGTAAGCCCTGTGATTTGCACTTCACCAGAAGGAAAAGAAGGATCTATTACCCGCTTGACATTCCCTTCATGCAGTACATATTTATTATAGGCAGAGTGCCCGTCACCATGCCCCATTTTATCAAAATGAAAACGGGAGGAAGAGAAAAAATCCCAACCAGTCTCTTTATTGTACAAAATACAGGGTAGTGGAATATTAAAAGGACCTACACTGTATACATTTTGGTCAGAAATATGGTGAAATGCAGTAGCTCCGGGATTAAATTTCCCATGACCACCATGATCATCTTCATGCCCCACAGTACTGGCTACATGATCGCTTTCCTGCTCTGGCGCTGGGCTTTTAACATTGTGTGAAGAAGTATCTGCTGTAAGCGCTTGATTTTCATGCTGTGCAGAGAGCAAAGTGGTAAAACCTGTGATTAAAACAAAGAAAATCAGGGATTTAAATAACAGGTTTTGGTATAATTTTATCATTTTGCTTAAAATCGAGTGCAAAAGTAAAGAAAAAAGAGGAATAAATTAAATATGTACCATGTACAATTTGACAATTTTACTCTGATTTCACATATTAATTACCCTCCCTAAATCTACAAGTCTTAAAACCCTAATTTTGGTCAGCTTTGGTTTAAATCCAATTGATTTTATTATTTACATGCAGATTTGCTTTCATTCCTTTCCCGATCCATTGCCATTTTGGGAAAACAGGTGGTTGGCCCACGTATTGATAATTTACCAAAAAAAAAGGGTCTACCAAGTGATAGACCCTTTTGTATTTTTAATTAAAATTGTTACTCAACTACGATCATTTTCTTAGTAGCAGAGAAGTCTTTCGTTTCGATAGTGTAATACAATACACCAGCTCCACTTACATCGCTTCTGTTTACTTTGAATTGATTGTATCCTTTTACTCCATCCTGGTTGTACATTCTCACCAATTTACCCGTTA
>JBGAVW010000057.1:0-36394 GCA_044227925.1 Saprospiraceae bacterium | reverse complement strand
ACACGGATTGCACGGATTTACACGAATTAGTATTACCACATTTTAATTCGTGGACATTCGCGAAAATTCGTGGATAATAAATAACACTATGGCCTTCGGCCACTTTATAACACGGATTACACGGATTAGCTACTCCTTATCTCCAATTCGTGGATAATATATGGAAATAGCCCCATCAATACCTATACCCATCAAGCGAAAACCGTATTCCGGCATAGATCTGGATCAAATTATTCTTTAGATTTTTATCCGGGGCAAATACTAACCCTTTGTCTGCATCATTTTTTAAAAAATTGCCCAGCGGATGATTGTAGCGCGCACCAATAAACAACCCTTTTATGGGACTTAATTCAGCGCCTGCGACTATAGAGAGATTTACTTTTTTGATATTTTTTGCCAGGTTTTCAAGACTGATATTATCACCCGATAGTGTAGTGGAGTCAATTTTTAGTTTGGTGGCAAAGCCAGGTTGCAATCCGGCATGTATAGAGAAAAATTCACCCAAATTGAGCGAAATGGTCTGAGGAAATAATAAATATTGTAAATCTACATTTCCGGTAGCTGCACCATTTTTATAATCGTACCCTTGCTTGGAAAACAAAACCTCAGAAGTAAAGCGGACCAATCCATCGGAAGTAGTGACCCCTCCACCAAAAAAATAACCGGATCTGGAAGTTGTATTAAATTGATTGATATCCGCTTTTGATATATTTATATAGTTGAGCCCACCTTTAAAATTTATGGATTGAGCAAATGAAACAGTCACTCCTTGAAAAAATAAAATTATAAATAAGAGGGTACTGGCTGTAGCCCGGATAGAAATGCTGAGTAAGTGTGAAACCATTTTGAAAAATAAATTATAGCCTAAAGTTACTGGAGTTTTAAATAAAAAACCATCAGCCCCTGCCTATAAAGGGCATAGCACTTGCCATCACAGTCATGAATTGTACATTGGCATCTAAGGGTAGTCCCGCCATATAAAGAATGGCATCTGTAACGTGTTTTACATCGAACGTGGGTTCAATGGCTATAGTGCCATTAGCTTGTGGCATACCGGTCTTCATACTTTGTGCCATGGTAGTATCCACATTGCCAATATCGATCTGACCACAGGCAATATTGTATTTTCGACCATCCAGTGATGTGGATTTGGTGAGACCGGTGATAGCATGTTTTGAGGCGGTATATGGAGCTGAGTTGGGTCTTGGTACTGATGCTGATATTGAACCATTATTAATGATTCTACCTCCTTGAGGCGATTGTGCTTTCATGATTTGAAATGCCTGTTGTGTACATAAAAAGGCTCCGGTAAGATTGGTATCTATCACAGATCTCCATGATTCATAAGATATATCTTCCAATAATCCTTTAGTATTGGTACCTGCATTATTAAAAAGCAGATCGAGCCTTCCCCAGGACGACTTTATGGTATTGAACAAATCCGCTACTGAAACAGGATCTGTAATATCAGCAGGTATGATTAAAAACCGGGATGGTAACACACCGGATAAAGCGGCCGTTTCCATTAACGTATTTTTGTGTCTGCCCGTAAGCGCCACATCGTAACCATGCTGTAAAAGACCAATGGATACTGCTTGTCCTATTCCGGTTCCAGCACCGGTTACTAACGCGTATTTATTCATAAGAGTACAAATGTAAGTGGCCGTTTGCTAAAATTCCCTGATTAAGTACATGTAAATGATGCGGTATCAAAATGATAATACGAATGAGTTGCAACTAAAATCCAAAAACCGCTATAATATCCCGTCTTTTGAAATTAAAACCTGACGGTTGTTTTCATTAGCAATAATTATAGTCTGTAATTACAACCGAAATATTGGTAGACAGTGAAAAAAGGCAATGCATCCAATTCCAAAAATAAAACCGCGTACTAAAGTTAATGAAATCGCTTGAAAATTGCACTTATCGAATTCTATATTTTAATTTATCTTGCTCACCTATCTAAGGAAAGACTAAAAATCAAATGCGATCACTTTTTGTTCTGCTTTTTGCATTCATTTCTAATTTAATTCCGGCACAGGGAAATTACCTGGTTAAGAAAATAAATGAACCTCCTGTATTGGATGCGGATATGTCAGAATCTTGCTGGAAAGATGTAAAGCCGGTAGGCAAAATGTGGCAATATTTTCCTAAAGATTCTGTATATGCGGAATACGATACAGAGATATATCTGGTATATGATGATAAAAATATCTATTTAGCAGCCAAAGCCTACTCGCCAGGTAATAGGTATGTAACTCCATCCTTGCGCAGGGATTACCGGGCAGGAGGAAATGATAATATTACATTTGTATTTGATACGTATCACGATAATACCAATGGATTTATGTTTGGCACTAATCCATTTGGTGTGATGCGCGAAGCTTTGTTTTTTAATGGTGGTACGGATAATAGTTTTGCCAATCTTTTTTGGGATAACAAATGGCAGAGTAAATCAAAAATATACGAAGGATATTTTATATGTGAGATGATCATACCTCTTTCTACCTTGCGATACAAAGAGAACAGTAAAGTATGGAACTTTAAATCGTATAGATTCGATACCCAGTCCAATGAAACATCTGTCCTTAAACGAATGCCCCAAAGCGTATTGCTGATGGCATTGGGCTTCACCGTACCCATTGAGTTTGAATATCCATTGAAAAAAAATGGAAGGAATATTTCATTCATACCGTATGCATCCGGAAATTATGCCCTGGACCAGATCACAGATAAAAGTCATGGGTCATTTAATATTGGTGCCGATGCAAAAGTAGCAGTGACCTCAGGGCTCAACCTGGACCTTACAGTAAATCCTGATTTTTCTACCGTAGAAGCTGATCGGCAGCAGGTAAATCTTACACGCTTTGATATCACATTTCCTGAGCAACGGCAATTTTTTATTGAAAACTCGGATATGTTTACCGGATTTGGCTCGTATCTGAACAATCCTTTTCTTCCACCATCGAGTGCGCTCATTTCCGGTAATCAGATATTCTCTCCATTTTTTAGCAGAAAGATCGGATTTGCCTTTGATACAGTCACAGGCACTAATGTACAGACTCCGGTGGTTTATGGTGCACGACTGAGTGGCAAGATAGACGATGATTGGCGCATAGGTGCTATGAATACATTGACAGGGAAAGATCTTTCCCGGGGTATAAAATCATCCAATTATTCCGTGGTTTCCGCCTCGCGCCGGGTATTTGACCGATCAAATATTGCTGCCATATTTGTAAATAAATCGGTACTTGGTCATAAAGAAGGCGACCACGAACAGGCCTATAGTTCAGTTGCCGGGCTCGAATACAATCTGCAATCAAGGAATAATAAATGGCAGGGTAAAGTATTTTATCATCAGGCTTTTACTCCATCGGCATTAAATGATAAAATGGCGCATGGGGCATCATTAAATTATACTACGAACAAAGTGATTGTAAAGTGGAGTCATGAATGGCTGGGTAAAGGATTTGAATCGGATGCAGGCTTCGTGCCCAGAAACAATATCCTGCATTTTTCACCTACTGTAGGATTTAATAAATTCCCTAAATCTAAAATATTTCAACGTATCAGCTATGGCATTGGATACGATCAATATAATAAACTGGATTTTGGGATGACTGATTTGCAGGCAGGACCTTTTTTATTGGTAGGGTTTCAGAACACGTTTCGAATATTATCTCAATTTAATAAAAATTATACCTACCTTTTTAATGATTTCGATGCCCTGCGATCCAATGGAAAGCTACCTTCATTAAAAAAAGATACCGAATATACCTACTATAATTTTTCATCCATCATCGTATCGGATCTCAGGAAAAAATTTACATACACATTACAACCCCTGATTGGCCAGTATTTTAATGGATCTATTCAAAGTATGCGCGCCGAACTGTCGTATCGATTCCAGCCCATACTATTGGCTTCCCTTAATGTAAATTACAATAAAATTAAACTCAAAGAAGGAAAAAACAATGTGGTGATCATAGGTCCTAAACTCGATTTTACATTCAGAAAAAATTTGTACTGGACTACCTATGTGCAATACAATAGTCAGTTTGATAATCTCAATATCAATTCCCGATTACAATGGAGGTTCGCACCGGTTTCTGATTTTTTCCTGGTATACTCTGATAATTACGATTCAATACATTGGGGTGCGAAAAACAAAGCGATCATTGCTAAACTTACCTATTGGTTAAATATGTAGATTCATATACATCCATATAAAATACAAGTAAATCATTATGGAAATAATACTTTACTTTGAATAAAACAGTTTAGAAATGGTAACCGAGGTAGTTTTAGACAATAAAAAATATATGATCATCATCACTGAAATGATCCCCTCCCAAAATATATATTGGTGAACGAAAAATTAGTTCAAATTCTTCACCCTCGACCCATCCAATTCCGTATCTGCGTATCCCCATACATCCGTTAATTGCTTATCTACCTTGTCCAATGCAGCCGTATTTTTTGTAAGAGTATAAACTTTCTTTAGCCCACTGAGCGCCCAGCCATTTTTGGGCCACCAGGTCAAATCTTCAGTATACGTTTTTATAGCATCCTGATATTTTGAAGCATCAGTTAAAACATCACCCAGTTCATGCCGGATCGAAAAAAACCAATCCGGTGGTTCCTGGTAGTTTAATGCATCCTCCATGGCAATGGCTTTTTTAAACAAGGCTATACTTTGGGGGTAGTCCTTTTTGTATTGTTGAATTTTAGCATTGAGCACCAACGATGCAATAGATACAATATTGCTCATTTTATTAATGCCCCAAATCGTCATTTGTTGTAGTGTACTGTCATTTGAAAAAGCTTCGAGTTTATTCAATTCAAATTGTGCCGAATCCAATTGAGCTAATCCAATATGGGCCATACCCCGCGCATAATGATATATGGCTTGTGGGTAAACAAGGGTAGAGGGCTCAGTCGCAGTAAGGATCTGATTCCAGGATCCAAATTTGATCAAAATAAAAAATGGTATAGTATAATAGTGTTGAAGCGTAGACCATGCAGCATCTTTCATCAATGTGGTACTGATATGATTGCGCACTTTATACGCCGCTGTAAGTGCGAGTTTTTGATTGCCCTCCATAGTGGCTGTAGCCGATAGAAAATGATTGTTATGCGGAAAATAAGCCAGTGGATAAGTGCCTTGTGCATGACAGGTAGTGATATACGTACTGTCTATCGACGCTGCTTTTATATTGGCCACCGAGCCGAGGTGATAATCTCCTGTACGGATATAGATATGAGAAGGCATATGTACCAAATGGCCCGAATTGGGTACCAATCCCATATCAAATTTATTTGCACTCGCTATCCCCCGCTCCGGACTATACGAAGCTTCTACTGCATGAATATAAAAATGGTGCAAACCCGGATGTTCGGGATACAACTTCATTATACTTTCTAATGTATTTATGATAGCTGTTGTCCATGATTTTGGATTACCTTTTTTATCCCAAAGATCCCAGGGATGTAAATCCATGATAGATTCAGCATACAAAGCGCCTATTTCAGGATCGGTAGGGTATTTTTCATATAGTTTTTTCATTTCTGCGGAATACATACTGTCTAACGGTGCCCTGTTTTCCACTGGATCAGCAGTATATCGTGTAGCCAATGCATAGATCAGGTCTTTTTCTTTAGTATTATTCTCTTTTAGCCATTTTTTTGCAGTTTGTATTGCATTGAAAGCCCGTTGATAACTATCGGGTTCCATACCGGCATTGTAATTTGGCCCCAGTACATAAGCAAACCCCCAATAACACATAGCACAGGTAGTATCCAGCTGACTGGCATAATAAAATGATCGGGCTGCTTCTGCATGGTTAAACGCATAAGACAATCTCAATCCCTGATCAAAATAGAGCTGAGCACTATCCGAAGTGGTGGTAATCTTAAAATGCAAATCTCCAAGTCCCGGAATGATGGGTGCCCTGGATTTAATAGTATACCATGCTTTATCATCTGTAGGAGGTACTGTACACCCGGTGACTGGTGGCAAGCTGTGGACTACAGGAGTATTGCTGATTTGTTTTTTGCATGAAATCAAAGCAAAAATCAAAAGAAGGTAAAGTGAGGTTTTCATTCTTTTATTGATAAATTATTACGAAAATTAATGATTTTGATCCAAAGGGTTAACTTTTATACTTATAATATCGGGAATAAAATCCACCCAACAATCTATAAACCCATTCCCTTAGTGATTTGCCTTGCTGTTAGTAGCAGAATTTATTTCATGGCCATCTTCACTTTTACCGGAAAATGATCCGAATAATTCACTCTTTTAATTTGTATATCCTGGCATATAAAAGAATGATCATACAATACATGATCTATACGCAGGAATGGCAATTTGCCTGCATATGTATAGGCCATACCGTTACCTGACTTATAAAAAGAATCAAATAATCCCTTTTGCATATGGCGGAATACATATGAAGAAGGGATATCATTAAAATCCCCCGCCAGGATGACCGGGTAAGGTGATTTATTGATATGTGTTTTTATTATTCGAGCTTGCTCAACTCTTATTTTTAAAGCATTTCTATACCTCTTCATCACATCCATCACCCGGCGTGCACTGTTTTTCTTTCTGAGGTTATCTCCATTCATGAGCGCCTCTGTCTGATTGGATATCCTATTGGAAACCAGGTGCACATTATATATGCGTATAGTATCCTTTTCATACAATATATCAGCCCAGGTCACCCCATTGCCAATCGCTTTACTTCTGATCTCCCCTTGATTTAAGATCGGGTACCTGGTAAATATAGGCCATGGATTAGGATTTTGTTTTAAAGTGGATTTATAATACTGCATTATAGAATCTTTAATTGGTCTGGCATTGGTTGGCTCATACCATTCCTGGAAACACAGAATATCTGCATCCATATTTTTATAAAAACTCCATTTAATCCGCTGATTGCCTTCGAGACTTGAACCAATATTATGTGTAATCAAGGAAAGTGAACTGGTAACCGAATAAGAAGGTTTTAATGATTGATTAAAGAAAGATTTCCTGAAGGTACCGGATGTAAGAACTAATAAAACAATCAATATCCATGATTTTATATTTTTTACCGCGAGTCCCAACAAAGCAACCGGTATAGCCAATAAAAAAACATAAGGAAAAGTAAGGGCAAGAATAGAAACGAACCAATTGTTGACCGGGTTTACAAATCCGCTGCCCCATGAGGCAACTAATAAAATCGAAACAGCTATCCCGGTAAGTGAAATAATCCATTCAAAGAAATTCTTCATTTCGATTTTATAGTGATGCTTGGGAAAATAACTTGTCGGGTGCAATGATACTGGAAAATATTGACCGGACGCATTTCCATTTCCTTTTTTCGACCAAGTAATCCATCCCAACTATCACCGATTACCTACCAGTTATATTCCAATTCATACAAATTATACTTTTTTAAAAAGAAAGTACATACTGTGATCTAATTTTAGAACCACGATACGCACTATGAGAACCCATTTTTGACTCAGTAAACTCATAAAACATTAGATAAACATGAAAACATTCAAATTAACCTTACTGGTACTCACTTTGATGGTGATCCACTCCTGTACACATGATTCAATTTTAGATGAACCGACTATCCCTGTATCACAAGATACAGTCAATTGGAAACCTGAAGATGGTATTAGAAAATTTATTCCACAGCAATACCTCAGCCATTTCTCTGCCAAAGAAATTGAATATGACGAAAGTCTGCTTAGGGGAGATGATAAGCTTGAACTACGTGGAAATCAAATTTTAATACCTGCGGGCTCAATAGATGCATTGGCCGGAGCTATAGCATCTGCCGGGCCAGGTGATGTAATAGTTTTGGAGTCGGGTAAGCATACTCAAAATGGAACTGTAACTATAGACAAATCCGTTAGCATTACCGGATACGATGCTACTCTTCATTTTACAGGTACTGCTTTTAATCCTACCTTGCTTTTTTCGGCTGCTTTTCATATTAAGCCCAATGCTGCATATACTACAATCCGGGGGATAAATTTTACACATAGTGATGCTTTTCCGGGGGTATGTGTTTTTAACAACGGAGCAGAAGGAATAAGGTTGATAAATAATTCTATGGAAAACTGGGCATTTGGAATATTAAGTTACAGCGCCAGCTACTGTGTTTTTAGTAAGAACAGGATCAATGCCAGTACATTATGGCAAACCGTACCGGGATATAATACGATGGGAATTGTCATATCCGATGGTGACCATAATCATATTATAGATAATGTAGTCAAAAATGGTTTATTTGGAATATTTACGGGCGGCACCATGGGGATTGATTTTAAAAATTATACATACAATTGTGCTTTTGGTCAGATCTTGTGCAAATTTACTCCGGATGTGATTACCATAAATGGAACCTTAATTTCAACTCAAGGATCGACCAACAATTGGTTGGTTATGTTTAATAACGCAGAAAATAATTTCCAATCAGGATACCTGGTAGTTGATGGTGCAAATAAAAACCACATGGACCATAATAAAGCTGCTAATAATGCATTATATGATATCGAAGTTGCCGGTGCTACTACTGCCTTCGGTTACCCCACACCTGCTGCATTTGATAATTCAGTTTCTGCATATACTGCATTAAAAATTAAAGATTGTGGCATTAATACCAAAATCAGGGGTGGTATGGTAGAGCCCAATGACGCAACACATCCATGCAGATAATTATTTAATAAACCCTATATAAAATACTTAAATAAACATGAAAACATTCAAAATTAACCTTGATCGAAGCCACACTTTTGGGTCATTCATTCTTATACCCAGGACAGTGAGATCACTAACCCGACTTCCGTTGGGATCGTAAGAAGCTATAAAGTCTACTGCTAAAAAAAATTTCTTAGTCCATCTCGTGACGCTGGTAGATAACTCAGTGGATCCCTTGTTTCTAGGTGTTAATATTTATAAAATCAGTTTATGAAATAAAGATTTACTATTTATTTAAAAAGAGCCTCATATTAGGTTTGAGAAGCGATAAACTGCCTTTTTCAAAAAAACCATATATCGGCTACGTTTGGCAATAAGAATTATACCCCCTTTTTAATTTATCTATTGCCTACCTTTGCTGTATAAACTAATTCTATTTGTCCGTTTTTAAGAGATTAGCATCTGAGGCAGCATTGTATGGTCTAAGCAGTATACTGGCCAGATTTGTCAATTTTATTTTAGTACCCATCCATACGGGTGTTTTTAAAGAACGGGCAGACTATGGAGTGATAGGCCAGCTGTTTGGCTGGATTGCAGTTGGGGTGACGCTCTACACCATGCGATTAGAGTCTGCTTACTTTAGATATGCCAGCAATGATGATAATAGTAAGTCCTATGCCAATGGCAAAATTATTACACTCCTGATTGCAGTCGTACTCTCTGCGCTGCTATTGATTTTTGCTGATCCTTTAGCACATTGGCTACAAATAGATGGGTATGGCTATCTTATAAAATATGCTGCTCTAATTATTTCATTTGATGCATTGTCAGAGTTGCCCTTTGCCAAACTCAGATTGCAAAAGAAGCCAATTAAATTTGTTACGATCAAAATCATCGGCATTCTGATCAACGTGTTGCTAAATGTCTATTTTTTACTGGTAGCCCCTAAGTTTACTTTTCCGGCACCCGGGGATAAAATAGCTTCAGTATTCCTGGCTAATTTAATTGCCAGTGCCTTTACTTTTTTGTTGTTAAATAAAGAATATTTTGCTGAAGGTTTTGAATGGAATAAAAAAGAAATAACCAAAGTACTGCAGTATGCATGGCCTTTACTCATTGTGGGATTGGCGGGAAATTTTAATGATGCGATGACCCGGCAATTTATTGGATGGTTTGCCAGCGGTACGGTCGAAGTAAAAAAAACAATGATGGGAGAATACAATGCCTGTGTAAAATTTGGCGTTTTCATCATGCTGTTTGTACAAGCTTTTCGCTATGCTGCCGAACCTTTTTTCTTTAAACACATGCACCATGCCGACGCCAAAGCAGATTACAGTAAAATTACTACCTATTTTACTCAATTCCTGATGATTGGCTTTGTAGGGGTAATGGTCTACCTTGATTTTATCCAGCATATTGTAGTGCGTACCCCCTCTTATCTCAATGCAATTGGCATCGTGCCCCTGGTATTGATGGCCAATGTAATTAATGGTATATATTATAATGTATCCAACTGGTATAGATTGACAGATAAAACAGAGTATGGCATGTATTCCGCATTAATTGGTGTGGGTGTGACTCTTATTTCAAATTATTTATTAGTGCCAATGTATGGATATTATGGTACTGCCATAGCCATGATACTTTGCTATTTTAGTATGACCTGGGTTACCTACCTGTGGGGACAAAAATATTTTGCAGTTCACTATGATTTGAAAAAATGGATTATAACAATCGCAGGAGGCATTTTGACCTTTATTTTATTTTCAGTATTGAAAGATGCTCTTGATCCCGGATATGTATTAAAATTCGTACTCAGTAGTGTATTTTTTGCGGCTTATGTGCTGATCTTTAATTATAAATTGGTCAAATCGGTAATGAAAAGATAGTTATTGCCCGAATAAGAATGAACTCTACAATTATACAACCACTGAAGAGCACTGGAAAATTAAATAGGATTGCTGTAAAATTGATTACATTAAAACAACAGACGAAGTCCGGCAGGATGGCCTGAGAATGTCACTCCCTCGGATAATCGTAATTGATCATCCAGTTAATCCCGAATTTATCCGTCCACATACCAAAATAAGCACCCCAAAAAGTATCTGCAAGAGGCATGGTAATGGTGCCGCCATCAGAAAGACCATTAAATATCCTGTCTGCTTCGTCTTTTGATTCGGCGGCTACAGAGACAGAAAAATTATTTCCTTGTTTTATCTCGGGTGATCCGAAACCGGGTAATGTATCGCTACCCATCAGCATCATACCACCTACAGGATATACGATATGCATGATTCTGTTTTTAAATTCTTCGGGAAGAGGTTTGTTTTCATCGGCAGGCATATCACCAAATCTATTGATATCTGCGAAGTCACCACCCAATACTGATTTATAAAAATGGAATGCTTCTTCGGTCTGGTGTTCAAAAGTGAGATAAAGATTTAATAAAGCCATTGAATTTTATTTTTTTATGAGAGATAAAGCTATGGATAAATAATATAATTTAAAAATGGGAAAATACGCGTTAAATGATATCTTGAAACACTACTAAATGAAAGAGTACGAAACCAGGTTTACATTGGGCAGAAACCTAATCCACCAATCTATAGCCTACGCCCTTCAGTGTAATGATTTGAATTTTTTCATCCTCTTTCAGGTAATCCCTTAGTTTGGTAATATATACATCCAGGTTGCGGGAATTAAATTGCGAGTCATTGCCCCAGATTTTATCCAATATCTGCTTGCGGATTACGGTATCATTTTTTTTCTCTGCCAGCATAGACAATAATTCCGATTCGCGATGCGATAGTCTTTTGGTTTTGCTGTTGAGTACCAATTCTTGCCTGCCCGGATAAAATACATATTTACCAATAGTGGTCTCGTCCTGATTCGACTCTATAGAAATGGATTTATTGGTAAGCTGTAGCAAATTTTTAATACGTACCATCAACTCTTCCATACTGAAAGGTTTGCGCAAATAATCATTACCTCCTGCATTAAATCCGTCTATTACATCTTCGGTAAGACTTTTGGCAGTGAGAAAAATGATCGGCACAGCATGATCCTTTTCTCTTATTTGCCTGGCTATTGTATATCCATCTACATGAGGCAACATCACATCCAATACGCAAATATCGGGCTTGAAAGATTGAAATGTGGACAAAGCCAGGTGCCCATGACTGATGTGTTTTACTTCTATTTGTCGCGCACTTAATGTATCGCACACGATCCTGGCCAGATTGGGTTCGTCTTCTACGTATAATAGTTTGATCATACTGGAAGGGTTATACTAAATTCCGATCCTTTGCCCAAAACGCTGAACAGGGAAATTTTACCCCCCATTTCTTCAACCAATTTCTTTACAAATGCAAGGCCCAGACCATGGCCTTTGATGGTATGGACATTGCCTTGCGGTATCCGGTAAAATTTTTCAAATATTTTTGACTGGTATTCCTGAGCGATACCCGGTCCATTATCCTTTATTTTGATTTCAATATCTCCCTGGTTTTGGCTTAGATAGAGATCAATCTGGGTATGATTTTTATCGGCATATTTAATTGCATTTTCAAGCAAATTATATATGATGCCCGATATCCATTGCCTGTCTGCATTTAAATAAAGATTGGGATTTTCAGCATGTACATCAATTACTGCGTTTTGTTTCAGGGCCTGTACTTTAAAAGTATCGGCTATCTGTGAGACCAGACCATTGATATGTATATTTTCTTTTACTGCCGGGGGTAATTCTTTATCGAGCCTGGAAAGCGATAACACACGATCCACTAATAGAGATAGCCGATCGAGTTCATTCTGAGAGATTTTTAAATATTCATCTCTTTTATTGATGTCATCCATCCCGTCAAATTCATACAAGCCTTCCAGAGCAACCTTTACAGTAGCTATCGGGGTCTTCAATTCATGCGTCATATTTTGGATAAAATCATTTTTAGCAGTCATGAGCGCGCGCTCCTGAGCGATAGTCCTGGACATAGTATAAAATGCAATACCCAGGCTGGACAACAATAATATGGATAAAACCATTTCAAGCCAAAGTGATTTTAATGCTGCCATACCGGCATTTTTTACAGTTACACTATAGTTTGAACCTGAAGCAAGATCAGTATACATACCGGTAGGGTTTTTGTGGCCGGCCAGGGTATCTCTGCTTTTATTAAATACATATTTTACATTCAGACCGGCCCGGGCCAGGTTTTGGTCAAAGGACTTGATTATTTTTTCACTCAATAATGAATCCGATACAAAATTATAAGTAAAAGAGGAGGCGTTGTGCCTGATACTATCAGTCGATCTCATGATGATTGAAATTACACCCTGGGTTTCCCCCAGGTTTTCTGTTACCGACCGGGCCTGGACGAAATCAATATCTTTTTTTAATACAATTTTTACTGAATCCTGCAGATGTAAAGAATCCCTTTTCCCATTTTTTGCCCACATATCCTCGTGTGTCTTTTTTATGTTTGTTATTTTAAGGGTCCGAAGGTTAGACTGATTCGAAAAAAAAACATTGGGATTAAGGCTATCGAGTATCAATTTATTAAAAAGGTTACCTTCGATACCTTTTATTGCGTTTACAAATAATAAGCCTGCTTCTTTTTCGATACGTTGTTTTTCAGTAGTATAGGATTTATATAAAAATATTCCCAGAAGGCAGGCAACCAGTATGATACTGGGCCACCTGAGCAGTGAAATTATTTTTTCTCCTTTGCTGGGATACATGATACAAAGGTAAGGCCTATCTCGCTTTGATTTTTTATCATTAACCTTAATTAACCTTGCTTCCACCTTGATTAACCTGTACTCCTGGTATTACTTTGTATTTTTGTCTCGTTCAATATTAATCAAATTAAAAAATCAAATCATGTATATGAAAAATTTATTTCTTGTTTGCTCTATGACCCTGGTCATGACCAATCTATTTGCCCAGAAGTCAGGAGTAATACAATTTACTGAAGCAATCAAATTGCAAATGGATGTGCAAGGTGCCGACCCCGAAATGATGAAAAAAATACCTCAGATGCATTCGGTACCGAAAACATTGATTTTTAATGGTAAGGAATCTATTTATAAAAATGTAGATAAAAATAGCGATCTGGAATTGAGCAATGAAAGTGATAATGGGTCTCAATTTAAAATGGTGGTAAAAACCCCGGAGAGTACATTATATAATGACCTGGAAAATAAAAAAATGATCCATTCTCAGGAGTTTTTTGGAAAACAATTCCTGATAAAAGGAGATATCAAAAAACAAACCTGGAAAATAGCAGGTGAATCAAAAACATTACTTGACTATGTATGCCAAAAAGCGATATTGCAAGATACAAGTAATGCAGTTGTAGCATGGTTTACTACAAAACTTCCCGCTAATCTGGGCCCTGGTAATTTTAGCGGCCTTCCCGGCGCGATACTCATGGTGGATATGGATAATGGGGCCCGGGTATATACTGCATCCAAAATCGAACTGAGAGAATTAAAAGATGGCGAAATTAGTATACCTACAAAAGGTAAAGAAGTAACTGCAGAAGAATTCGAAAAAATCAAGAAAGAAAAAATGGCAGAAATGGGTGGCACAGTAGGCAAAGGTGGAAATATGAGGGTAGTAATCAGGCAGACCGAAGAACACTAGGGATGTACAATGTACAATGTACGATGTACAAGGTGCAATGTACAAGGTGCAATGTATAACGTAACATGACCAAGTATTTGTAAAGTGTATCACGTTGCATCCATTGCAAATTAACATCCTAAAATCGTAATTCGTACATCGTAATTCGTACATCGTACATCGTACATCGTACATTGTACATCGTACATCGTATATCGTATATCGTAAATCGTCCATCGTAAATTTTTTTAACTCCAATTTGAATGAAAATAATCCTTTCAATACTATTCCTGTTTCTTATCCATGGTTTGCAAGCGCAAAATGTATTGGTAAGAGGCACTGTCCAGGATACTTCGGGTAATGCACTTCCGGTTGCCAGTGTGATCTTGCTTTCACCTAATGACTCGGTGCTACAAGAGTTTGGCAATACAAATGATAACGGATATTTTAAAGTGGTCGCTAAAAAAGATGCTGATTACCTGATGCAAATTACTTTTCTGGGCATGGAGACCCATTGGCAATACATTCGTACCGGCAAAGAACACCTGGACCTGGGTATAATCACCTTGCGTGTGATGGAGTCAAACCTGCCAACTATAAATGTAATAGGGGAATATGATCCAATGAAAATAGGACGGGATACCGTAGAGTATAATGCCAAAGCATTCAAAGTGCAACCCGGGGCAGCGGTAGAAGACTTATTAAAAAAATTACCCGGTATAGAAGTGCAGCGCGACGGATCAGTAAAGGCCTATGGTGAAAATGTACAAAACGTGTTGGTTGATGGTAAGGAGTTTTTTGGAAAAGATACCCGCATCGCTACCAAAAACCTGGAAGCGGATGCCGTAGATAAAGTACAGGTATTTGATAAAAAATCAGATATGGCAGAATTTACCGGAGTAGATGACGGACAGGAAGAAAAATCAATTAATCTGAAACTAAAGGCCAACAGGAAAAATGGCCATTTTGGAAATGCAGAATTGGCCGGGGGTACAAATGAACGATTTAAAACAAAATTTAATCTCAACAGATTTAGCCCCTCGACCAGACTATCCCTTATAGGATTAGGTAATAATATAAATGAACAAAGTTTTTCATTCCAGGACTATATGGAATTTATGGGTGGAATAGGGTCCATAATGGGAGGCAGCGGGGGACGAATGAGAATTACGATGGATGGAGGTATGGGGGGGGGCGGATTGCCTGTAGGCATGGGCAATGTACAAGGTATACAACGATCTGCTGCAGGTGGTATGAACATTACAAAATCGCTCGGTTCAAAAACCGAGGTGACTGGAAGCTACCTGCTCAATAATATGCGCAACATACTTAACAGATCTTCGGATAAACAAAGTTTGCTTACAGACAGAACTTATACGACTAATGAAAACGAAGACAGGATCAGTGGCAACACCAGTAATGCATTGACCTATAGATTAAAAACCAAAATAGACTCCTTTCAAAACCTAATCCTGAGGGGAGGAGCCGGGTGGAATACAAATCAATATAATAGCTCACTTTTTAATAAAACGCTGGATGCCGCAATGGCTTTAGCCAATAGCAGTAACCGGGATTACGATGCCAGTGGAAATTCATTCAATTTCAATTCTACACTTACATGGCAGAGAAGATTTAGAAAATCAGGTAGATCCTTTATACTAACTACTTCCGGCCGGTCCGGTAATGCAGACCGGGATGGACTGTTAAATGCCGTAAATACATACAATCTATTCAATTCCTATACCGACACGGTATTACAAAATCAGGTCTACCTGGATAAAAATTTCCAATGGGACGGCCGGGTGGCATATACAGAACCTCTCGGAAATAAGAAATTTATTGAATGGAATGCCTATGCATCCAACTCACGCAACAAAACCAATACCGATTTTTATGATATTATCCTCCCGGGTGTAGAAGAACGCAATATTCTATTATCGACAGCTTATAACCGCGGATATCAGGTAAAAAGCACCGGACTGCGATTGATTAAAAACCGGGAGAAATATCATGTATCATTTGGAATAAATCTTCAAACTTCCACATTGAATGGTACTATTCAATCTTCCGAAAATCCCATAAAAGTAAATTATACCCGCCTTTTACCGGAACTCGATTGGAATTATGATTTTAAAGCGGGCAATCACCTGTCCATGAATTACAACACCTATATACAGGAGCCGGCGTTACAACAATTACAACCTACTGTAAATAATGCAGACCCCTTGAATATCTATTTGGGCAATCCCAATCTAAAGCCTGAATATGCCCACCGCCTAAGCAGCAGCTATTTTCTATACGATCAGTTTTCTTTTACCTCATTATTTGCTAATATAGGCGCTATGTACACGGCCAATAGAATTACCGACCTGATAGAAATAGATTCTCTTTTCAGAAGAATAATAAAACCAGTGAATGTAAAAAATGAAAAAAACATTTCCGGTAATATAGAATTTGGCACACCCATCCGACCGCTCAAAATTGCGACTAAGCTGAGATTGCGATCACAGGCATCCCAGGGTATATTGTTTATAAATTCGCAGGAAAATAAAGTAAACCGGTTCGGTAATTCTATCTTGTTTTCAATCGAAAATAGAAAAAAACAAAAAGTGGATGCCCTGTTGGGAATTAAACTTAGCGGAAGCACTACACATTATTCCAAACAGCCTTCTTTAGACCAAAAATACAGTGAAACCAATGTATTTGGAGAGTTTACGTATACCCCTACCGATAAATGGGCATTTCATACCGAATACGATGGCATATCGTATAACCAGTCAGGCTCTGTTGAGCCAATCAACGTGCCATTGTGGAAAGCCCACATCACCACTTATTTTATGAAAGATCAAAGATTAAAAGCTACCTTATCCGTATTTGATATTCTCAATAAAAACAAAGGGATTACACGAACCAGTCAATTAAACTATCTCGATATACAACGAACAAATGTGCTCGGCAGATATTTTATGCTTGGTTTCGCTTATTCCATAAAAGGATTTAAAAAGAGTACTGGTGGTATAGAAATTAATATTGGCGGGCAGGATAAAAGATAAATAGGCTTGGACCAAGGCTTATTCTTTTTATCATACTTCACTTTCGCCTATTCCTGGTTTAAGGTTGTTTACAGGGATTAATTTTAGATTTATCAGTACAGCCATCTGCAAGCCATGCAACCTTTCTCATCCGGTTGCCTCTTTATTGGAACTTCATTTGTTTTATAAAAAAAGGATAAGCCATGATTTCCAATTATGTAAAGATAGCCTGGCGGACCATGCTCAGGAATAAATTATATACATTCTTAAATGTAATAGGACTGGTAATTGGGATTTTGAGTGCTTCTCTGATTTACCTTTATGTATCTCATGAACTGAGTTATGAACGCTTTCATAAAGACAGTGATCATCTCTTCCGTATAGATATACAGGCAAAACTGGGAGAAAAAGAAATCAATTCAGCTCAAGTACCAGCACCGGCCGGTCCATATTATTTATCGCAGCGCTCCGAAATACTCGATGCCTGTCGATTTAAATCCAATGGCAGATCTATAATACAAATCGGTGAAAAGGCTTTTACTGAACCCATTTCCATCTTTGCAGATAGCTCTGTTTTTACTTTTTTTAATTTTCCCCTGATCGCTGGTGACCCGGTAACTGCATTAGCAGAACCAAATACAGCTGTAATCTCTGAAACGCTGGCCAATAAATATTTTGGCAGTAATCCCGCTATGGATAAAATGTTTAAACTCGACAATGACAAATTATATCGAATCTCCGGCATAATGAAAGATCTGCCTTCCAATACGACAATTCAAAGTAACTTATTCTTGTCCATGGCAAGTGATGAAGACAGTAAATTGCCCAATTGGGGAAGTATGAATTACAGCACCTTTATCCGTACCCGCCCAGGCACAGATGTATCCGCCTTGCAGTCTTCCATTACGGATTTGTTTATAAAAAATTTTGGTGAAGTATTGCGAAAATATCTAAATACTACATGGGAGGACTTTGTGCTTAAAGGAAATTATGCCAGGCTCTCGCTGATGCCTTTAAAAAATATACATTTATATTCAGAAGCAGATGATGAACTGTCACCGGGAGGCAATATCCGGTACATATATATTTTTTCTATTGTCGGCTTGTTAATCCTTGCTCTGGCATGTATTAATTTTATCAACCTCACCACGGCCCGGGCTGCAAAAAGAGCAAAGGAAGTAGGTATCCGCAAAGTATCGGGGGCTAAAACATCCAGCCTGATAAGCCATTTTATGGGCGATGGATTTCTTTCCAGCGCATTAGCCTGGATACTTGCCCTGGTAGCCACTATTTTACTTTTACCTTTTTTTAATCAATTGGCAGGGAAATCATTTGGAATATCCGATTTAATATCACCATTATACCTCACCATTACGATTTTAATTGCTGCCCTGACCGGCTTTTTGTCAGGCATCTATCCTGCCTATTTTATTTCCACTTTTAATCCTATTCAGGCGTTGAAAGAAAAAAGAATGATGTCGCAGGGTAAAAGTCTTTTCAGAAACGGATTGGTAGTATTTCAGTTTTTCATCACTGCTGTTTTATTGATGTCGTCTCTCATCATTAAAAATCAATTGCATTTTATTCAACACAAAAAGCTGGGGTTTGAAAAAGACCAGGTATTGGTGGTCCAGGATGCATACCTGTTAAAAAATAATGCTGATGTATTTAAACAAAAATTACTTGGACTGCCGTCCATCATGAATGTTTCCTTTTCCAATCAGTCGCCTATCAATCTGGATAACAACAATACATCCATTATCAACGGAAGGGTACCTTCCACAGAAAATACCATATTGGCAGATAATTTTTTTGTAGATGAGGATTATATCAAGACCCTGGGATTAAAGCTGGTAGCAGGAAGAGAACTGTCCAGAGGCAATGTATCCGACTCATCGGCTGTGGTCATAAACCAGACGCTGGCTCGCCAGATGGGATATGATTATACCAAAAATGAATTAAGAGAGATTATGCTGCCAGGAGATGAAGTTGATTTTAAAGTGTATACAGTGGTGGCAGTGGTAGAGGATTACCACACCGGAAGTCTTCATAAAAAAATCAATCCGATTGTTTTATTCCCGCGTCCCTATAAAAATTATACCAATATCCGGTTCAAAACGGATAATGTAAAGGGGATGGTGACATCTATACAAGAAATATGGCAGGCACTGGCACCCGGCCAGCCATTTTCTTATACTTTTCTTGATGATCGATTTGCCGGTTTTTATATCGCCGATCAACGTGTAAGTAAAATCATTTCTGTATTTACCGGCATCACAGTATTTATTGCATGTATAGGTTTATTTGGGTTGATTACGTTTATTGCAGAACAAAAAGTAAAGGAAATAGGTATTCGAAAAGTATTAGGTGCCGGAGTATTTTCAGTAACACAAATGTTATCTTTAACTTTTATCAAATTGATCGTGCTGGCTGTAGTGCCAGCCATTCCGATAGCTTATTTGTTGATGAATAAATGGCTGAAGAGTTTTGAATACCGTACCGCTGTCCCGGTCTGGATATTTTTTGCAGTAATTTTCCTTTTATTGTTTATATCTGTCATTACCATTGGGGGACAGGCTATTCGGGCCGCGATGGCTAATCCCGTAAAAAGTCTTAGGACTGAATAAAAATGGCTTATGAGTATACCTAATGGTGTATAAAAGCGTACTGTATTTTTATATAGGGTGGCGAGTTTACTTTAACCCGTTTGAATACCCGGCACTACCTCATCTCTTTAAATTTTCGTAAGTTGCAAATACAATAACCCAATTTTATGCAACGAGCTTGTATAGTCTTTATTTTATACGCGTGTACTCTCTTCAGTTGTAAAGAAAATAAAGAGATCATCCCTGCTGAAAAAAAATTAAAAGATTATAATGACCTCGTAACTTTATTTAAAGAGTGGCGGGTATTTGAAATACCCCCCTTACTACACGGTGCTCCGGATTATACTGCAGGCACATTTGCTATGAGAGTGCCACAATTTAAAGCACTGCAACAAAGATTAAAAGCCATTGATACGACACATTGGACTTTACCACATAAAGTAGACTGGCTGATAGTACAAGCTGAAATGAACGGTTATGATTTTAATCAACGGATTTTAATGCCCTGGAACCGGGATCCGGCATTTTATACGACGCTAAAGACAGACCGAAGTGATGTACCAGCACACGAAGGTCCCACTCATCATAAAACGATTGAACTGTGGCAATATAGTTTTCCCCTAAGCGCTGAGCAAAAGAATAAATTAATTTCAGAGCTAAATATCATACCACCCTTGCATGATCAAGCCAGGATCAATCTTACCGGTAATGCAAAAGATCTATGGATTACAGGCATACAGGACATTAAATTTCAAGGAGAAGATTTAAAAATGGTAATGGAAAAACCTGGCGTACAAGAAGATAAGGACTTAGTAACCTCTATAGAAGCTGCTATAAAATCAACGCACGAATTTGTGGCCTGGTTAGAATCCCAATCGAAATCGAAAACAGGTCCTTCAGGAATAGGTAAGGAAAATTACTCCTGGTACCAGCAACATGTTCAGCTGGTACCTCTCACCTGGGATGATGAAGTACAATTATTAAAAAGAGAGCTTGCCCGTGCCTGGTCTTCATTAAAATTAGAAGAACATAGAAACAGGAATCTTCCGGCATTACAGGAAGTATCTGATTCGGCTGAATATAATGCCCTGGCAGTTAAATCGGCCAACCACCTGATGCAGTTTTTAAAAGATAAAGAGATACTAACCATAAAAGAATATTACGACGCTGCATTGCGTGCCCACCTGGGTTCGTACGCACCTAAAGAAAAACGTAACTTTTTTACCATAGGTACACACTATGACCCCAGGCCATTGTATTCTCATTTTTACCATTGGTTTGAACTTGCCGATATGGATAAGGAACCACATACCAGTGAAATACGTAAAGCCCCTTTGCTCTATAATATATTTGTAAGCCATAATGAAGGCATTGCCACTGCAGCAGAAGAAATATTTATGCAGGCAGGTTTGTATGATGATAGCCCCAGATCCAAAGAGATAGTATATATCATGTTGGCGCAACGGGCAGCCAGGGGATTAGGATCATTATATGCGCATGCCAATGAATTGACCATGGAAGAAGCTGGTGGCGTCCATACAGAATTTACTCCGAGGGGATGGATGAAGACAGAAAAAGAATTGCGCATATTTGAGCAGCATCTGTATCTCCGTCAACCGGGTTACGGTACCAGTTATATCACAGGCAAATATCTTATTGATGATTTGATGATGCATTTTATAATGAAAAAAGAATCTCAGGGCCAGGAATTCAAAGTAAAAGATTTTCTCGATGCCTTTAATGCCAGTGGAAGCATACCGGTGGCACTGAGCAAATTAGAACTCACAGGCAAATGATTGAAACTTCAAACTATTCGATTAATTCTTATTATTCAATATTCAACGTACATGAAAAAAATAATACTCTGTATCGGTTTTCCAATCCTTTGGCTTTCCTGCCATTTTTCAGACAGATCCGTGTCTATATTAGAAGTTCCGGGTAAAGAACAATACTGCGCGATAAACGAAAAAGGTATTTCTGTATTGCCAAGTGGCAGATACTTAAGCCCTGCAGGTGATTTAATACGAATTACCCATGATCCCTTTGGTCTTACTATTTCGCCGGATGGGAATAAAGCAGTCAGTCTCCACAATGGTGTACTTACTGTAATAGATCTGCAGACGATGAATCACATCCGCATTCCCAGCTATGATAAAAAAATACCTTCTCCTTTCTCCAATGGATCATTTATTGGAGCAGCATTTGCACCTGATTCTAAAACAGTGTACCTGAGTGGGGGAGATAATGGGGCCGTGATCGTATATGATATCGAAAAATATCAAAGACTGGATTCTATATCGATTGATGGCTCTATAGGAAACGTACGTTTTGAACACAGTTTTACATCGGATCTGATCGTATTAAAAAACGAATTATTGATATTGGATAGGGCCAATTTCAGAATGGTGCGCTACGATATTCTTACTAAAAAATTGGTGGCTTCGGTTCCAACGGGTCGCCAGCCATTTGGATTAGCAGTAAGTAAAGACGGTACGCAGGCCTTCGTAGCCAATGTGGGAATGTATGCTTATCCTCTGATAGATGGAATCTCTAAAGATAACTATGACTCCATGTTGATATCATCTCACCCTTATGGAGACAACACAAAAGAATCCAGAGAAGGTACCATAGTGGAAGGTAAAAAAATTCCCGGAGTTGGTGACCCATTATCACCGGAAGCAATGAGTGTGTTTGCAATCGATCTGAAAGAAAATAAAATAATAGACAAATACAAAACCGGTTTGCAAATAGGCCAAATGGTGGATGAAATAGAAATCGTAGGAGGGGCAAGCCCAAATTCCATAGCCGTGGGTGAAAAGTATATCTTTGTCACCAATGCTACCAATGATAATATATCTGTAATAGATTTTAAAAATCATAAAATCGTAGATCATATCCAGATCACAGTAGATAAATCAATTGACAAATGGAGGGGATTATTGCCTTTTGGCCTCACCTTAAGCAAAGATGAAAAGACTTTGTATGTGGCATTATTAGGGTTTAATGCCATTGCTGTAATTGATGTCGATTCAAAAACTACATTAGGTTTAATTCCTGCCGGATGGGGACCAACGCGTGTAAAACTTTCTCCTGACGAAAAGTATATCTATACCACTACGTGCAGGGGCTTAGGTGCGGGTCCTAATGGAGGTGAAGGATTTGTATCCCCTCCACAAGGTACCTATGTAGGGGATATCCAATTAGGGAGTTTTCAAAAAATTGAAATGCCCGATAAGAATGCTTTGAATGCATATACACAGCAGGTAATAAAAAATACTTTTGTTACGGTGAATATTCCGGCAAATGCAGAACAGGTACTACCGCCATTACCAGTAAAAGGAGCATCCCCAATAAAATTTATAGTATACATTACCAAAGAAAACCGCACGTACGATGAAGTATTAGGCCAGTTGAAAGGAGGAAAAGGCGATAGCACATTGGCCAGGTATGGAGTGAATAATGAATATACGTTACCCGATAGTATCCGGCATACACTTAGGGGCATGCGCATTTCTCCCAATCATCATAAGATTGCAAGGCAATTTGCTTTCAGCGATAATTTTTATTGTGATAGCGATGCCTCTATACACGGTCACCATTGGATGATGGGGGTAATACCTAATGAATGGGTCGAGGCCAATTCCAGTGTAAATAAAACAGCCCTTCTTTTTTCAAATGCACCGGGACGACGATTTCCCGGCTCTACAGGAAGTATGGATCCCGAAGATTACGCAGAAATCGGGGGCCTCTGGGAAGCATTAGAAAGAAACCAGGTTTCATATTACAATTTTGGTGAAGCCAATGAAACAGCTCATGTGCGTGAAGAGTGGAATGATACTGCCACCGGTGCGAGCCACGGTGTAATGGTACCTATGCAAAAAGCATTATTTAATAGAACCAGTCATAACTATGCCGGATACAATACCAATATTCCGGATCAATTTCGTTTAAATCAATTTGAATCAGAGTTCACCAAAATGTGGTTGAACGGAAAAGACACGATGCCTTCCTTGATTGCTATTCAATTGCCTAACGATCATATAGCCAAGGAGAGACCTGAAGACGGATATCCTTACAGAAGTTCATTTGTGGCTGATAATGATTTGGCCTTGGGAAGGTTATTGCATTTTCTTTCCCGAACCCCGTATTGGAAAAATATGCTCGTCATAATCACTGAAGATGATCCGCAGGGAGGAGTAGATCATATAGATGCACACCGAAGTATATTGATGTTGGCAGGCCCTTATGTAAAGCATAATTATGTAAGTCATACTCATGCCAATTTTGGATCGATTCTCAAAGTAATCTATAATATACTCGGCATCCCTTATGTAAATCAATACGATGCGACGGCCTCATTACTTCAGGATTATTTTACCAGTATACCTGATTTTACTCCATATACTTTGGAAATGCATGATGAGAGGATATTTGATGTCACCAAAGCAATGAAAAAATACAATAGAGATATTGATTGGCGTAAGGTGATGAAAGGACCCGATATGGATGATGTAAAGGATATTAAAAAGGAATTTGATAAGTGAGTAACCTGGGTGGTGGTACTACCACCTATTAATTATTTAATCCGAACTCAACCTGGAATTACTATTTCTTCAGAAAATTTTTTCGCCAGAATAGCAAATGACCAGAAGTTGCATTTAATAGAAATGTGATTTTTTCCTGCTGGCTACTCCAAAGGTTGACTGATTACCATTTTCCAATTAACTGATTTAGGGACTTATTTTCTAATTAAAAAACCCTCATATTTAGATAAAAAAATGGCATGAAAAAAAGAGACCTTATTTATTTAGTTAGGGAATTGGAGCGATTGGATGTTGCAATGCTCAGAGGAGAAGCTGATTTTTCCAAATACGTAGATAAGGTCCATCCTTCCAATAAGAAAAATGCAATTAACCTCCTGCATTATTTAGCACTTCGTAGCTCAGATATCAGGGAACTTCAGGATCATTTGCATTCCTATGGTTTGTCTTCCCTGGCCAGTTCAGAGAGTCATATTCGTGGCCAGCTCCTTGCCATTCTCGAACGACTGGGTAGGAAAGTTAAATTTCCACCCGCGGTATTTACTTATCATAGCAGTAAACTGTCTTTAAAAGATAAGGCTGCCGGACTTTTGGGAAAAAGGGAAAATGATGCTATTCCCTTTATTATGGTCACCCTTGATACTGACCTGGCTGATGATTACGCTGCTGTCAAGGGCCTCGTACAGTCCGGAATGAATGTAGCACGTATCAATTGCGCGCATGACGACGAGTCAGTCTGGTTTAGAATGATACAAAATGTAAAGCGAGCATCAAAGATTACCGGACTTAGTTGCCGAATTTATATGGACCTGGCTGGTCCCAAAATTCGTACCGTGTTACCAAAGCATAAAAAAATGAAATTGTCCGAAGGTGACTCTCTGTATTTATGTGACAGCGAAAGCCCCGATATACGGAATGCCCATACCGTAGGTTGTACCATTCCGGGGATATGTGAACAATTACAATCTGGTGAAACCGTATTATTCGATGATGGTCTTATCGAAGCCAGAGTAGAACAGGTGGAAAAGAAAAAAGCCAGGCTACAGATTATACGTATCTCTTCCAAGAAACCCTATATCAAAAATGAAAAAGGAATAAATTTTCCTGATTCAAATTTACTCTTTCCGGCATTAACTGAATATGATCGTGCTTGCCTCTCGTTTATTGTAAAACATACCGATATGGTTGGATATTCTTTTGTGAGATCATCAAAAGATATAGAGGAATTAAGAGAAGCTATGAAAAAAAACAGATCTATTTCTATTGTGATCAAAATAGAAACACCGGAAGCGGTCAAAAACCTTCCTTCGCTATTACTGAGTGGTATGGCGGATGAATATACCGGCATCATGATAGCCCGAGGGGATCTGGCCGTAGAAATAGGATTTGAACGAATGAGTGAAATTCAAGAACAGATTTTATGGATTTGTGAAGCCGCTCATGTACCGGTAATTTGGGCTACTCAGGTATTGGAAAACCTTAATAAATCAGGTATTGCTACCCGATCCGAAATCACTGACGCTGCTCATGCAGCCCATGCGGATTGTGTAATGATCAATAAAGGAACACATACAATTAAAGTTATTGAAACATTGAAAGATATTCTGCATCGCAGCGGAGGGCATCATGTAAAAAAGAGATTTACTTTCAGACCGTTGAGCATTGCCACCCGATTTATGAATAAGTAAATTTTATACCCTATTATCGGACTATACATCCATATTAGCTAAGTATATATAAAATTCACCAGTTACACTACTTCCTGTCAAGGTCTTGATACCAGGTCAAGCAATTCTTTATCCAATTGAGGTTTTACCTTACAAATAGTATTAAAATGCATGGTGGCGGTATTCTTTTCATTGTATACAGGCCATACCGGCAATGCAGGATGATTTGGATTTCCTTTACGTGCAAACTGAATCCAGGCATTGCTGACTTTATTGGCTAAAGCCTGAGCAGCAACTGTACCCCCTGTCATATTTTTTGTACGTTGGATATTGTCAAAAGCAAAAGCTATTTCCATACAATGAATGGCTTTGTATTTTCCATCCAATACTGGTGATTGCCAGTCAAAAAGATACATGTATACCGGAGCTCCGCCTGGTACTGCAGATTTAAGGTTAGCCTGATATACTGCTCCGGGTCTGAAGCGAATATCAATATCCATAAGATCAGATGGTTTTTTATAATCCGGATACGCTTTTTTTGCTGCAACTATATATGCATCGGTTTTATCACCATAGGTTTTCCTGAGGCTTTCCATTATTTTATCTTCAGGGGCATTGGCCAGATTTTGTGCCAGTGATGGCATAAATTCATTGATAGTGGTTCCAATTAAAAGCGGAATATCTTTTGACAGCTCCAAGGCTTCAGGTGACAGCAGCTGATATGGCAATGCGTCACCATCTACACTGGGACCCCAGTTCAATCCAAATGCAGGCAGCACCTTACCTTCTGCTTTCATTTTATCAGCTACATTAGCAAGCGCTTTTCTACCGGCATCAGCCAGTTGACTAAAAGGTACTTTCTGAATTTCATCGACCTTCTCAAATGAAATATTTAATTGGTTCAGTACTTCTGCTCCCAGCTTTTGAGTGACTTCTTTTTCCAGCATAGTGCCCCTGAATGCACCACTTTGATTGATCGCTTTGTGAAAAAGGCCTTTTGCAGAGGGCATAGCCATCAGGGTATTTACCTTTGCTCCGCCACCTGACTGACCAAATATGGTTACATTATTGGCATCCCCACCAAAATTGGCGATATTTTCCCTGACCCATTCCAGTGCCAGTTTCATATCGAGTATACTTTGATTTGCAGAATATTTGTATTTGTCTCCAAAAGCAGATAAATCCAGGAACCCAAGAATATTTAGTCGGTGATTGATGGATACCACTACTACATCACCTCGCCTGGCCAGATTTTCTCCATCATATGATGGCAATTCCTGTGAGGAGCCTGCTGCAAATCCTCCTCCATGTATCCAAAACATGACCGGTCTCTTTTTGCCATCATTAATTCCCGGGGTCCATACATTTAATACCAGGCAGTTTTCATTAGTAAACCCCCAATTATGGTCAAAAACCCATTCCGATTCATCGGAAACAGTAGTGGTAGGGGTCAGGAGTGGAGCTACAGGTCCATAGGTGAGAGAGGATCGCACACCATCCCATGCTTTTGGTTTCATTGGCGCTTCGAATCTTTTAGCTTCACCATAGGGAATGCCTTTATAATTATAAATCCCATTGTTGATATACCCTCTTACTTTACCGCTGCTTGTAGAAGTTACGGCAATATTTTCACCAGTTTTGAGTTGCGCAAAAGAGCCAAATGCAAATAAAAGAAATGGAATGATAAAAGAAAGTTTCATGCGAGGTAATATTGATTAAAATTTAATGAATTTGCAAAAGTAAACGATTTTCCTGATGCATTAGATCCGGTATCCATAAAAACCTGGTATATCAAAATTGGGTTCAATTTATACCTGTAAGGACTAAATACCAGATAAAACAGGTCATTTCTGGTGCAGCCATTTTCATCACAATTCTTCAATGATGGATTGGCCCTTTGATCTGTCTCCCGATGTCCATTCCCAACTTTCATGAAGCCTGATTTTTCCATTCGCCATCAATTCAGGAGTAGACTTACAGAGCCCGGTCATTATAGCCCCATTATCATTTATTTGATGATACCTCATATCGATATTCCCATTTTCATCAACCAATCCAATCAAATGTCCGTATTTGATTTTGCCTCCCGAATATTCAGATATGAGTAAATTTCCTTCTTGAGTATATTTAAAAAGGGTGTCGCCGGAAGTTTCTCCGTTTTCTGTATTGCTGACCGGCCTAAAATATTTTCCATCGTAATTTATCATAGTAAAAGATTATGGTTTTTAGTAAACTGGTAACCGGTGTAAAATTACGTGAAGTCAACTGGACTCCCCTTTTTGATTTAGTATCAAATTAGCATATATGTTACAGGCTACTAATCTAAGAGAATAAAATTCAACTCATTCATTTTCAAGCACCAGCCGGAACTTTGGAATTTCGGTGACATAATGCGGAATTATATTTTCCAGGGATTTGAAATGGGCTGGTCGTTTCGGGTTTAGTTTTCGTCGAAAAACGTAGGAAACTTTTTAAACTATCAGAGTTTCCTATTGATTTTCAGCTTACATTTGCGCCTTCAAACCATCATACGATATGGAGTTATTATCTGGTATTGTATCCAGAGCGAAAGAGTTATTCATCACCTGCGGGGTAAAGTCAGTGACTATGGACGATATCGCCAGTGATATGGGTATGTCTAAAAAAACACTTTATCAGTACATACCCAGTAAGGCGAAGCTGATTGAACGTATGGTGCAAATTCATATTAAAGAAGAAAAAAAAGCCCTGGCTGATATTCGAAATAAATCCACCAATGCAGTGGAGGAAATGATCCTTATATCTCAGTATGTAATCCAGCTATTGCGAATGGTCTCTCCCAATGTAGTGTTTGAAATAAAAAAATATTATTGGGAAAGTTGGCAGAAAATGGAAAAACTTAATAATGAACACATACTGGAAGTAATAAAACAAAACCTGCAGTGGGGTATACAACAAGGGCATTATCGTAAAGATCTGAATACGGACATCATTGCTCAACATTACGTGACCCTGAGCAGCAGCCTGGTAGATCATTCCGTTTTCCCGCATAATTTCCTGTCAATGGAAAAAATTTTTCTGGAGACAATCCGATATCACCTGAGAGGCATCACTACCACTTCCGGTTGGGAAATTTGTCAAAAGCAACTTACAAAAATTACAAATGCTTAATACAATATATATGACTTATAAAAAAACAATGAGCATAGCTGTGATACTGATCATTTTAGGCAGCCAGGCTTACAGTCAATCTTCTTTTTCATTAGAAGATGCTGTACAATATGCTTTAAAAAACAGTACTCAGATAAAACTAAATAATCTGGCTCTTGCAGATGCCGATGCTCAACTTATTGAATACAAATCCATCGGGTACCCCAAAATAAACGGTACTTCCAGTTTTCAGCATTTTTTGGCTATTCCGGCTACAGTAATTCCTGACTTTTTGAGTCCGGTAGTAGATGGGAGATTAGTAAACTATAATCTGATACAGCAAAATCAGGTCGATCCTCCTGCAGAAGGTGGGTTTCCGGCAAAATTTGGTCAGAAAAACAGCTTTTCTGTCGGAGCAGCATTGAATACCACTTTGTATGATCCTGCTTTTTTTCAGGGACTGAAAGCTTCCAAACTATATAAAGATTTAGTGACCAGGCAAAACTCCATCACAGACATCACTATTCGTCAGGCTGTAGCCAAAGCGTACCTTGGTGCACTGATCACCCAAAAGAGTAAATCTATTCTTGATCAGAACATAGCCACCTTAGACAAGATTACTAACGAAACGAAAATAATTCAATCCAAAGGTTTTATTGAACAGATAGATGTAGACAGGCTTACTCTATCACTCAATACCTTGCAGACAGAAGCCGGGAAAGTTGAAAAACTACAGGAAGTCACCATCAATGTATTGAAAATGCAAATGGGCTATCCTATGAATGAACCCATTACGCTCACTGAATCCATTGATCAGCTATCGGGTCAAATTGAATTGGAAAATATAGACCTGGGTAGTTCTTTCAAACCAGATCAAAGACCTGAATACAGAACCATGCAGTTAGCGGATGAATTAAATAAAATCCGTATGAAATCAATCAAACTCGCCGCCTATCCTACTGTATCCGGATTTGCCAATGCTTCGTATGGTACTCAAACCAATAATTTATTCAGCAAAAGTTCTTTTTGGTTTCCCACTGCCATTGCCGGATTCCAGGTCAATGTACCCATATTCGATGGATTCAATCGCAAAGCAAGATATCAAAAAGCTGCCATCGAATCCGATAAGCTAAAAATTCAAATGTCCGAATTTGAAAGAGCTATGACCCTGGAAGTAAATAATGCAAGAATCCAATTTGCCAATGCTAAAACTACAGTGGAAAGCAACAAAAAGAATATGGAACTCGCCCAACGTATCTATGACCAGGCTCAATTGAAATTTAAAGGCGGCGTTGGATCCAGTGTGGAAATCAACCAGGCTGAAACCGCTATGATCCAGTC
The DNA here is from genome assembly GCA_044227925.1 of Saprospiraceae bacterium. Taxonomy (GTDB): domain Bacteria; phylum Bacteroidota; class Bacteroidia; order Chitinophagales; family Saprospiraceae; genus JADJLQ01. Next base: position 5,754 of record JBGAVW010000057.1, on the reverse strand, counting down.
TCAATCAAACTATATCAACTCACTTTATAACCTGTTACTGGCTAAAGTCGATCTCGATAAAGCATTGGGAAAATAATTTAATTATAAAAATCAGAAATCAATCAACATGAAAAATATATATTCTATTGCCGTTTTATGTTTAATCACATTGTGCATCGCATCGTGTGGATCAAACCCCGGGACACCGGCTACCGACAAACAAACCCGATTGGCTGAATTAAAAACTCAAATTGCTGCCCTTGAAAAAGAAGCTAGTGCATTGGAGATGGAATTAAATCCCGGTGGCAAAGCAGAAAAGCTAAAAATGGTGGGAGTAGAGTCCTTTCCCCAGACGGTATTCAGAAACTATATTGATCTGCAAGGATCGGTATTAGCAGATCAACAATTATTTATAAATGCCAAAATGCCGGGTACAGTAAATCAGATCTTGATTAAAACGGGTGATAAAGTAGTTGCCGGGCAGACTGTGGCTTTGCTCGATGATGCGGTAATCAAACAAGGCCTCGCCGAATTGGATAATCAACTTGTATTTGCTACCGATTTGTATGAAAAACAAAAATCACTCTGGGATCAAAAGCTGGGTACAGAAGTGCAATTCCTGAGTGCTAAAAACAATAAAGAGTCAATAGAAAAAAGAATAGCCACTACAAAAGAACAATGGGAAATGATAAAAGTAAAAGCGCCAATAAGTGGTGTAATAGACGAAGTAATCATCAAACCCGGTGGCAGTGCCGCTCCGGGCATGCCTATAGCCCGACTGGTGAATCTTTCAAAACTGGAGATCAGTGCCGAAGTACCCGAAGCATTCGCAGGAAAAGTAAAGAATGGTAATGCCATCCGGATTCATTTTCCCGATATAGATAAAGAATATGATTCAAAGATTACCTATGTAAGTCCCATCATCAACCAGGTGAACAGAACGTTTAAAGTAAAAGCAGCCTTACCGTCCAATATGTCCGGCGTATTGCCCAATATGCTGGCTTTAATCAAAATCATTGACTATTCTAATCCAAAAGCGTATGTGCTGCCGATCAATATTATTCAAAAAGATAGCAAAGGGGATTTTGTGATGGCTGCAGATACCATCAATGGCCAATGGGTCGCAGTAAAAAAACCGGTTTCCATAGGTAAGTATTATAATGATAAAGTAGAGATAAAGTCGGGCATAGATGCATCTAATAAGTTAATTACGCTCGGATATCAGGACCTGATAGAAGGTGAAAAACTAAGTGTACAAAACAAATAATGTCCTAAATGCAAACCGGCCTTTGTGCAAATGCTCACGTTCTGATCAGCATTTAGACAAAAAGCCTAAAATCCTAATTTCTATTCATCATGAAAGACTTTATCAAAGAATTTAAACCCAGCAGCTGGTCTGTAGACAATAAAACGAGCATCTATATACTCACCATCATTATCACGCTGGCAGGTATATTTTCATACATTGGCCTTCCTAAAGAACAATTTCCCGAAGTAGCTTTCCCCCAGATATTGGTCAATACCATATATCCCGGTACATCACCTGCAGATATGGAAAACCTGGTAGCTAAACCCATCGAAAAACAACTAAAAGCAATATCCGGAATAAAAAAAATCAGAAGCAGTTCACTGCAGGACTTTAGCCTTATAGTAGCTGAGTTTGATGCCAATGCAGATGTGGCAGAGTCCAAGCTGAAGGTAAAAGATGCCGTAGACAAAGCCCGTGCAGAACTGCCAAATGACCTGCCCCAGGACCCCTCCATCATAGATATAGATGTATCCAGCATACCCATCATGAATATACATGTATCGGGTGATTACGATTTGGACCGATTGAAAAAGTTTGCTGATGAAATTAAAGATAAGGTCGAAGGATTCAAAGAAATAACCCGTGCCGATCTGGTAGGGGCTCTTTCCCGCGAAATACAAATCAATGTGGATCTCTACAAAATGACTGCGGCCAACATCACCATGCGGGATATTGAAAATTCCATTGCCATGGAAAATATGACTATATCCGGTGGCCAATTGAATATGGGCAATGTAAAACGCGCCATCAGCATAGTAGGAGAATATAAAGACTCAAGGCAACTGGGTAATATAGTGATACGAGGAGGCACCGGCGCTATAGTCTATCTCAAAGACATAGCTGAGGTAAAAGATACCTATAAAGAACAGGAAAGTTATGCAAGGCTGAATAAGAAAAATGTGCTGTCGCTCAATGTCATAAAACGCAGTGGTGAAAACCTGATCATCACCTCAGATAAAATCAAAGCACTCTGTGAAGAACTCAGAGCAAAATTTCCGAAAGATCTGAACATCACCATCACCGGAGATATGAGTATTAAGACCCGCTCCGGATTGAAAGAGCTGATCAATACCATAGTGATTGGATTTTTATTGGTTACCTTGATTTTGATGTTTTTTATGGGCGTGACCAATGCTGTATTCGTAGCTATGTCAGTACCGCTCTCCATGTTTGTGGCGTTTATGATCATGCCTACCTACGGCTTTACATTAAATGTCATCGTCTTATTTGGATTTTTACTCGCACTGGGTATAGTGGTGGATGATGCCATTGTAGTAATAGAAAATACCCACAGGATATTTGATAATGGAAAAGTGCCTATCAAAAAAGCAGCTAAAATGGCGGCAGGTGAGGTGTTTTTACCGGTATTGAGTGGAACACTTACTTCTTTAGCCCCCTTTATCCCACTGGCATTTTGGCCCGGGCTCATAGGTAATTTTATGTTTGGATTGCCCATCACACTGATCACGACTTTATTGGCATCGCTGTTTGTGGCCTATATCATCAATCCCGTGTTTGCTGTGGATTTTATGAAACCTCATGGCGAAGGCGACAAACTCAAGTTGTTTACAAAATCATTTTACATTACCATTGCCGGATTTGCCGTCGTGATGTTTCTGTCGCATATGGGAGGCAATATGTTTTTGCGTAATGTTACACTGAGTATATTCCTGTTTTATCTGCTCAATCATTTTTTCCTGCACAATGTCATAAAAGGATTTCAGAATAAGGTATGGCCAAGAGTCCAAAACGCCTATGCTTCCGCCCTCCGGTTTATACTCAAAGGATACCGGCCGATAGCAGTATTGGTGATTGCCATACTCCTGCTCATCTTCAGCTTAGTGGCTGCCATCAAATTTATACCTGGTGTGCGTCTGTTTCCTGAGTCAGATCCCAATTTTGTGTATACTTATATTGCCTTACCGGTAGGTACAGATCAGACCTATACCGATAAAGTAACCGGTATGGTGGAAGATAGAATACTGGAAGTAGTGGGTGAAAACAATCCCATCGTAGAATCTGTAATTTCCAATGTGGCTGTTGGCGCCGGTGACCCAAGTAATTTTGAACAACAAACCAGCCCCCACCTTGGAAAAGTAACTGTTGCATTTGTAGAATTTGAAAAAAGACATGGAGCTTCTTCATCTGAATATCTCAATAAAATTCGGGAAGCAGTGCAGGGCATACCCGGGGCAGAAATCATAGTCGAAAAAGAAAATAGTGGTCCTCCCGCAGGTAAACCCATTAGTATAGAAATATACGGCGACGAGTTTAATGATCTCAATGCCGCAGCAAAAGGATTAAAAAGATACCTCGATTCACTGCAAATAGACGGGGTGGAAGAATTAAAATCAGATCTGTCCATCACCAACCCTGAATTGAAAATATTGGTCGATAGACAACGAGCCAATACAGAAGGTATTTCGACAGCACAAATCGGTTCCGAATTGCGTACCGCTGTATTTGGTAAAGAAATATCCAAACTCAGAGATGGTGAAGATCAGCATCCGATACAATTGCGTATTGCAGACAAACAAAGGCAAAACATCAATCTCCTGCTCAATCAAAGCATTACCTATCGCGATATGAATATGGGAGGTCAGATGCGCCAGGTACCCATGGCATCTATGGTAAAAATGGAATACGGCAATACTATTGGATCTATCAAAAGGAAAAACCTCAAACGGGTAGTGACCATATCATCTAATGTATTAGGTGGATTCAATCCCAATGAAGTATTGGCAAAAGTGCAAAGCGCTACCGCCAAATATCCGGCTCCTCCCGGAGTAACCATTGGCTTCTCGGGTGAACAGGAAGAGCAAGCCGAGGCGATGGGATTTCTTGGCAGATCATTAATGATATCGCTTGGACTTATATTTTTAATCCTGGTGACTCAGTTCAATTCATTTAGTAAGCCCATGATTATATTGGTGGAAATAATATTCAGTATTATAGGAGTATTGCTTGGCTTTACCCTTATGCGCATGGAATTTTCGGTGATCATGACCGGTATCGGAGTAGTGGCATTAGCCGGTGTGGTTGTTCGTAATGGAATATTGCTGGTAGAGTTTGCCGATTCCCTGATGAAGCAAGGATATTCAATACGGGAGGCCACAATAGAAGCCGGTCGCACCCGTATGACTCCCGTATTCCTTACTGCAATGGCCACTATATTGGGACTGATCCCTCTGGCCATCGGTTTTAATATTGACTTTGTAAGCCTTTTTTCAGAGTGGAAACCCAATATATTTTTAGGGGGTGATAATGTTGCTTTCTGGGGCCCGCTCAGCTGGACTATGATATTTGGTCTGAGCTTTGCTACTTTGCTCACATTAATATTGGTGCCGGCATTGATGGTAATCGTTTCCAGGACTAAAGGCAGACTTGGATTAAAGACTTACGAACAAAAAGCAATGGAAGAAGCTGCTGGAGAATAAATTTTCTACTTTAGTCCACTATGGTTTCCTTGTGCAAAATAATTTAATCAATGGCCATAGGAGTATCTGGGGAGTGCTGAAACCAAACTTTTTACAAAAGTCTGACGCGACAGGAGTCAGACTTTTGTAAAAATAAAATCAATCATAAAATTGTGGTTATATCATGAAGTCTGACTCCTCCCGGAGTCATAAAAACCCTATTAGTTGTCTTTAATGAAATCAAACTTCTCCGAAGTTTTCAGAAAGTATCCTTGATTTTGAAATTTCTATAAAGACCACAGCGTGGTCTGATTTCATTAACCCAAACCTCTTACAATCCCATGACTCTATAGGAGTCAGACTTCACTGGCAATGGAACCCTGGTATTTATTTTTAATAAAGTCAAACTTCTCCGAAGTTTTTAGAAAAGATCTCCCTTTGTAATAAAATTCATTAATGACCACAGCGTGGTCTGATTTCATTAACCCAAACCTCTACAATCCCATGACTCTGTAAGAAGTCTGACTCCTCCGGAGTCATAATAAGCCTAATTAGGATCTTTAATGAAATAAAACTTCTCCGAAGTTTTCAGAAAGGTTATCCTTGATTTTGAAATTTCTATAAAGACCACAGCGTGGTCTTATTTCATTAACCCAAACCTCTTACAATCCCATGACTCTGTAGGAGTCAGACTTCACTGGCAATGGAACCCTGGTATTTATTTTTAATGAAGTCAAACTTCTCCGAAGTTTTTAGAAAAGATCTCCCTTTGTAATAAAATTCATTAATGACCACAGCGAGGTCTTATTTCATTAACCCAAACCTCTACAATCCCATGACTCTGTAAGAAGTCTGACTCCTCCGGAGTCATAATAAGCCTAATTAGGATCTTTAATGAAATCAAACTTCTCCGAAGTTTTCAGAAAGGTTATCCTTGATTTTGAAATTTCTATAAAGACCACAGCGTGGTCTTATTTCATTAACCCAAACCTCTTACAATCCCATGACTCTGTAGGAGTCAGACTTCACTGGCAATGGAACCCTGGTATT
>JBGAVW010000056.1:0-36444 GCA_044227925.1 Saprospiraceae bacterium | reverse complement strand
TGTAGGAGTAATTAGTAATAGGGAAAATTTTAATATTTCTTACAGTAAAGAGGGCGTTAGTAATGTTTTATATACCGATTTTGAATTATTTACTTCGGAATTGAAAATTCCATTTTATCGAATGGAACGAAATATGTCAGAACAAAACTTGGTTGATTTTGTAAAAATCGTTAATCCAGATTATGGTATTGTCGTGGGTTGGTATCACCTGATACCCAAACTATTATTGAATCAATTTCCGTTTGGTGGTTTACATGCTTCATTATTACCAGATTATAGCGGAGGGGCACCTTTAGTGTGGGCTATGATTAATGGAGAAAAATTCACTGGGATTAGTTTTTTTTTATTTGATGAAGGTGTAGATAGTGGTGCAATTATATCTCAAAAAAGGGTAGAAATCAATGAGAATGATACAATTGCAACCTTATATCAAAAAATTGAAGAATTAGGAATTGAGATTCTCCTTGAACAAATTCCAAAGCTAGCTAATGGATCTGCAATATTAACAATCCAGGACGGATCAAAACGGAGAGTATTTCCTCAAAGAAAACCTGAAGATGGTTTGATTAATTGGGATTGGGACTCGACGAGAATTAAAAATTTTATTAGAGCTCAAACGAAGCCCTATCCGGGAGCCTTTACTATATTAAATAATAAAAAAGTCATTATTTGGGACGCTGATATTTTTGATGTGTAAATCAACTTTTAATTTAACTCTATTTGAAACATGGAAAAATATGCCTTAACTAAAAAATTTAAGATTAAAATTTCAATTGATGAGAATATTATTGAATTAAGTTCTAAGATACAGGAGAAAGCAAAAAACCAAATCCAAACGAATGACATTTTTAGTGATAAATGGACTGAGGCGAATAACTATGAAGAAATAGAAAAGCTTTATTCTTTCCAAAAGGAATGGTTTTTAACACTCTATGGATTTAATTCTGAAGAAAACCTAAGAGTCTTTTTATCCAACAAAAAAACAATTATTGATACCGGATGTGGATTGGGATATAAAGCAGCCTGGTTTGCAGAGCTAGCCCCTCATGCCCTGGTACTGGGAGTGGATATATCTGATTCAGTCTATATTGCAGCAAAAAACTTTAAAAGGTTGACGAATTTATTTTTTTTTAAAGGTGATATAGCAAATACAGGTCTTAGAAACAACGTAATTGATTTTACAGTTTGTGACCAGGTGATCATGCATACTGAAATACCTGAAAACACATTTAAACACTTGACAGACATTACTTCGCCAGGAGGCGAGTTTGCATGTTATGTATACAGTAAAAAGGCATTGCCAAGAGAATTGGTTGATGATTATTTTAGAAAAGCCACTCATCAGATTTCAAATGCCGAGATGTGGAAATTTGCGGAACAGCTAACTGAATTGGGGAAAAGACTGTCGGAGCTAAAAATTTCTTTTGAGAGCCCGGACATTCCATTGCTTGGAATTAAAGGCGGGACATACGATATTCAAAGATTTATCTATTGGAATTTTTTAAAATGTTTTTGGAAAGAAGAATGGGGATTTGACCTGAGTAAAAGTACCAACTTCGATTGGTATGCACCCAGTAATGCAAAAAGGTATAGTAAAGATGAATTTTTAACTATGGTAGAGGATAATCATTTAAAAGTAGTGAGCTTTCATCAGGAAGAAGCGTGCTATTCAGGAAGATTTTTGAAATCAGATTAAATAATGGATGAGTCAACATTTTTTATAAGATTGATTTAATGAAAGATAGGATAATTTGTACCCGATGTATATATGATAACACATTACCCTCAATACATTTTGATGAAAAGGGGGTTTGTAATTATTGTCATATGGTAGACAAACTACTTGAGGAATATCAAACAGGGAAACCAGGTGGAGAAGAAACCATTAAAAAAATAGTTGAAAAAATAAAACTTGATGGTAAAGGTAAACAATATGATTGTATAGTAGGAGTAAGTGGAGGTACTGACTCATCCTACATGGTTTATTGGGCTCTGCAACAAGGTTTAAGGCCATTAGCAGTCCATTATGACAATACATGGAATACAGCGATAGCTACAGAAAATATAAGGAAAGTACTTACTAAATTAAATGTAGACTTATTTACACATGTGATTAATAATAAAGAAGCTGATGATATATTCAAAGCATTTTTCAAAGCGGGGGTACCTGAAATTGAAGCTTCCACTGATTTGGCATTAGCGGAGACGATGTACAGAGCGGCCTCAAAATACAAGATCAAGTATATATTGGAAGGGCATTCTTTTGTAGCCGAAGGCATAAGCCCTTTGGGTAAAAATTATTTCGATGGAAAATATATTGCCTCTATTCATAAAAAATTTGGCAACCTGCCAATGAAATCATATCCTCTCATGACATTTTGGCGATTTCTAAAATGGACCCTGTTTTACAGAATAAAAAAAATAAGGCCACTGTGGTATATAAAATACAGTAAAGAAGAAGCCAGGACTTTTTTAGAAAAAGAATTTAACTGGAAATATTATGGAGGCCATCATCTCGAAAATAGGATGACCTCCTTTTTTCATTCCATCTATTGCCCGCAAAAATTTCATGTTGACTACCGCAACAATAGTTTGTCTGCATCTGTAAGAAGTGGTATGATATCCAGGGAAGAAGCTATAAAAGAATATTATGAAAAACCCCCATTTATAGAGCAAGATTTACTTAACTATTTTAAAAAAAGATTAGGTATATCTGATGCAGATTATAATACTAAAATGAATGAAAAACCGCATTATTGGCAGGAATTTCCTACTTATAAAAAACGATTCGAAATGCTGAGGCCTTTATTTTATTTGTTGATGAAAGCACATTTAGTGCCGCACAGCTTTTATCTAAAATATTGTTTCCCAGTAAAAAATTGACCTATGATAACAATAATAGACTATGGCATGGGCAATCTTGGGTCGGTATTGAATATGTACAAACGAATAGGGCTACCAGCGAGAATTACCAGCGATCCCGGACAAATAAAAGATGCAGAGAAAATTATTTTACCCGGGGTAGGGGCTTTTGATGCTGCGATGGATTGTATTCACAATAGTGGGATGACTACAATATTGAATCAAAAAGTCAAAATAGATAAGATTCCGACATTGGGTATTTGTCTGGGTATGCAACTTTTATTTGAAGGAAGCGAAGAAGGAATAAAACCAGGACTCGGTTGGATAAAAGGGAAAGCATATAAATTTCAATTCCCAAATGATTCCACACTCAAAATACCCCATATGGGTTGGAACAAAATTAAAGTAGTGAAAGAATCACCTCTGATTCAGGATTTACCTGACCATCCGAAATTCTATTTTGTGCATTCTTATTTTGTAAAATGTCATGATGAAGGGGATGTGTTGTGCACGACTCCCTATGGGACTGATTTTCATTCTATAGTACAACATGAAAATGTATATGGTGCTCAATTTCATCCTGAGAAGAGTCATAAATTTGGTATGAAATTATTAGAAAATTTTGCTACACTATGCTAGGTACTCGTATCATTCCATGTCTGCAACTTATAGATGAAAGTTTGGTCAAAGCTTTTCAATTTGGAAAGTATAGTTATATAGGTGATCCGTGCAATACAGTCCGAATTTTCAATGAATTGGAAGTTGACGAACTTTGTTTTTTAGATATACGCGCTTCAAAAGACGGAAGGGAACCAAACCTTAAAATTTTAAAAGAAATTTCAGATGAGTGTTTTATGCCGTTAAGTTACGGTGGAGGCATTTCTAGTTTTGTTCAAGCTCAAAAGATATTTTCGATAGGAATAGAAAAAGTAATTTTGAATACTCAAGCCTACCTTCAGCCTAAATTAATTCAGGATATTGCATATCATTATGGAAATCAGGCTATGGTGGTTTCTGTGGATGTAAGGAAACACCGGGATAAATATGAAATATATATTCAAGATGGTAGTTTTAAAATTAATGAACCGTTGATACCCTATTTAAAAAAATTAGAATCGTTGGGTGCCGGTGAAATTGTAATCACCAGGATTGAAAATGAAGGTACCTGGAATGGCTTTGATCTTGATCTTACCAAATCAGCGGTGGAGGCAGTACATATTCCTGTTATAGCTCATGGAGGCGGAGGTACATACCAACATGTAAAGGAAGTAATTGATACCTGTCATGTTTCAGGGGTTGCATTAGGAAGTATGCTTGAATTTCAAAAAAAGGGGATGGGGGTTTTAGTAAATTTTGATGATAAACTGAGGGAGTTTTCAGTGATTAAGTAATTGGTTTTTTTGTATCAATTGATTTAGGATCGATATCAATTTTTGTTGTCTGAGGTGAAGTGGGAAATTTTCAATAATTCTTTTTCTTGCGTTCGATCCCAGAAGTTGTTTTTTTTCCTCCGAAACGGACAGGACATAGCTTATAGCACGATGGATCTCGGATTGAATTTTATTTGATATGATTACACCAGCATCATCTATAATAGCAGGGACTCCACCCACACGGGATCCAATGGGAATACATTCATACATCATTGCTTCGCATAATGAGTTTGGGAATCCTTCGGATATAGACAATTGCAAATAATATCGTGACTCAAGAAAATAATTTGTTAATTGTTCAAATGGAAGAAATGGAATAATTTCCAAATTGATAGGAATATCAAATTGATTTATTATTTCTTCTTTACACCCTATAACAATAAACTTATATTGGCCAAAATCTCTTGCCAGATTAATGATCTCCGGTAATCCTTTAAGAACTGCCCTATTTGTTTTTTCGGCAGGTATTATACTTAGAAACTGATCTTTCTTTAGTATGTTCGGGTTTAATTCAATTTCCTTATATCCATTATGTACTACCTGATAAGGTGTTCTGTTTTTTGGTAAAAATGCTTTGTATCCTTGCTTGGTAAACTTCGATTGGCTATCGTAACTGTATGATTGATATACAAGGGATTCATGTACAGGAATTAGAAAATCAGCGTAAGTATACTCAAAATTTAAAATCAACTTTAAGTACCATTTTGAGAAATATCCGTAATTCAAATGAGGAAAGGCTACACAATCGGTACCCCCTAGAATAATAGCCACCGGCTTTCCAAAAAGTTTACCAAGTAATACAGGCCAAAAAGCCCACAGTCCGCCAAACATTATTAGCATACAATCTATTTTTCCTATATCACTAAGTAGTCGAAATGGTTGAAGGAATAAATAGCTTACTTGTTTTATTCCACCAGGATAAAAATGTTTAAAAAATTTTATCTTAAATTCAGAAGATAAAATTTCAATATCTTTTTGTACAAAAGTAGAATGATTGGGGCTAAGATATAGGATTGATTTCATCAGTGAGTGGCTTTCTGGTCAATTAACTTAGTGATGATGGATAGTGGTTTATAAATCGTATTTTCTTCAAACCAGACTTTTGCTATCTCTCCTGTTTTTATATATTCTTCTCTTTTTGCAGAGTAATCTCTAAGTACTTTTAATATGCTTTCCTGACTATTTGCTGTGTACATTGGGTACATATTGGGATACCTGTTTGTGTACAATGAGTCATCTCTAAAATGGCAGACCGGTTTTCCCAAAGTAATGTATTCATTTATAGCTCCATAAGAATACCAACTATTGCCAAATTCACCCATACCGATATCTGCACAAATTGAAATACCAATCATGATTTCTTTTCTTTGCATGAGGGGCATCCAGTATACATTGGTTTCGATTTCAAGCTCTTTAATTAACTCTTTGCTTGCTTGTACATCTACACCGTATTCAAAAAGAATCAGGAGTGCGTTTGGGTTTTTGTATTCATTCACAAATTGGGAAAATGCTTTAATTAATAAATCATTCCTTTTTTGAGCATATGAATATACAGGATTTACCCAGCTATGCGAAGAATGGTGAAATACAATAAATGAATATTTTTCTCTTAACGTATTGAATAAATTAAAATGGGATGTAGATTTCGCTAAGGTGCCGAATTCCGGAGAATGGTATTGAGGTATATAGATATAGGGGAATGCACTCAAAATTCTTTTATTACCGAAATTATACGTTTTAGAAATCCAATCGTCCAATTCTTGGTTTGTGATATCAAAAAACACATGATTTGCTTTATTGATTCCATACCATTGATATCTCGCTCTTAATAATGTACCAAAGGAATTTTTTATCTTTAGAAATAGCCCTAGTTTATACAGGCTGTTGCCAGGGTTGGTGGGCAGGCTTTTTCCATTAGTTAGAGGAGTTGCCTTTTTTCTTTTAAAATGATTCTGGATTACTTCTCTCAATATTGGATACGAAATCAAATCGCTGCCATGGGGAGCAAAAATATCCAGGGATCTGCCAATTTTGGCGAGGTAGGCCGGCACATGAGATGAACCAATAATATATTGATACTGGCTGATTAATTCATTTATTTCCGACTTGGAAATATCAAGGAAATTCCGGTCATCCCAATCAAGGTATTTAGTGTAGGATTTATATTCCTCAGTGTAGGTATCAGCTTCAGGATTGAAATGGCCTGATTTTTTGGTCAATATAATCAAATCACAGTGGTAGCCTTTATCTCTTAAATACCTGGTCAAACAAAACATATTGTTATTCATATTGTCTATACAGGCGATCTTAATTGAATCAGGCATATGGTGCGAAAATAAGGGTTTCGTTACATTTTAATTTAATGCATTTTATTATCAAAATCAAATGATTACAGAGACTTCATGATAAAAGTCATTATAATAATTCCCTCCCCGCTCCTTACCTTTGCCCTCCAATTATGCTCAGCACAGACCTTCTCATCATTGGTGCCGGACCTTGCGGCCTTTTTACTGTTTTCGAAGCAGGCTTACTTAAATTAAAATGTCATATTGTAGATGTATTACCACAACCGGGCGGCCAATTGACCGAGATTTATCCCAAGAAACCTATTTATGATATACCGGGTTATCCAGAGATCCTGGCATCTGATTTGGTAGCCAATCTTTTAAAACAGATAGAACCATTTCATCCCGGTTTTACCCTGGGGGAGAGGGCTGAGAAAATAGAGAGAGATGGGGATGGAAAATTTTTACTTACTACAAATAGGAATACCGTGATAAAAGCTTCGGTAATTGTGGTTGCCGGAGGATTAGGTTGTTTTGAGCCCCGCAAGCCACCCATCGAAAACATTGAAAAATATGAGGATCATGGGGTGGATTATTTTGTAAAAGACCCGGATCACTATGCTGGTAAAGAGATAGTAATCGCCGGAGGAGGGGACTCTGCATTGGACTGGACCATTTATTTGGCGGAAAAGGCAAAATCGTTGTCGCTTATACATAGGCGCACGGAGTTTAGGGGTGCCTTAGATTCAGTAGAAAAGGTACAGGATCTTGCTAAATCCGGTAAAATAAAATTGATTACAGAATCACAGGTAGTTGGATTGAAAGGAGATCAAAAATTAGAGTCAGTGATAGTGAAGCATGATAAAGAAGGAGAGCTGCAAATCGATACTGATTATTTTATCCCTTTGTTTGGTCTTACCCCCAAGCTTGGCCCGATTGCTGACTGGGGTCTGAATATTGAAAACCAGGCTATTGCAGTGAATACTTTGGATTACAGTACTAATGTGCCAGGTATATATGCCATTGGTGATATCAATACCTACCAGGGGAAGTTGAAACTAATTTTATGTGGTTTTCATGAAGCAACCCTGATGTGTCAATCCGCATTTAAATATATTTATCCCGATAAGAAGCTGAGTTTTAAGTATACTACGGTGACGGGGATCACGGAAATGAAATAAAGTTTTAATTCCTTAGTTTATATACTATCCGTATAATTTGTCTTTTAATACTAAAAGTATATGTCAAAAGCAATTTCACTAAAAATCGAAGACCAGATATTCGACAAAACTGAGGAATTAATCTCAGGATTAAAAATATCCAGGAATAAGTATATAAATGATGCACAGGAGAGTTATAATCGAATGGAGGAAATGGAAAAAGTAACTGCACTTTTGGTCAAAGCTTCAATTTTGGTTAGAGATAATAGTATAGAAGTAATGCAGGATTTTGAAGGTAGCTCATTAGACATGGAATAAACAGGTACTGTGAAAAAATTTGAAATTTGATTGGCTAATCTGGATCCTGGTAAAATGAGACCTGTAATTGTAATACAGGCGAATGCTTTAAATACTACTAATCATCCATCTACCCTGATCTTATCCATTACATCAAAATTAAAGTCCGATGCTTTTCCCTTAAGAATTAGAATTAGTAAATCCGAGACCAAATTAATTGAAGAGTCTGATATCGTAGTTGATCAAATTCGGGCAATCGACAATAAAAGATTGGTTTCAAAAATAGATGATCTACCTAATCAATATTACGATAGAATCAATATAGCAATGAAGTATGTGTTGGAAATTTGGGAATGAATTAATATAGCGGTAGACTGGCCAGGATTGTGGGAATCAACAGGCTAAAGCCCGTTTTACCGTAATGATACATGTAATTTCGATTAAGATTATTTACTCAATGGTAAATTCCCCTTCATACACAAACACAGCGCAGCCACATAACCAGATATTTTCAAAATGACCCGGGGCCTTTCTTTCAAATCGAATGGTCAATGGTCCACCTTTGGCAATTAATTTGATTTCATTCAGATCATATGATTTATTCATTTCCACTATTGCCAGAGCGGCTGCAGTGGCCCCGGTACCGCATGCCCAGGTTTCATCTTCTACTCCTCGCTCATAGGTACGGATCTTCCATTCGGAATTTGATTTTTCAATAAAATTGACATTGATACCTTTGGGGAATTCCTCAGCGTATCGGATATGCTTGCCTTTTTCATATACCGGATAGGTATCAATATGGCTGATGGGTAGTATATAATGAGGAGATCCGGTATTCAATACAACATGATCATTATACATGTCTACCTGATGCACATCCTGCATTTTGAGGTTTACATATTCTGATCCCATCAACTCAGCTTCATGCTCTCCATCGGATGCAATAAATTTTGTTTTGTATTCTATAATGCCGAGTCTATGTGCGAATGCAACTATACATCGACCTCCATTACCGCACATACTGCCTTCATTGCCATCTGCATTGTAGTATACCATTTTAAAGTCATACCCATCGCTGTTTTCGATCATCATTAAGCCATCGGCCCCAATACCAAATCTCCTATGGCAAAGAGCGGCGACCGAATCTTTGTTTTTCATGTGATTATAGATGCCTGGTCTGTTATCCAGCAGGATAAAGTCATTTCCGGCCCCATGATATTTACAAAAATGGAAATTCAAGATTTGAAGATTAATTATTTAAAATTAGTTGATTTGGACTTATAGCCAATTTTATGATTGTTTATGATTTGTTAATGCACTCCAAATTGGGTGTATATAGCTGAAAATCAAATTGTTAAATTTAAATTATGGGTTGTTCATTGCTAGCTCAAACTCATTCGTAAACGACCCTTCATTTAATATGAATTTAAAGGCCTGTTGAAAAGAAAAAGCAATATCTATAAAAAAGACCATTAACTTTTTAACTATTTCTAAACTGCTTTACTTCAATTTCTTATCTTGCAAAAAAATGGTTCGATATTTGATATTTTAACTACCGGAAAGTCAATGCGTATACTCATATTTATAATCTGGATTGCACTGGGCATCATATACTTTTTTATATGGAGTATGCGCGAAAATTGTTGTGATCTAAGTAAAGTCACCCCAAATCAGTCAGCACCAGGGGCATTAGAAAATAATTCTATAATTTCTCCAACCCAGGCTCAATCTCAGGAATCCAACTTTAATGCGGTGATGGCTAAACCGGATAGCGTAATTCCAGGCAAGGCACTGCCTGTAATCGGGGCATCATGTATAAAATTTACATGGGCCGACTCAGAACCAATTACTGATCCCTGCTTTATTACCTTAAAAGATTCAATATTGTCCTCATTGCAAACGGGTCAGATATTAGAGATAATTGGAGGTTATTATGAAAAAGAAAATAGAATTATGGCTTCCGGAGACCTTGGCCTGTTAAGGGCATCCAGAATAAAGGAAATGATAGTACCTTCTATTCCGGCTGATAATATTAAAGTGAGAAGTAAAAACCTGGGAGATACGGTAAATGTAGTTTTAGAAAACACCGCTTTGATTTTGTACAAAGGGGTATTTCAAAATGATCAGGTAAAGGAGCTGGATGATAAGACCATGATCTATTTTAAATTTGCTTCAAATTCGGGAGTGAATGATGTCTTGGTAAATCAATATGTTGCTTACCTTGCTAAAAGAATAAAATCTACCCAGGAACAAATTCTGATTACTGGGCATACAGATGATGATGCTACAGCAGAGCACAATTTAAAGCTGGGTCTAAAAAGAGCAAATATTATAAAAAATTTGTTGGTCGCAAAAGGTATCAAAGCATCCAGGATAAAGACCGATTCGAAAGGAGAAGAAATGCCTATAGCTCCCAATGACACTGAAGATAATCGTAAACTAAACCGCAGAGTGGAAGTAATGATACTACCTCCTGCAAAATAACAATAAGACAGAATATGCAATCCTCATTTTCATTATGTGATCTTCCTTGGTGGGCTGTACTTCTTTCATGGCTGATACCTGCTCTCCTTGGATACCTCTGGGGCATGTTGCAATGGAGCAGGTATAAAGCAAAGAGTAAAAAAGCAGAAATGGAACTCTCCTCCGCAAGCAGACGCATTGTAAATCTTGAAAAAGAGGTAAACGAATGCCGAATGGCATATGATAAGGTATCAAAAGAAAAAGAAAAACTCTTAAATGATAAGTCAGGTGTCCAGGTGAGCGCTCCAAAGCAAGTTCTTGGGAGTACACCTTCCCAGGCTTCAGCTACGGTGGCTGCCCAGGACATTATTCACGATACTAAGCCAATTTTTGGCTATGCTATCAGGCGCAATGACCTCAAAATAGTTGAAGGGATAGATCCTAAGATTGAAAAAATACTGGGAGATATTGGCATTACCGACTGGAATTTATTGGAAACAGCAGACATCAATTACCTCAATTCCATACTCAGCGATGCTGGATACCATTTGAATCCATCAAGCTGGCCTTACCAGGCTTCCCTGGCCAGGCAGGAAAAGTGGGAAGAGCTCAAGGAGTTTCAAAGTAAAATGTAACCCCGTTTTTGATTTACGGCATACATTTCGTTTTTTCTCTTGAACTCTCTATACATGAATGAAATTTTAAATAAACCAACATTTACATTCAACTCCTGATACAATATATATGGGTTGGGAAAGAGAAAGATCTGGCATTATAGAAAAAATACTAAATCAGGATTTTCTTTTTGAAGAATTGGCATTGGAGCTTTTTTATTACCAATCCGGGCACAATAAGATTTACAAGGAATATCTGGAGCTATTACGTGTAGATGCAAGTAAAATAAATAATGTAGTTGATATCCCTTTTTTGCCTATTTCTTTTTTTAAAAGCCATCTTGTAATGACCGGGGAATATATTCCTAAAAAAGTATTTACCAGTAGCGGCACCACGTATTCCATCCGGAGCAAACATTTGATCAGGGACCCTGAATTATATTATTATATATCTTCACTTTGTTTTCAGTCTGCGTTTGGTCAATCTATTGATCAAGGGGTACATGTTGGATTATTACCAAGTTATGCAGCCAATCCCGATTCATCACTTTTATCCATGTTGGATTATTTTATTAAAAAGGGTGGTGGAGGGTACTTTCATCATGAGGAAGGAGCTCTGGTTGATTTCATTGCACGGGAACAGGAAAAGAAAATATTCCTTTGGGGCGTTAGTTATGCACTATTAAATTGGAAACATCACTTTCCTATAAATGATCGATTGACCCTCATTGAAACCGGGGGTATGAAGGGTATGCAAGCTGAGATCACCAGGGCAGAGCTACATTCAGAAATTAAGAAAAATTTTCACGTTCGATCAGTGGCTTCTGAATATGGCATGACAGAGCTTTTGTCTCAGGCCTATGCCATCCGGGACGGATTGTTTACGTTTTCTCCGACACTGCGGGTATACGCAAGAAGTATCTCAGACCCACTATCACCTGAGAAGGAGAATACTACGGCAGCCTTAAATATGATCGACCTGGCCAATCTGGATTCGTGTTGTTTTCTCGCAACGGAAGACATCGGCAAGGTATATTCAGATCAGACTTTTGAGGTCTTAGGCAGATTGGATAATTCTGATCTGAGAGGTTGCAATTTGTTATTGACTGGCAATTAAAGATTTTACTTTAAATTCCGGATAAAATTATCCTGTTCGGTCCCCAATTTAAATAAGTCCAGGTCTTTTAATTCATTATCATTTTTGCACCGGTGGTGAAGATCTTTGAGGTCGCTGCTCCAGCCATTACCATCATAAAATTCGACTGCTGTAAAGTCTCTGGATTTGTATAATGAAGCCTCTAAATATCCATTACCAAGATAGGCATGTGTGCACCCCAATTCTTTGGCAATCCGGATTCCCTTCCACATCATCCATTTCCCTAATGGAATATTTTGATCCAAAAATGAAGTATCATAAAATGAAAACCAATAATGAAATATTTTATCGGAGATAATGGCGAGTATATATCCGGCGGTATGAGCTGAAGTGGTAAATTTGATAATGTGACTGAGGTATTTTCTTTGAGTAATGTATTCCAGCCGTTGCTTTGGCATTTTGGATTCGCCTATCCGCTGGCTGCTGTAGTGGTTGGCAAAAAGTAATAATTCATTCCACTCTTTGAATTCAGACGATGGAATAATTTTATAATGTAATTTTAATGCCGAAGCTTTTCTATCCACCCTGCGGTTTTCACTGCTGTCTTTAAAATCAGCGAGATCTATTCGCAACCCACGTGATTTATAATACAGATCTGATTGCAGATTTATGTTTCCGGTATAGGGTAAAAATCCAGCTTCATATAATGGGTTTACATCCTGGTTGCTTTCGTATACTGCATATATGGTATAACCAAATGTATAGGTAGTGTAGTCGTGTCGGTACTCCGATAAGAATATTTTCATGCCTTTTCTTCAGGGGGCAAATCTATCTATTTGTAAGCTATTTCTCGTATTTGCTCCACCTCCTTTATCGATTTCGGGATTGGGTTTCCAAGTATAAGGCCGTGGTCTTTATGTACATAAACATTATCTTCTATTCTGATTCCTCCAAATGGTACCATTTTTTCAATAGCAGCATAGTTGATAAAATCGTTGAATTTATTTTCTGATTTCCAGGCTGAAATTAGTTCAGGAATAAAATAAATTCCAGGTTCAACGGTGATTACCATTCCTTCGCGCAATGTTTTAGCCAATCGCAGAGATTTAAGTCCGAATTGGGTGCTTCGGACAAGTCCTTCTTCATATCCTGTATAGTTTTCACCTATGCCTTCCATGTCATGCACATCCAGTCCAAGGGGATGCCCGAGGCCGTGAGGGAAAAACAATGCATGGGCTCCTTCTGCAATGATTTCTTCAGTATTCCCCTTAAGAAATCCCAAGGATTTCATGCCTTCGGTGATTGTTTTTGCAGCCTGCAGATGTACATCTTTATATTTTATACCTGCTTTTATTTTGGATATGCAGGTTTCGAGCGTATTCAGGACGATGGAGTAAATTTCCTTTTGGAACGAAGTGAACGATTTGTCTACTGGAATTGTACGGGTGATATCCCCGGCATAATGCATATATGATTCGGAACCAAAATCGCCCAACAATAATTGACCTGATTTTAGGGTATTATGATATGAATGGTTATGTAAGGTTTGACCATTTACAGATAAAATAATGGTATACGGGATATCTACATTTTTTTCAAGGCACACAGATCTCACTTTAGCCATCACTTCAGATTCTGTCATGCCTGCCTTGGCTTCTTTCATCATCGTGAGATGCATTTCGCCGGAGATATTGATTGCTTCCACCAATTGATCTATTTCTTCAGTTGTTTTGCATTCGCGCTGATGCACTACCGCCGCACATAAATCGGTACTGGCGTTGACTGCTATTTGATCAGGAGGAAGATTTAATATTGTTGAAAGCCTGAAAGCATGATCCCCTCTATAAATCGGCAGATAATGGATTTTATAATTCTTATCTTTCGCTGATTGGATTTGGGCCAATCCGGCAGAGGTGCTGATCACTTTATGTATTCCGGCACGCTGTGCTAACTCATGGAGTGAGGGCAGAGGGCCAGTCCAGATAACATCATCGGTAGTAAGTTCATCACCCATCAGAACACACTCACCGGATGCAGCATCCAAAATTAGACACAATCCGCCTCTGTCTATACCGGAATAATAAAGAAATGAACTATCCTGCCGGAAGGGATAGGTATTGTCTTTATAATTTATTCCGACTTCTTCATTGGATGGAAACAATATCAGACCTGAGCCAATAGCCTTTGCCAGGTCGGATCTTCTGGTGGCATACGTTGACGGGCTAAAAAAATATTCCTGCATATAATTCAATTAGTTTGATGCTCAAAATAAAGCAATTCCCTGTAAAAGATCCGTATTTTTGCACTTTCCTTTAAAGTAGAGTTTAAAATCTATGAATGTTTTACTGAGGCTGTTAAAAGTAATTGGTATTGCCATTTTATTTATTTTAAATGAAAATCATGATCTGGTGAATAAAAAGACGGGTATACCTACCCATTTGATCAGCGGAGTCCTTGGATTTTTCTTGTTTTTTTTATTGGCAGAGTTGAGTCGTGATATCCTTACCTACCTGTACAAACGCAGAAAAGGAATGGCATTTTCACACACGGATAATGTATTGGTAGGATTAAGTAATATTTATTTCCTGATTATTTGTGGTGGTGCAATGTATTTCATTTTGCACTTACTCAAGCTAAAACCCAGTCAGTTTTTCACTGGTTTGTCCCTTATCTCAGCAGCACTGGCTGTGATCATGAAAGATTATATTTCCAATATTTTGAGTGGAATGATTATGGCCTTTTCTGATAAATTAAAGATTGGAGATTATATCCAGCTTGGGGATCAGACTGGTGAAATTATTGATTTTTCATTGACCATGGTGACTCTTAGAAATGATGATGATGAAATAGTATATGTACCTGCCAGTACTATATATAATCATAAATTGATTAATTACAGTACTTCAGAGTTGGATACCGTAACGGTCTCATTTGAGCTTAACAATAAAATGAAACTGTCCTTTCAGGATTTGGATACTTATATTAGTGAGGTTATGAAGGAGTACAATAAGTATTGTGCTGAAGAGAGAAAAGGAGTGTTATTTATTGATCACATCCAGCAGGAAAGTACCCGTTTTAAATACAGTTATACGCTGAAGCAAAAAAACATTTTACTCAATCGAAAAATTAAATCGGCAATATTGAAAGCAGTGTATGACAATACGAAAATTAATGTGATGGTGTAAATAAAAAAGCCCCATTTTCATGAGGCTTGTTTAGGATTCATCTTGCCTTTTGATGATTCTAAAAATTCGTCTTGTTTCTTGAGATTCATTTCATTTAATGAATGTATCGACGAAGTTAAGCACTTTAATTAATTATGCAAGTTTTATACCAACTTTTTTTTAAGATTGTCCAGTGTTTAATTGATACACATTAGCTAATATTAGAAATAGAATAAAACATATAAGCAACATCAAGTACTGTTTAAGGTTAGTTGTATCTTGAGATATAGTAAAGTGCTTTTTTAAATGGTGGAATTAAGGAAAGAAGCGATATTGCTAACAATGCCAGACGGTACGACATATAAAAACGTAACCTCCTGCACCGCCTAATGTGGCCAAGGGAATGCGAAATTTATTTAGACCGTCCGGGATGAAACCTATTTTTTGGAATAAAAGACTTAGAACTAATCCGCTTAAAGCTCCTATTAATACAATTTTTATTTCATGTCCAGTTTGATTTCTTAGCTTACTTAATACCAATGCGCCAAGTGCACCGGCAATGATCGGAAAAATAACGGATTGGACTAAATTCATTTAAATAGGGAGGTGTATTACATGGAATAACATTTATTCATTCGGTCGGATATTTCTTTCAATCTTACCCGATCTCCGCCATTTACTTCTGCGGATCCCCATCCCTGGTAGCCAATGGATAATAATGCTTTATTTACTGCGGCCCAGTTTGCATCGCCTTCACCCAGTTCAGCGTCAAAACCCTTCCATATTCCTTCATCCGAAGCTTTTTTCCGGCTGTAATCTTTTATATCTATTTTGAGTATCCGTTTGCCTAAGGTGGATATCCAGTGTTCTGGCCAACCATATCGGATGATATTACCTATATCAAAATACCATCCAATCATTGGATTGTTAAATTCATCTATAAACCGGGCTGCTTCTAAAGGGCTGAGCAAAAAATTATTCCAAACATTTTCAATGGCTATTTTGATTCCGGTTTCTTCTGCAATGGGTAATATTTTTTTTATTTCAGCTTGAGAGCGACTGTATGCTTCTGCATAAGAGACTTTATCGTTTACCACTGCAGGTACTAATAATACCGTGGAGCCACCATATTTTTTACAATCGCGCAAGGCGGTTTTCATCGATTCTACGCAGAGCGCTCTGATAGCAGGATCAGGATCGGACAATGGGGATTTCCAATGGACTGAATTGACTACTCCGGGTAATAATAATCCGGATTTATCTCTGGCATTAAGTATTTCCTTTTCACCCAGATTATTGGGACTATCTAGTTCCACACCATCGAACCCAAGATCTTTAATCAACTTAAATTTGTCTAATAAAGACAAATCTTCTTTAATCATGCCATACTTTAAACTTTTTTTGGTCAATGGTTGAGTCCCATTTTCGATGCTAAAGGGGAAAGCCATTGCTGCAGATGCTAAAGATGTGTATTTTAAAAAGTCCCTCCTTTTATAGATGATCATCAGCCAGGTATTAAATGAATTTTGTAAATCCGGGTTTGGCTATTTCCTTTGCTTTCCAATCGAGATCCCAATTGTAAGCATCATCGGGCGGAGTCAGTAATTCAGTTGAATTTAATGCATCATTCCAGGTGATATCTTTGCCGGTGTATGCTACCATTCTACCCCATATGGCCAGCATAGTACTATTAGCACTTCTGATTCCATCATTTATGGGATCTCCTTTTCGGATGGATGCAAATAATTCATCGTGTTCTGTTTGATACATATTGTTTTTATCTTTATTTGTGTGCAAACTTTCCCATTTCCAGGGTTTAGCTCCTTTGATCTCATGATGATTCCATACTCTTATATCTGCTCTTCCCTTTGTACCAAGCATTTCGATACCATAAGCACCATCGGTTTCTTTTTGCTGTCGGCATTGATGTACGCCCCGGCTGCCATCCGCATACTCGTACGTGATTGAAAAATGGTCAAAAATATTTCCATATTCTGGCTCAATGCGACTTTGCCGCCCCCCGTTTCCAGAGGCTTTAATTGGCATTATATCTCCTTTTGCCCAGGACATCATATCAAGACTATGAACAGCTTGTTCAACTATATGATCACCGGATAGCCAGGAGTAATAAACCCAATTGCGAAGTTCTTTTTTAAATTTTCCCCAACTTGGTTTGGTCTCCCTCCACCAGCTTGCTCCGGTATTATAAGTATTGTACAAGGAGAGCACCTCTCCTATATCCCCATTCAACACCCTTTTAAATGTGTCCCTTTTTGGGTAATCGTATCGCCAGCAAAAACCGGACATAAATCCAAGTTTCTTTTCTTTCGCCATTTTGGCTGCTTCAATTACTCTGCGGATGCCGGGTGCATCTACCGCTACAGGTTTCTCAAAAAAGCAATGCTTACCAGCCGCCACTACGGCTTCCAGGTGTAAAGGTCTGAAATTAGGTGGAGTGGCTAAAATGATTACATCCACATCGGTTTGTAATAATTTTTTATAAGCATCGAATCCAATAAATTTTTGATCTTCATTTACTTTTACTTTATCCGGAGCTTCCTCTGATATCGCTTTAAAAGCAGTTTCCAGCCGATCTTCATATACATCGGCCATTGCCGTGAGGAATACATTTTTGTCAGCAAGACAAGCCTGGGCGGCAGCTCCTGTGCCACGGCCCCCACATCCTATAATGCCAATTTTAAGGGTATCAGCATTAAAAATGTGTTTGCTTTCTGTAGAGGCAACTACATTGAATCCCAAAGTACCAGCTGCAAATGTAGAGCCTGATAATTTCAGAAAATCACGACGACTTTTTTTCATATAATATTTGAATGATGAAATAAAAAATAAATTTCAAAATCTAAAATTAAGAAGATTGGGGAATATATTTTATATGAATATTAAGTAAAAAAATGAAGAGGATCAATGTAAATCACGGATCCTCTATCAAAAAACAGGTCCTCCTGAGATCAATTCTTTTTACAAGATTCAATCTTGCATTTAGATGGATCACAAACAGGTGGAGTACCGGGTAAGCATGAACCGGGATCACAATTCGATGGATCGCATGCTACATTACTGATCATTGCAATGACATTTGCAATCAAAGTAGATAATAGAAATGCTCCGCTCGATTTTGATTCAATTCCAATTGATTTAATCGAAGCAGTTTTTACTACAGCTTTTTCATGTTTGTCGGCTGATGCAGTTTTGGTCTGGCAGCTCGCAATCTGGCATGAAGTCTTGCTAATACAGCAGGTTTGACTTTGCTGGGAATAGCTGGCCAAACTCAATAAGAGAGCCAGCGATAATACATACATTTTCATAAAATATGGTTTTAAATAATTGCCAATTACAGATGGCACTGATCATGTTGATCCCGAATTCACGGCGATGT
Source organism: Saprospiraceae bacterium (assembly GCA_044227925.1). Lineage (GTDB taxonomy): Bacteria > Bacteroidota > Bacteroidia > Chitinophagales > Saprospiraceae > JADJLQ01. Next base: position 17,673 of record JBGAVW010000056.1, on the reverse strand, counting down.
AAGATGATAGTGCAAATCTGCCCGCCAAAGTGGAATAAAATTGTTACTGCCTGTTAGGCACTTGTTAAACGGCTGTTAAATCGAAGACTGTAAAATTAAAAGACGGGATCTTTGGTCTAATTATGCGAAAAGTATTTTGGCTCATAGGCTTAGCTTCGGTTGCCTTGATATTGCTTTTGTCATTCCAATTGTACTGGATCAAGACTTCAAAGAATTTATTGGAAGAACAATTTACCAATAAAGTGAGCATGGCACTTTGTTCGGCTGTAGAAAATCTGGCCGAGCAACCAAGTTGTAACAAAGCCGGTAAAGAAGCATGTTCGGTGGATACCAAATCATGTAATGCGGCTTTAAACACATTGGTGAACGATAGTGTGTTTATGAGTGAATTAAACGCCAGTTTGCAGTTTTATCAGGTTAAATTGCCTTTCGAAGTATCTGTTGCTTCCGCTATAGATAGCCATAGCACGGGCAAAACCTCCTATTCCTGTTCACTTGCTCCCCTGATAGCACAGGATGATCATTGGTTAAAAGTAGTATTTAAAGGGAAGGAATCATTTGCCAATAAACAGCTTACTCCTGTCTGGTGGGTTTCGATGATGTTGATTAGTTTGATCGGATTTCTTTTTATTTATGCAGTTCATTTATTGATAAAACAACAAAAGATATCCAAGGAAAACATTTCTTTTTTTAATCATATGACTCATGAGTTTAGTACCCCTCTTACCAATATTAAGTTGGCCACGAGTCTTATAAATAAAAGGACCGAAGACGACAGAATCAGTGCCTATACAGGTATAATAAATAAACAATACGAGCAACTGAAATCACAAATAGATAATGTATTGATGATGGCCCAAATCAGCAGGTCCCCGTTTGAACTAAATAAAACGAATGTTAGCCCGGTCGCACTGGTAAATGAAGTGGTAAACAACATGCAGCTGCAAATAAATGATAAAAAAGCGGAAGTAAGGATTATAGGGGAGGAAGAAGGATCTACTCTATTTGCAGATTCTTTTCATCTAAAAAATGCATTTCGCAATATCTTAGACAATGCATTAAAATACTGCCAACATCCAAAAATTGAAATTGAATTAAAAAAAGATAGAGGATCTTTAATAGTGAATTTTAAAGACAATGGACCTGGGATAAATGAAATCGTCAAATTGAAAATATTTGATCCCTATTACCGTTGCGAAAAAGATGAAACCTATTCTGGGTTTGGTCTCGGACTAGCCTATGTAAAAAAAGTAGCATTACTGCATAATGCCGACATTAAATTAATGACTGAATCCATGCATTCGGGGTCCATTTTTAGTCTCACCTTTCCAACAGCCTCAAAATGAATTCAAAAAAACTTTTAATTGTAGAAGATGATGTCGCACTGGGATTATTACTATTGGATCATCTGGTAGGTGAACAATACCAGGTAGTATGGAAAAGGGATGGCCTGGCTGCCCTGGAGGTATTAAATAAACAACAATTCGATATGTGTCTACTGGATATCAGCATGCCCGGTATGGATGGGTTTTCACTGTCGAAGCAAATAAAGAAAAAGTATACATCACTTCCTTTTATTTTCATTACAGCCAGAGCATTGAAAGAGGATAAATTAAAGGCATATGAGCTGGGAGCTGAAGATTTTGTCACTAAACCATTTGACCCTGATGAACTTATCTGTAAAATAGAAGTCGTGCTGCGAAGGTCCTCCGCATTTCCAAAACCATATTTGAAAGATGAAATCTCATTGGGAAAATATGTTTATTTTACCCAGCGACAGGAATTGGTATATCAATCGGAGCGTATAAAACTCACGGCCAAAGAAAACCAGATCTTATTATTGTTTTGTAATCAACCCAATGTGGTGATCAGAAGAGAGGATGCAGTGGAAAAAGTATATGGGAAATATGATTATTTTTTAGGTCGAAGTTTTGATGTTTTCGTATCCAGGCTCAGAAAAATATTAAAGGATGAAGATGATGTACAAATAGAAAATGTATTTAAGGTGGGGTTTATATTCAGGATGAAAGAAACAGAGGCAATTGCATAATGCGACAAGCCCTGAATTGGCTTCAGAGCTTATCTTTTGTGTATACACTTGACCGTTATTTGTAAGCGGCAGTAATTTTTTCGGCCAATTCAAGTCCTATGGCAAGTTGGGCTTCTGCTGTCGAACCTCCGATATGAGGTGAAAGTGAAATTTTAAGATTGGATAAAATTTCTTTTGATGGGGTAGGCTCATTTACAAATGCATCTACTCCTGCACCGCCTAACTGACCTGATTTCAGACCATCCAATAATGCAGCTTCGTCTACGGTACCTCCTCTGGCCGTATTTATAATACAGGCTCCTTTTTTCATTTTGGCCATTTCTTCTGCACCTAATATTGGTTTCTGACTGGATGGCACATGTAATGAGATATAATCGGAGGCAGCCAATAATTCATCCATTTTGGCTGTTTTCACATCTATAGAAAATTCGTTTCCATTCAAGTTAAATTTCAGGTTCACGTTGGAAAGCATAGGGTCTACTGCAATTACTTTCATTCCAATTCCAATAGCCATTTTTGCAAGTTCTTGTCCTATTCTGCCAAATCCCACGATACCAAGTGTTTTTCCTGACAATTGCGTACCGGCTGAGTATTTTTTCTTTAGAGCATTGAAATCAGCAGCTTCATCCCTCATTTGGCTATTGGATTGATGTAATAACCTGGAAAGGGAAAACATGTGTGCCATGGCTAATTCAGCTACTGCCCTTGAAGAGGCATTTGGAGTGTTGATGACCTGGATGCCCTTGGCGCGCGCATATTCCACATCTATATTATCCATTCCCACTCCTCCTCTTGCCACGATCTTAAGATGTGGGCAAGCATCTATTAAATCCTTTCGCACTTTGGTTGCCGATCTTACAATTAGAATCTCAAAATTTTGAAGTGCACTTACCAGATCCGCTTGTTCTACTTTATTTGTATCCACAGTAAATCCTGCAGCTTCCAGTGCAGACTTTCCATCAGCTTCTATTCCGTCATTGGCTAAAATTCTTTTTTGCATATTTTTTGATTTTTCGGATGCAAATAAAGAGTTTATTACCGAAATAACGGAAAAATAAATTGAGAAATTAATTCCTCTCCAAATACAGGTCAGACCGTTTTATTTGATTCAATATACCTTGGTCGAAAATTGGTAATTTTGAGCTTATATTGGAATCCGCACAGCCTATACCATCTGATACCAAGCCAAGCTCAACATCGGGCTTGTTGGCATTTGTAGCCAATTTGATTTCCATTTTACTGCACCCGTTGTGGTGGCCGACATTTGGTTTGTACATACTGCTTGCATTGAATCCTTATTTATTTGGGGTTTCATCACCTGCAGCTCAATCTACTCTTATTTTGCAGGTTTTTGTGTTGACATTTGTGCTGCCGGTAATCTCCATTCTATTATTAAAAAAATTGAACCTGATCGATTCCCTAATGGTCAAAGATAGAATGGACAGGGTAGGGCCTTATATAATTACCATGATATTTTATCTATGGCTTTATGTAAACATCCGGCACGATGCCAAAGTGCCATTGGTTTACAATATTTTTGTAATGGGCGCGCTGATTACTCTAATTTTGATTTTTATTGCAAATCTATTTGTAAAAGTTAGTGCTCATACTGCAGTCATGGGCGGAGTAATAGCGATGACCTGGGTGACATTCAATATATTTTCACATGAGATGTTCAGGTTTCAATGGCCTGGGCAGTCCCCTGTAATTCTATCCTGGCGCTCAGTGCTCATATCGTGCATTTTTTTAGCAGGCCTTATAGGCAGTTGCAGACTGTATCTCAAAGTACATACCGTGAAAGAAGTATATTTGGGGTATTTGCTAGGATTTGTCTCACAATGGTTGGCTTTCAAAATTTTATTTTAATGAGAATAGTATTGTTTTTATTCTTTTTTGCAAGCACCTCTTTGGTGGCTCAGAAGTATACCGTAAAGTTTAATCTTAAAGATTCACTTAAGCGTTTATTCAAAGAGGAATGTGTGGCCACTAATTTCAGCGGTGTGATGTTGGTAGCTAAAGAAGGAAAACCCCTCTGTTTTCTTGCCAATGGGTACAGAGACTATGAAAAAAAGTCAAGTCTGCGAAAAACAGATATTTTTGAATTAGCCTCCGTCTCAAAACAATTTACAGCTTTAATCATCATGATGTTGCAGGAAAGAGGCAAACTGGGAATAGATGATCCACTGAATAAATGGATCAAAGGGTTGCCATTTGAAGGTGTTTCCATCAGACATATGCTTACTCATACGAGTGGCTTGCCGGACTACCAGGCTATAATGGACAAACACTGGGACAAATCCAAGGTCGCTGATAATATCGATGCAATCGAATATCTAAAAAAATATCCCGAACCCCTGCATTTCAAGCCAGGTGAAAAATATGAATATAGCAATACCGGTTATCTTCTTTTGGCCAGTATTGCTGAAGTAGCCAGTGATGCAAATTTTATTCAACTCATGCACAGTTGGGTATTTCAACCTGCGCAAATGAAATCAGCCGATTTCAGAACTCCGATAATGAAAGCGCGTATTTCAAATATGGCTCAAGGTCATAAACTTGACCCTGTATCAAAACAATACCGAAATGCCCTCCGGGATCCGGAATCAAATTACACCATTTGGCTGGGTAATCGCAAAGGTCCCGGAAGAATCAGTGCATCCGCATTAGATTTACTCAAATGGGACCAGGCTCTCTATACGCCCATGTTTATTGCCAAAACAACTTTATTAGAAGCCTTCAGTCCTCATACTTTACTCGATGGCACAATAAGCAATTATGGGTTTGGGTGGGAGACCGAGTTACACCCTAAATTAGGTAGAATAGTAGCTCATAGCGGGGATAATCCGGGTTACAGAACCTATATAAAGCGCTATATAGATCAAAACTATGTGGTGATACTCCTTAATAATAATGAAAGCAATAGAATGTCAAATATTCTTTCGCGAATAGATATGTTGATTTCTAACAAACTAGTATTTGATAATGCGGATGGCTCCATGGATCCCCTGCGCAGAAGAGAGTGACAATAGATAGATACCAGGGGGTACATTCTTTTCAATATTCAATTGCGTATTAAATTCATTATTGGCAATAAAATAGTTCATTTTTTCTTCTATTATTTTGCCTTCCATAGTATATAGGCTAATGCGGTAATTTGAACTTTGCTTGATTTTTCCTTTAATATTAATAATTTCAGCAAAGGGATTGGGGAAAGCCTGTATTTCAAATCCGGTTTTCAATGTGGTTTCAATTTGTACAGGGAGCTCCAACTCATATGTATACATGCCCCGACCATAACTTGCAGCTGCCAGTTTTCTGGTGCCTTTATGAAAATGCAGGTCATTAAAAATGGTTATCGGCATGCCATCTCCAAGTAATTGCCAATTGCGGCCATCATTTGAGGATCTCCATATCCCGGCGTCTGTAGCTACAACAATATGCCCGGCATTTTCAGGATCAATTATTAAATCATTTACTGGCACGGGTGGCAAACCTTTTGAAATATCTTTCCAACTGCTTCCATAGTTATCTGAAACAAAAACGTGAGGCAACGATTCATTATATCGATACCCTGAAATAGTTATGTACACTTTGCTTTTGACCAGGGGATCGGCAGTAATGGAAGTTATCCATCGGGTAGGTAAAGCATCACTGATTATTTTCCAATCTTGGCCACCATTTAATGTAACCCAGGCTAGCCCCAAATCTGTACCACAAAAGATTACCAGAGGGTCTATCGGGGAGACAGAAATGCTTGTGATGGTACCGTATGCTCTTAAATTGGTTTCCGGTGTGAGCGATGGTGAAATAGGGGACCAGAATGCACCTCTGTTTGTTGATTTGTACAGTCGGTTGGTACCCAGGTATAACGTGGATGGTTGCTTTGGGTCCAAAACAAATGGGGTTTTCCAATTACTTCTGTCTGATCCTAATATGCCATCTGTAGCATTCACGAAATTTATACCACCATCTGTACTTCTTATGAATGCACCATATTGAGATTCGGTGTATACATAGTTGTTGTCAATGGGGTCTACTTCGCATACGAAACCGTCACCACCTGAGATGATTGTCCATTGATCTACCCCACTAAACGTGCGCATACTGCTGTTATCTTGTGTCCCGCCGTATAATCTTTCTGGTTGTTTATTATCTATATGGCATGTATAAAACTGGGTTATTGGTAAATTATTTATTTTACTCCAGGATAATCCACCATTGATTGAATTATATAAGCCGCCGTCATTGCCCAATAAAACCTGTGTTGTATTTAATGGGTGTATATACAAAGCATGCTGATCTACATGAACATCTTCATTAAAATTGTCTGTTATATTAACGAATGAATTACCCCCATCCATTGATTTGTACCCAAACAAACCAAGAACAAAAACAGTATTCGCATTTTTGGGATCGACATAAATTTTCCCAAACCACCAGCCAAATGTAGATGTACTAACCCGACCTCCAAGTCTGCTCCAATTTTCTCCATAATTGTCCGACCTGTATATTCCTAAAAAATCACCACTTTCATCCACATAAAATGCAAAAATTCTGTTTGGCTGATTGGGTGCTACTGCTAATCCAATTCTTCCGAGGTCATTGCCTTCAGGTAAGCCTGTAGATAATCGTACCCAAATTTTTCCGCCATCAAATGATCTGTAAATGCCACATTCCGGGCCACCATAGTCAATTCCGGATGGCATCCGTGACCTTTCCCAGGTTGCCGCATATATGGTATCAGGATGTAACGGATCCATAGCCATGTCAATTACCCCTACAGAATCTGATCTATAAAATATGGATTGCCATGTATCTCCACCATTTATTGTTTTGAATATACCCCGTTGATTGTTTTTGGAAAATAATCTGCCCATCGCTGAGGCATAGATGACATCTGGTTTGTTTGGATTGATGATTATTTTAGAGATACTTCCTGAAAATTCCAAACCAAGATAGTCCCAACTATCACCTCCATTTGAAGTTTTAAAGATTCCATTTCCATCGTATGCCACGGACCCTCCACCACCATTGGCCTCCCCGGTGCCTACATACAAAATGTCCGGGTTAGTGGGATGTATTGCCATATCTCCAATTGATAAAATGGGATTCGAGTCAAACACCGGTATCCAAGAGCCACCTTTATCAATAGTTTTAAATACACCTCCTGATGCTGATCCTGCATAAATCAACTTATCGTTTAAGGGGCTTGCTTCGATGTCGGTGATTCTTCCTCCAATATTAGTAGGTCCGGCAAATTTCCATTTTTGGAGTTGAGATCGTTTTCTGGCATTTGAATGTTTTACTACCTGCCGCACGGAAAAAACATATTCTGATTGAGGTATGGAATCCAGTGGGTACGCTCTTTGATTATAAAACCAATTTGATGGTAAAGTATTATTTTCTTCCTTTGGTAAAAGTTGTAATAGGCATTGAATAATATAAAACCAAATAGGGTAAATCATGTTAAGCAAGATAAAAGACAATAGAAATTCAATTATTATTATTCAGCTCTTTTATCACTGGTAAATATACGCAATGCCGCCAGCTGTTTATATGCTTCACGTACAGGTTGTGCAGGTACTCCGTAATAGGTTTGACTTCCCGGTAAATCTTTAGATACCCCGGTTTTAGCCAGCAAAATGGCGTGATCACCGATAGAAAGTCCCTGTGCAATGCCAACCTGGCCATAAATTGTAACATAATCACCTATGGTAACTTTACCAGCTAAAGCTGTCTGAGCTGCAATCAAGCAATTTTTTCCGACAACAGCACCGTGTCCAATATGTACCTGGCAATCTAATTTTGAGCCTTCACCTATGATGGTGGCTCCACTTACACCTCGTTGAATAGTACATCCGGCACCTAATTCTACATTATTTCCTAATAAAACCTTGCCTATTGACCTCCATTTAGCATACTCATTATTTTTTTTATTAAAATAAAATGCGTCCGCTGCCACCATACAACCTGGTTGGATAATTACATTTTCGCCTATTTCAGTATAGGCACCGATGTAGGTATTTGCCTGGATATACGATCCGGCACCGATACGAACATAGGGTCCAATAATAACACCCGGCTCAATAGTACACGATGGATCGATATCTGCTAAAGGGCTGATATTTTCTGTTATATGAATAAATGGTCTGAAATGCCAGGCAAGCGAGTTGTAAGCCTCAAAAGGATTTACATGATATAATAAGGTCTTATTTGCCGGTGGATCAATCCTTTTATTAATAATCACGGCACTTGCTATGGAATTCAGGCTCCTGGCAAAATATTTTTCATTATCCACAAACATCAGATCTCCTGGCTCCAGTTTATGGATTTCGTTCATGCCTGTAAGGGAAATAGTACCGTCACCAATAATTTCCGCCTTACATAATTCTGCAATTTCCGAAATGGAATATGCTCTTGGAAATTTCATTTAACAAATATACCTGAATCAATCAGCTGCGTTGATAAGAAATAGTATCAAATCAGATTAATTTGGTAATCCTAATAAAAATCCAATGGTAAAATTAGCGTCCCAGTCAAAAACAAATTGCTGGCAATCGGTAGCATCAGCTATAGCTTTATAGATATTGATACCTGACTTCCCCCTGGCATCTTTAGGGGCATATTTGTCCGGTGCATTTAAAATGGTAAATCTTTCTTTTTCATTTCTAACCTGCTTTGCCAATTCAAATGGAACACCTCCTATTATGAAGCAGGTTTTTCGCAGAGATGGAGGTACCTGTGCAGCTTTGCCACGGGTGGCAGAGTATGCCACATCATCCGTTACATTATTTTGAAAATACTTTGATCCATAGGTTTCCAATGATTTCAAGGCACCATTTTCCATCCAGGCAATTTTAGTATTACCCGATCCAATGTCGACCACGAAGGCATCTTTTTCATAGCCTTGTGGCATTACGCTGGTGTATCCAAGCTGGCCTTCTTTTTCGGGTGTGACCGTGTTTACCACATAACCCATGTTTTTAAGGTAGCCCATTATCTTATTGGTGATATCTACTTTCTGTGCTCCTGAGCTCACTACAAAATGTATTTCTCTTGGGCTTACACCAAATGCCAGCATGTCTGCAATGTATTTTTTAAGTCCGTCTTTGATATCTTGATCGGTCGCCAATTTTTCATACACCAGGCTTGTGCCGAAATCAGCTTTTTCTAATTTCCAGTTTTTTTGTTTGTCAATATTTATAACGAATGAATTAAAACCTGTAGATCCTAACTCTACAACTCCTTTTAATTTGCCATTTACAGGTGTGGCTGGCGTGTATTCAAATTTCGCCCTGGATATCGGGGCTGATGATGTGGCCGTAGTACCCCCGGGAGTAGCGGCGGTGTTGGGACTGGAGGGAGTGGCATTGCCGGATGGATTGGGATTCTCTCCATTCGAAGTGGTATTTGTTACGTTGGGAATTTCCATTTTACTGCCAAAGCCAGGAATGAATTTTTTTGCAAGGAAAAATAATCCAACCAGTATCAATATTACAATCAGTAACCTGGAAAAGGGAGTGAGTTTAGTAGCCATAAACTAAATTAATGGGTTAAAATTAAAAGCCCGAAGTTAAGTCAATTTAGTCTCATCCTGAAATGAAATTTAATACAGGCCATTCCATTCCTTATAAAACTGATCCAGGTATTTTTCCATAAAATAATGTCTTTCTTCTGCAAGTCGCTTACCGGTCCTGGTTTTCATTTTGTCTTTTAATAAAAGTAGTTTTTCATAAAAGTGGTTTATAGTAGGACCGGTGCTTTTTTTATACTCCTCCTGAGAAATGGAAGACAAAGGGGGGATTTCCGGATTATACAGTTCCCGATTTTTATATCCACCATATGTAAACGCTCTTGCAATTCCAATAGCCCCGATTGCGTCAAGCCTGTCGGCATCCTGGACAATATCCAATTCTTGAGATTGAAAATCTACAAGCCCTAAACTTTTCCTGAAAGACATGTTTTCAATAATCCGGCCAACTTGTTCTATAACCCTAAAGTCTATAAGGTTGGTATTTAAATATTCCTTTGCTATCGCGGGCCCCACATTTTCATCACCATTAAAAAATTTAGCATCGGCAATATCGTGTAATAAAGCAGCCAGATCTATGATAAATGCATCACCATGCTCAAATTGATTGATGTATTGAGCATTTCTCCAGACTCTTTCTATATGCCACCAGTCATGGCCTGCATCGTAATTTTTGACTTTTTCTTTTACAAAATCAATGGTTTTTAAAATAATCGGATCCATTTGTATAGTATTGTAAAAGTAAAAATAGTTATGTTTATTTTTTTAAGTCAGTTTGATATAATGCATCAGCTACGGTAAAATCACATGGAAGACTATTTACGGCTTTTTATTCAATATGCTGATCAAAAGTAGGGTTTGCACCCGGTAGTCAAAGAATGACGGACGCTTTTTGTTAAATCAGAATAGAAGGAAACTGATTTTACCGACACTGACATTGCTCAACTTGCTGATATAAATCTTTCATTTGTAAATAAGAATCGAATATCATCTTTATTCCTGGCTTGGCCTATTTTAAAATATAATCGTAAATAGTTTGTTGAATACATGGCCTTATTGAAAGTTGACTAATTTTGTTGTTGGCTCTGGTCGGATACACTCTGTTTGAAAGCAGGATATAGGTCAAATTGTATTTTGGATCCATCCATATAAAAGTACCTGTAAACCCGGAATGTCCAAAACTATCAGTACTGGCGTCTCTTGCAGTATGTGCCGTATTTACATCGTAGGTGAGCAATGGTTTATCAAAACCCAAGCCTCTCCTGTTGCCCATTTCAGCAAAGTGGTATTTTGTATAAAATTTAATTGTTTCAGAACTCATATACTTTTTACCTCCGTATTCTCCCCCATTGAGTAACATTTGGGCTATTTTGGCCATGTCATTGGCATTGCTGAATAACCCGGCATGACCCGATACACCACCCAATAAGGCGGCATTTTCATCGTGCACATAACCTTGTATCAAATCTTTTCTGAAGTGAAGATCCATTTCAGTTGGTACAATTTTTTGTTTTGAAAAAAGATTCGAAGGTAAAAATGTTGTTTCCGTAGCACCAAGAGGAGCATAAAAATTTTTAGTGGTGTATTCATTTAATGGCATTTTAGTTATCTCTTCTATGGTCTTACCCAGCAATATCATGGATAGGTCGGAATAAACATAATTTTGATTAGCTAACAATGGAGTTTGTTTAATTTCATGGAGAAGTTTTTTAGGGATTTTTTTACTTGAAAATAAAGAATCAGAAATCTGATGGGTATACTCCCTGGTAAATTTATTCTTTACTGTATGGTGCCTGTAAGTATGGTCAGGATAAAATAGATTCTTATAAAATGTGATGCTCGCGACCAATCGCCCTCTATGAGCAAGCACATCTTTCCAAACTAAGTTTGATTTATTACTTTTTCTAAGGTAAGGCCAGTAAGTCCCCAAAGTAGTTTCAGTATTAAAGAGTCCATCACTATGTAATTTCATGCTGCCAAGAGTGGCAGAGAAAATTTTGGTGATGGAAGCTAAATCGTAGATATGTTGCTCTGATACGGGTTCCGGTTTATCAAATTTTAATCTGCCGAATGCTTTGTGATATATTACTATACCATCTTTGGCGACCAATAGATTAGCTCCGGGAAAAGCACCATTACGAATGGCATCTTCCATTCCAAGTTGAAGTGAATATTCAAAATCCGTTGATGGGATACCCACTAACTCGGCAGGTCCATACCTTAGTCTATTCAGTGAATTGGTGGTCATTCCATATCCGGTTTTGAAGTTTTTATTTAGCCAGAAGGGCAGCTTGCCTATACCAGCCTCAGCACCATATATGATCTGAGCGGCATGCAACGTATTAAAGCTGGATTCGCCAAGTGACGCGACTATTGCGGACGCATTTGAGAAGAGATTTTCCGGTAAACTTGCCGGTGTGATGTGTGAAAGGAATACTATATATTTCTGATTATTTTTTTCTATACCGGCGGAAATGATCACCAGGTCATGGAGAGATACTCTTTCAAGATCAATATCCATCAGCAAAACATGGGTGCTTTTATCCCAGAGATTATTGAGGTATGATTTATAATCTATTTTATGTATCAGCTGGTATTTTCGTAGATGTTGGTAAAATTGCTCTGAGTTAAAATGGGATTCAATATATCCTATCTTTATTTCATCTAAATTTTTTAAGGGTAGTATGGCATTTGTATTTTTAAGCACTACACAGTTATGTAGTGATAGCAGATATTCTTTCTTTATTGCATCTATAGATTGACATACTGCAAAACCACCGGTCAAAAAAAACAGAAGGGCAAGTATTAAATTTCTTTTCACTTTATTTATACCTTGTTTTCACTTTATTTATCAACTTTATCTCATAAATATAGAAATTATGGTAAGATTTTTGCTTGAAATAAAATTCTTATTCCCGTTGCTGATATTGGTTATTACCGGATGTTCATCTTCACAAAAAACGGTACATAATGGAAAGTCAATACATCAATTTATTTCAAAATCAGCCATTTTTAATAATCATTTTACAGGGTTTTCATTATACGATCCGGCATCCAGCAAATTTATTATCAATAAAAATGAAGATAAATATTTTACCCCTGCATCCAATACCAAAATAATTACTTTGTTTGCAGCTCTGAAAAATTTACCATCCGTATTACCCTCGTACAAATTTGTGGAAACGGAATCGGAGATCCTGATCAAAGGAATGGGAGATCCCACATTTTTACATCCTTTGTGGCAGCACCATGCAGGATTGGAGAAATTGGTAAAGTCTCCGAAAGCCATAAATATGGTATATGATCAATTACAGGATAATAAGCTGGGTGCGGGCTGGGCCTGGGATGATTATAATGAAGACTACCAGGCTGAAGTAAATGATTTTCCGCTGTATGGCAATCTGGTTGAATTTAAATACGACTCAAATCAATTTACATTTCAGACCAGTCCGGGATATTTTAAAGACAAATGGTATTGGAATTTAAAATCTCCGATGAATTACAAAATCTTTCGGAAATTGGATATGAATGAATTTGTTGTCGATACTTCGTTGCGGAAAAACTATTCACTTCCTTTCAAAACAGATCCAAACGTGATTAAAGAAATACTGCAGGATACATTGAAGAGAAGGGTGAACCTAATTTCTGGTAATACTATCGACATCAATTCATGGCAAATCCAATCGGGAGTGCAGATAGATTCTGTCTATGCTCAAATGATGAAAGTCAGTGATAATTTTATTGCAGAACAGCTGATCCTATCCATAGGCTCATACTTTTCCGATACCTGCCATACGACATATGTATTGAATAAATTAAAAAAACAACTATTTGACACCATGCCTCCATTTCAATGGTTTGATGGTAGTGGGCTGAGCAGGTATAACCTCATTACTCCTAAGCATCTCATACATCTATTGAATTACATTTATTTTACTAAAGGAGTAGATTGGATAAAGAAAATCTTTCCTGCCGGGGGAGAAAGCGGGACAATAAAAAATTCATACAAAGGCAATCCTGCATATGTCTATGCCAAAACAGGCTCACTCATGAATAATCACTCCCTCAGCGGATATGTATCTGCAAAAAGTGGTAAATGGTATATTTTTTCATTTATGCATTCCAACTATACCGGCAGTGTTTTACCTATCCGTCAGGAGATGCAAAAAACATTGGAATACATTAGAGATCACTTTTAGACGCAATTATAAGTCCAAAATCCAGTACGATCGTAACTAAGGTAAACCGCAAATACTATCTCGTTAATGGTACATCGTACATCCTACATTGTCCATCGTACATTGTCCATCGTACATCCTACATCGTAATTCGTACATCGTATATTACTTAGTGCTTTCAAGTAAGACAATATTCGTATTTAACATTATTTTTTCTACATTATTAGCGAGATTGTTATTTTTTGCATTAATGTATTGAATCATCTTTTGAGCGCAGAGCATGCCCATTTCATGACCATCGTGTTTTAAATGGCTTACACTCGGGACCATAAATTGGGGTAAATAACCATCACTTATAGCCAGGATGGAAATATCATTAGGTACATGCAATTTCATTTCTGCAATGGATGGCATTACCCCTAACATGATTTCATCTGTCATTACATAGAGCCCATCGGGCATGTGCAATTTTAGCAATCTAAGACATTGTTCTTTTGCTTCTTCAGAGCTATTGACAAAGCAGACTTGGGATTCTGCGCTGGTTAAATTGACATCTTTTAGGGCTTGTTGGAATCCTCTATATCTTAAATGCGAAATAGAAAGACTGGCTTTGCCAAATATTCCTACAATCTTTCTACATCCGGATTTATACAAATGCTGCACCATCTGATATGAAACCTTATAATCATCAATGGTGATGCTGGTATATTTGGCGTTTTCAATCACCTTATCCAACATGATTACAGGAATATCAGATTCATATAATATTTCAAAATGATCGGTGTCCTGCGTTTCTTTTGAAACCGCTATCAATACACCATCGACATTTTGATCATAGGCTATATTTATATTTTCTTTTTCTCTTTCATACAGGTCATTTGTAGGTAAAATCACCAGGGTATACCCCTGGCTATGTAAGACTTCTTCTATCCCATGGATAACAGTTGGATAAAAAAATGAAGTAATTTGGGGTAAGATTAATGCAATACTTTTACTGGTGCCTTTTTTTAGGTGCAGAGCAGCTGTGCTCGGCCTGTATTTGAGCATACGCGCAGTTTCCTGGATTTTTTGCTTTAGTACATCACTGATATCCGGATGGTTATTTAATGCCCTGGATATAGTGGAAGCACTAACTCCCAATTTCATTGCTATATCTTTAATTGTTGTCTTTTTCATGGTTTTCCATTTCTTGAAATCGATTGCAAATTCGGTATAATTACTAACAAAATTATATATTTATTAACAGCAAACGATTGCGGTATGGTTTGCGAAGATAAACTAAAGTTATAGAATGGTAAACTAGTATTGTAATGAATAGTTAATTTTTACTTTTGAACCCTGAAAGTAAATTTAGGAATTTTTAAACTTGTCTTTTTTAAAGTAAAAGGATTGACTCCTAATTTATTTTGCACAATTGTTTGATATTTAAAACTCGAAAAATTTTGGATGATTATGAATAGACTTTTTACACGTGTGCTCAAATCCACATTGATTGTCGCAATGATTATCGTTGCCCAATCTTTTGCATTTGCTCAACGTACCATCACCGGTACAGTAAAAGATGTAGCTGGTGAACCACTTATAGGTGCAAACGTACTTGTTCGTGGTACAAGCAATGGTACCATTACTGATGTCGATGGTGCTTTTTCACTACAAGTTCCTGCGGACAAAACGTATTTGGAAATTTCGTACACTGGATTTGGCACTGAGGTCATCAGTGTTGAAGGCTCAGTCAGCAATTTTGACATTATTCTTACTGCAGGTAAGACCCTTGAAGAAGTGGTAGTTACAGGATATGGTACCCAGCGTCAAAAGGAAATTACTTCAGCGGTAGCCTCCATTAAAGCCGAAGACTTTAACAAAGGGGCAATCACCAACCCTGCGCAGTTACTGCAAGGTAAAGTTCCTGGATTGGTAATTGCTAAGCCTAACGGAGATCCCAATGGGGATTTTAATATTCGCCTTAGGGGACTTTCAACTGTAGGTGGAAATACAGAACCGTTAATCATTATTGATGGTGTACCTGGGGCCAGCCTTCGAAGTATAGATCCTAACGACATTGAGTCTATGGATGTTTTACGAGATGGATCAGCTGCTGCAATTTATGGTACACGTGGCTCAAATGGTGTAATTTTAATCACCTCCAAAAAAGGGAGAGAAGGCCGAACTCAGGTAGACTATAATGGATTATTTTCTGCTCAGGATGTTGCCAGATCACCACAAGTAATGAACGCTTCTGAATATAAAGCTGCAGGTGGAAATGATCTGGGTTCATCTACCAATTGGTTTGATGCTATCACACGTTCAGTATTGCAACAGCAACATAACCTGTCCCTTACAGGAGGTTCAAGAAATTTGAGCTACAGGGCTGCTTTCAACTACAGAGATGTGCCTGGAGTATTAAGAAATTCCGGATTCAAACAATTAAATGGAAGACTTAATTTAAATCAAAAGGCATTAAACGATAAATTGGATATCAATTTAAATATCACTGCTACCAATAGAAATGCCAATATAGGATTTTCGGATGCATTCCAGTACGCCGTGACTTTTAATCCCACTGCTCCAATAAATGATTCAAAAAACACAACCAATGGTGGGTATTTTGAACCTGGGGGATTTAACACATTTAATCCTGTAGCGATTATTGAACAAAATTCCCGCACAGGTATCACCTCCAATTTATTGTCTACCATAAGTGGTAGTTATCAGATTCTGAAAGGATTGAAATACAATATTGCCTATACTTATGGAAAAGATAATGGTGGTGATAATGCTGGTGCGACATCAGTATATATATCCAAACAGAGTCAATATGCACAAGGATTAGGACGAAATGGAATTGCGACCCGAAACTCCAGCACTAACCAAAATGATTATTTGTCTACTACATTAACATATGATTTCACATTAGCAGGAATCGACCTTAAAGCATTGGGAGGATATGATTATCAGAAATTCCGATATGAAAGTTTTGGCCTTAGCGGTGGTAACTTTCTTACAGATTTTTTCCAGGCTAATAACGTAGGCGCTTCTCAGGAGTTTCCTCGTGGATTAGGTGGTGTAGGATCGTTTAAAGGATCAAACAAATTGATTGCATTTTTCGGAAGATTAAATGCTAATATCAAAGATACCTGGTTTGCTTCTGCTTCTTTGAGAAGAGAAGGTAGTTCCAGGTTCGGAGCAAATAATAAATGGGGTTTATTCCCCGCGTTATCAGCTGGTGTCAACCTTACCAAGCTTGCCAATATTGGCTTCTTTGATAATTTAAAACTTCGTGTTGGTTATGGTGTAACAGGAACTAATATTAACCAGGATTACCTTTCCTTGTTCCGATATGGCCCCAGAGGTTCATTTTATTATAATGGAAATTATGTTCCGGTTTATGGACCTGTATCTAATCCAAACCCAGACCTTCAGTGGGAGAGAAAAGGCGAAACCAATATTGGTATAGACTATGGAATATTAGATTATAAAATCACAGGTACACTGGATTTCTTCAATAGGAAGGTGAATGACCTGTTATATAATTTCCCTGTTCCGGTGCCTCCTAATGCATTTGGTAATACCTGGGCAAACGTAGGTGAACTTACTTCTTCAGGATTGGAAGCTGCAATTAATTTTAATGAACTTAAACTTGGCAGAATCAAATGGACTCCTTCCTTAAACGCTACATTCTATTTGGATAATAAATTAGTAAGTTTGTCAGAAGGTGATTTAAAGTTTGGATCAGGAGGAGGAATTGATTTGGCAGGCGTTGGTGCACCAGGTCAAAACAATTTTTACATGATTCGGGTAGAGGAAGGTAAAAAATTGGGATCTATATGGGCTCCTATTTTTACAGGAGTAGATGATAAAGGTAATCCGACTTTTAAGGATGTAAATGGTGATGGTAAGGGTACTACTGATGATCG
>JBGAVW010000055.1:0-37430 GCA_044227925.1 Saprospiraceae bacterium | reverse complement strand
GGTTGACAGAGGTGAGATAAATTCTATGCAGGGTGAAACTTGATAAAATTATGAACAGTGTCTTTCAAAAAGTAGTATATAATTCATTCAAAATCAATTGTCAGCTCTTGAGGCGATTATCTAATGAAGGAACTTGATTAAATATATCTTGCATACCCTTGCAGAATTTGAAATAATGTATATATTTGCAACCTCAATAAATAAGGGAGTTTAGCTCAGCTGGTTTAGAGCATCTGCCTTACAAGCAGAGGGTCTGCGGTTCGATCCCGTAAACTCCCACTGAAAATCAAAGGGTTATGAATGAATGTTTCATAACCCTTTTTCATTTGCAAGCTGATTAAGCAGGTATGATACACTTTGTTTATATCATTTACAGCCCGTCCACCGATCGATTTTATATTGGTGAAACTATGGATCTTGAAGGCAGGTTAATTCAACATCAAACCCATCAATATTCAGGTGGCTTTACTAGCCTGGCTGATGACTGGGCCATAATATTATATTTTGAATGTAGCGATCGGAGTCAGGCTTTAAACATTGAGTCAAAAATCAAGAAAATGAAGTCTAAAAAACACATTCGGAATCTGATTCAATATCCAGATCTACGGCAGAAATATGCATCTCAATTTACAGGATGTAAGACCATTTTAGTTGAATAGTTGAATAAAATTTATGCGGTTCTTCCGATAGCTATCGGAACCGTAAACTCCCACTGAAAATCAAAGGGTATCATTAATGATACCCTTTTTTATTTACTGATTTTCAAATAGTTATATTCAAAAATGATTTGCAGGATTTTTTTCGGAATTTATGTTTAATAATTCATTTTGATGAACAGAAAGCAAAATGGTTATGATGATTGATCACCATAACCATTTTTATTTTTTTATAATGTTGAAAAATAGAGCTTAAAACCGAATATTCAAATTAGCATTCAAAACTGTTCCCAGCTGACTAAACTGTGAGCCATTATAGCCAAGAATATCATATCTGCCACTGAATCCAAGGAATCCTCTAAGCAGAGATTTTTTAGCAGGATCATTAAGAAGCTCATTTGCTGCTTTTAAAGAAGCAGCTTTGTTAGTCACAGATGGAGCAGGCGATGCAACTAAATCCCATTTCGGTAAGACATTCAATATGTTATTGGCATTTACTGTAAGTGCTACTTTAGTTGAATTTAGATGAAATTTGATAACCAATGCTCAGGTCAGTCACCACTGCAGGTTCAAACTCTGCCTTGATATTGAGCATATCCCCTCCACCATTATCCAAATCTCTGAATGCAGTCGGTCCAAACAATGTATTATTCAGATTAAAATTCCATTTTGCTAATCCATAGTCAAACCCAAGTATCACTTTATAATTAGGTCTTCCTTCAGTAAGCAATGATTTTACCTGTTCATTTAATATACTTGATCCGGCTGATTTGATGGCAGTCGGTTCGTTTGGAGATCCGATTATTTCATTATTCAATACAATATTACCTGCCAGGTTGATTCCCAGGTTTCCTCTTCCCAGTGTCAGATTTCGTTGGCTTGCAACGAAATCGAGACCTGATGTCCTGGTCTTGATTCCATTTATAAAAAACTGTACAGAGGCCAGATCATTCTCTGTAAGTATTTTATAAAGTTCTGTTTTGTCATCCTTCGTAGTAATGGACGAACTGTAAACTATTCTGTCTTTAATAGTAATATTATAAAAATCAAAAGTCAAATTAAGATCCTTGGAAGGGTTGAATCCCACACCCAGTGTGATATTATTGGATTTTTCTGGAGTTAGCTTAGGAATCCCCAGCAGCCTGGCCTGGGCACTATTATTATTAAACAAACCGGAAGACACAATAGTACCACCTGCAAAAGATGCCTGGATGGATTGCGCATAGATTTGATGCAATGTAGGTGCCCTGAAGCCGGTGGATATTTCCAACTATATGATTAAACTTAAATCCTCCTGGTTTGAAAAAAGTAGGACTGGAAGTACCCAAAGATCGATTGACGGTATTGTTTACAGTATAGCTCTGAGAATTGCCACCTGCTGTAAGGCTTACATCGGTCTTCCATTTACCCATTTCATTTTTGATACCAATCGTAGTGTTGTAATCGGTAAGATCTCCTTCAAATGTAGGATTATAACCTCTGTATCCACGATAAACACTCACATTATCATCATATCCAAACCAGTCTTTAATAATACCCTGGGTAAGGTAGTTTCTACCCCCATTTTCAGTGGGACTGTGCAATAAACCTCTGTCAAGCCTCCAGTACGGGGTTCTGAAATTGGCAAATGAATTTACTTTTTTGACTACCAAAGCGGCATTGGCGTAGAGTAATCCCTTTTCACTGAAATTGATGCCACCATTAACCAGGAAATTAGCAGCTGTTATATCTCCGGAGCCATTCACATTATTGGCAGTTGGATAATCTTTGAGATAATTTCGTATCATGTTATCAACAGCAGGGTCACCACCAAAAGTGGCTATTTCTGTAGCTACATCTACTGTCCCGGATCGGACCACAGATGCATCGTGTTTGAAGCCGGCAGTATAGTTCAGATATTTTTTATCGGTACTGTAACCACTATTGATGCTTACGCCGTAAGATTGTCCATAATCATTGGCACCTACTATACCTCCATTGCTTTTTTTTGTAGTCATTCCACCATTGATATTGAGAGACTTACCCTGGTTTCTGCTTTTGAGGATTACATTCATTACCCCGGCTATGGCATCGGATCCATATTGAGCAGAAGCTCCGTCGCGCAATATTTCCACTCTTTCAATAGCGTCCTGGGGGATGGCAGAAAGATCTACACCGGTCTCCCCTCTACCTGGAGCAAACTGAACGTACAATAAAGAGGAGAGATTTTTTCTTTTACCATCTACTAATATAAGTGTGCGGCTTGGCCCCATATTCCTTATTTCATACGGGTCTAACAATGTTGTTGCATCATTTACCGGTGTGTTTACCGTATTAAATGAAGGCACACGATATTGTAACGCTTTATCAAAACTGACCTGGCCAGTAGACTTCAGGTCATTGCTACCTAATATATCTACCGGTACCGGCGCATCAATAATGGTACGTTGAGAGTTTCTGCTACCGGTAGAGATTACTACTTCCTGTAAGACAGTGGCAGCGGCACTCATATCTATATCCAATATTACATCAGCAGAATTAATAGTTATATTTTTGGTAATGGTGGCATATCCCAGGTAGGAGAAAGAAATCTCATGACTTCCATTCTCCAAAGTGAGAGAATAATTACCATCATCACCGGAAACGGTACCAATCGAAGTCCCCACTTTTTGAATGGCAACCCCAGGTACACTCTCTCCGTTTTCATCAGTAATTTTGCCTTTCAATAAACCTTGCGCCCATCCTACAGTTATAAAAATGAGCGTAATAATCATTGTATTAATAAATTTCATCCTTAATGAGTTTAGTTGTTAAGGGTAAATTTAGGAAATTATATATTTATTCATGACTTAGAGTCAAAATTATTTTGCTAAATTTTGTCGAATGCCATTTTGAGGCAGTGGCAGATGCAACCAAGAAATTAATTGTTCACCTAATTTATGTAATCCCTTAAATTTGGGTTATTAAAATTTAAAGTGGAATATCATTCAACCAATTCTATTTCCAGGCTATATCAGTCATTCGAAATGATCGACCGGTCATCTTACCACACCATGGTTCGATTTTTCGAAGAGAATGCCGACGAGATCAAGGCGTTGGACTTTGATGAGTATTTTGACATTTTGGTAGCATACGTTCAGTCATTGTTTGATGTTGGTGCCTATACTAAACATTCCGCAATGGCAGATGTAGTGATTGAGGCAAGTATCATAAATAATGTTCATGTATATAAAGGCATCAATCTCTATGAAAAGACTTTATTTCAAAAAGCGGCGTCATTATACAATCTTCAACGATACGATGAAAGCATTCATATTTTGTCTGAATTACTAAAGATCAATCCCGGTGATCCCAATCACCGTGCTTTTTGGATAAAAAATCAACTTCGTAAAAAACCAGCCTACTTACAAATACTTCAGGGCATTTCTATTGTTTTATTTTTTACTACCATACTCATCATAAGTATAAGCGCTTTTTACATCGAGCCTTTCAAGCCGGAGTACCAGGAGCAATCCATGTATGTCAGAAATTTCATGTTTATGGCCGGTATTACTCTTTTAATTCTGGCTGATGGGGGCCACCGGATTTCAATATATTATCAGATCACAAAGCTTATTAATAAGAGTAAAGAAAAGCTTAAAAGGAGCAATTAATTTGATCAGTCATTCATTATAGCTCTTATACATTTCCATCGGACCAAGCGGTGACCGCCAATACCTAAATTTGTAATTTTTCACCCTATATAGCGAAGCCTTTTCCTACCTTTAAGGGAAAAATAAAATCATTACTTCTAAAAAGTAGCCTGAATAAACATAAGTATTAATGTAAATATGGATTTCACCACAGTGTTGCTATTATTTAGTTTTGCAGTAATTGCTTTTTTATATTCATCTATTGGCCATGGTGGAGCCAGTGGTTATTTAGCTATCATGGCATTAGCTGGAATAGCACCGGCAATGATGAAATCTTCGGCATTGATCATGAACCTTTCGGTCTCTTTAATATCTTTCTATGGATTTTATAAAGCTGGTCATTTCCGGATAAAATTGTTTATTCCATTTATAATCAGCAGTGTACCGATGGCTTATCTCGGCGGTACTATGAGCATTACGGATCTCCTTTACAAAAAAATATTGGCGATCTGTCTTTTATTGTCGGTAGCACGGTTAGTCTTTCAATTCAAAACTCCGTCTACGAATAAAGAAATGCCATTTTATTGGGGCTTGATCTCCGGTGCTATCATTGGCTTGATTTCAGGTATGATTGGAATAGGTGGAGGAATACTGCTTTCACCATTAATTTTGTTCATGGGTTGGGCCGATATCAAGCAGACTGCTGCTATTTCAGCTCCTTTTATTTTTGTCAACTCACTTGCAGGCCTTTTAGGTAATTTGAAAACAGGCAACTTTCAACTTTCAGAGCAATTAAATTACGCCATTATGGCCACCATAGCAGGTGCTATCGCTGGTGCCTACTATGGTTCAAATAAACTAAATTTACTTACCTTAAAGTACTTCCTGGCCATAGGCCTAAGCCTGGCCAGCATCAAGCTATTGTTTACTTAGATCAAGTTTTGATTTAATCAATTCTTAATCTTAATTACTTTACTTAAATACTCCCCCATTTCCTGTATTTTTGCCCACTCATAGAAAAAATATGTTTGACATTTTAAAATCAGGACTTAAAAAATTATTTGGTGGTTCCAAACAGGACAAAGATATAGCTCGTTATCAGCCACTTGTAGATAAAGCATTGGAATATTATTCCACATTAAAGGATATCTCTAATGATGAACTAAGAGATCATACTTTGCGTTTTCGGAACACCATACATGAAGGACTGGCAGAAATTAATGCTCAAATCGACCAGGCAAGACTGGAGGCTAATTCAGAAGAAGATCCTGCTAAAAAAGAAGAATTATTTAAAGAATTAGATTCTTTGATTAAAGAAAAGGACAATGAACTCGAGGCTATACTCATGGATTTATTACCCGAAGCTTTTGCCGTAGTCAAGGAGGTTTGTCGCAGATTTACGGAAAATTCTTCAATAGTGGTTACGGCAAAAGACCACGACCGCAACCTGGCAGCTAAAAAGTCTTATATTAAAATTGAAGGTGAAAAAGCCATTTGGGCCAATGAATGGACCGCAGCAGGTGGTTTGATAAAATGGAATATGATACCCTACGATGTCCAGTTAATTGGAGGTACGGCTTTACATGAAGGAAAAATTGCAGAAATGGCAACCGGTGAAGGTAAAACATTGGTATCCGTGATGCCTGCATATCTGAATGGATTGAGCGGCATGGGAGTACACCTTGTCACTGTAAATGATTACCTGGCACGTAGAGATAGCGAATGGGTGGGTCCAATCCATGAATTTTTATTGCTTACGGTTGATTGTGTGGATAAATATCAACCTAATAGCATAAGTAGAAAACAAGCTTACGAATGCGACATAGTATACGGTACGAATTCAGAATTTGGATTCGACTATCTGCGGGATAATATGGTAATTTCTCCTGACGAATTGGTGCAGCGAAAACATCACTATGCTATGGTAGATGAAGTGGATTCAGTGTTGATAGATGATGCACGTACTCCCTTGATTATTTCCGGACCAGTAGCCCAGGGACAAGAAGAACAAGAATACCTGGATTTAAAACCAAAAGTAGAAAAAGTAATTGAGGCTCAAAGAAGATTAGCCACTCAATTCCTTACCGAAGCAAAAAAGTCAATATCGGATGGGAGTACAGGACATGAAGAGGGAAACGGCGGGATGGCACTTTTCAGATCTTACAGGGCGCTACCCAAAAACCGCGCTTTGATCAAATACCTTAGTGAGGAAGGGATAAAGGTGATATTGCAAAAAACCGAAAACTATTATATGCAGGAACAATCCAAAAACATGCATATAGCGGATGAACCTCTTTATTTTACCATAGATGAAAAAAACAGAAATGTAGAGCTCACCGATAAGGGAGGGGAATACCTCAGCCAGGGCAATGAAGATCCAACCTTTTTTGTATTACCTGACTTATCTGTCGGACTAAGTGAAATTGATAAATCGGCAAATTCAGAAGAAAAGAAAAAAGAACTAAAGGAAGTTTTAATACAAGATTATGCTATTAAATCCAGGAGACTTCACTCAGTAAATCAATTGCTCAAAGCCTATACCCTATTTGAACGGGACGAAGAATATGTAGTAATGGATGGACAGGTAAAGATAGTGGATGAACAAACCGGGCGTATGATGGAAGGGCGACGATATTCCGATGGTTTGCATCAGGCCTTAGAAGCCAAAGAGAATGTAAAAGTGGGCGATATAACACAGACTTATGCCACCGTTACCCTGCAAAACTATTTTAGAATGTACCATAAACTGGCCGGTATGACAGGAACTGCTGAAACCGAAGCCAAAGAACTATGGGATATCTATAAATTGGATGTGGTGGTAATTCCGACCAATAAAGCGTGCGTGCGTGATGACAGGGAAGATATGGTATTCAAAACCGCCAGAGAAAAATTTAATGCTGTCATTGATGAAATAGTAAACCTGTCTACGGCCGGCCGTCCCGTACTGGTAGGTACTACATCAGTAGAAGTATCCGAAAAAATGAGCCGAATGTTGCAGCTCAGGGGTATAAAACATAATGTACTGAATGCAAAACAACACCAACGCGAAGCTGAGATCGTTGCAAGTGCTGGTCATAAAGGAGCTGTCACCATTGCTACCAATATGGCGGGTCGCGGAACTGACATCAAGATAAATGATGAGGTAAAATCTCTGGGAGGCCTGGCTATCATAGGAACAGAAAGACATGAATCACGCCGGGTAGACAGACAGTTGCGTGGCCGGGCAGGAAGGCAGGGAGATCCGGGTACTTCTCAGTTTTATGTCTCACTGGAAGATAATTTAATGCGTTTATTTGCTACAGAAAGAATGGCGGTATGGATGGACCGGCTAGGGCACAAAGATGGGGAAGTGATCCAACACAGCATGGTCACCAAATCTATTGAACGTGCACAGAAAAAAGTAGAGGAAAACAATTTTGGTATCAGAAAAAGATTGTTAGAATATGACGATGTAATGAATATTCAGCGTGAAGCCATTTATACAAAAAGAAAAAATGCTTTATCTGGCGAACGATTGGCTGTAGATCTGAATAAAATCTTCCAATCTGTTACAGAAAATATTGTAACCAATCATAAACAAACTGGTAACTATGATGCTTACCGTGAAGAATCCATGACTTTACTTGGATTAGACCCTGAAATGTCGGCAGATGAATTTAAAATTGCCCCAGTAGAAACGCTTGTGCAGTCCTTGCAATCAGAGGTACATGAAAAATACAACAGAAAAAAGGAAAATATTACTACCACATTATTGCCTATTATTAAAAATGTATATGCCGCCGAAGGACAGCGATATAAAAGAATATCCATTCCATTTTCAGATGGTAGATCCCGAATGCTTCCTATATCGGCTGATATAGAACCGGCTGTAAAATCAAATGGAAAATCGATCATGTTAGACATTGAAAAAGCAGTAAACCTCGCTTTGATTGATGATTCCTGGAAGGAACATCTTCGTAACATGGACGAATTAAAAGATTCTGTACAAGGTGCGAGTTTTGAGCAAAAAGATCCGTTGGTAATTTATAAAATGGAGGCGTATGAATTATTCGAAGGATTGGTAGGAAAAATCAACAAAGAGGTGGCTTCTTACTTGATGGACGGAAAACTGTTACTACAACAGGATCGTGCTCCACAAGAAGCAAGAGAAAGAAAAACAGATCTATCCCGGGTATCCACTAACAGACGAGAAATAAACGAGGATAACCAAAGAAGAAAAGCAGCTATGGATGCCGCAGGCAGGGATGAACAGAAGATTGAAACCATCCGGCGGTCAGATCCCAAAATAGGCAGAAACGATCCTTGTCCGTGTGGTAGCGGCAAAAAATACAAACAATGCCACGGTGCACAATAAAAAGCAAAGTAATTGGATTACGAATACAAGAGTTGAATGAAAAAATTAGTTTGGAATATATTTATTTGCATTTTAAGTGTTTTAACTGTTTTTGATGTAAACGGGCAATCTACTATTTCACTAAATGAAAATCCTGTAATTCAAAAACTGAATAGTTATTTCATTGAATACAATCTAAGGAGAAACGAATTTCCAGGATGGAGAATCCAGGTATTTGCTTCAACAGACAGAAAGGAAATGGAAAGTACATTATCCAGGTTCAAATCGGCATTCCCGTCCTATTATGCCAAATGGACATTAAATGATCCCTATTACCAGGTACGGGCAGGTATGTTTACTGATTACTCTGAAGCCATGAAAGCCTTGCAAGAAATACGTAAGACTTTCAGATCTTCAACATTGATCACCGATAGAATCAGAAGAGAAGAAATACTGAATTTATGAGTATGTCCGGTGGAAGCATAGGCAAAGCTGATTATACCAAGTTGGATTGGATTTCATTGATTACTTTTTTGTGTCTTTTGCTCATCGGTTGGATGATGATTTATGCTTCCGGATATTCTGATTTCTCTGAAAATGCCACTCCATTTATAAAGACAAATGCAGGAAAACAATTAATTGCAATATCCATATCGGCCTTTTTTTTTATACTCGTTTTTATTACGGATTTTAAGTTTTGGAGCACGCTGGCCTATCCGGTATATTTATTAGGATTGTTTTTTCTTGTCCTCGTCTTATTTTTTGGACATAAAGTAAAGGGGAACACCTCCTGGTTTCAGTTTGGCAGCGTCTCCTTTCAGCCATCGGAGTTTGCTAAATTTGGGACTATGCTTGCCATGGCGGCATTTCTTTCTTATTTTAAAACTAATCTCAAGCAGACCAAATCAAGGCTTATAGCACTTGCATTATTCATGGTGCCGATATTATTAATTTTATTGCAGCCCGATGCCGGATCTGCCATTACCTTTTTATCTTTTTTTGTATTGCTTTTCCGGGAAGGATTTAATCCGGTATGGTATATCATCGGACTGGCTATGCTGGCTTTATTTATACTGGGTATCAAATTTGAACCTTATTATGTAATAGCCTACCTCGTATTATTAGGTGCAAGCTTTTTATACACTCAATTAAAGAAATCGAATCAACATCATTGGACTTTATTAGCTCTTTGGACATTAATGATCAGTTCATACTGGACTAGGTTACCGATCCTTTGGTTGATCGGGGGCCTTGCCATAGGTTTGCTCTATTTCGCTCTGGAAGCCAATAAACAACGATTTCAAAAAACACTCGTAATCCTTATACCTTCTATTTTATTAGGAGCCCTTTTTACCAAAGGTTCTCAATATGCTGTGGATAATTTTTTAAAACCTCATCAACGCGAAAGAATTAATGTATGGCTCAGGCCAGAGCTCTGTGATCCGAGAGGAAATCTATATCATGTGATGCAGTCTAAGCTGGCGATCAGCTCAGGTGGCTTTTCAGGTAAAGGCTTTCTTGAAGGCACACTAACCAAACTCAATTATGTCCCGGAACAAAGTACTGATTTTATATTCAGTACTATAGGTGAAGAGCAGGGATTTATAGGTATTCTTGCGATTATTGGTTTATTTGTTTTATTTATGTTTAGAGTAATCGCCATAGGTGAGCGGGCCCGAAATGCTTTTACCCGGGTATATGCCTATGGTTTTCTTGGCTTTTTAATCATTCATTTTTTTATAAACATTGGTATGACTATTGGCCTCATGCCGGTCATAGGCGTTCCTCTGCCTTTTGTAAGTTATGGAGGTACATCCTGTATTGTATTTTCCATCATGACGGCCGTATTATTAAAATTGGACACTTCGAGACATTTTGTATAATAATTCTCTATGCCGGTACATTTTAAAGTCAATTTTACAGATACTGCATCAAAGGCCAGAGCCGCTACCGTATACACAGATCATGGCGTGATCCATACACCCATATTTATGCCGGTAGGTACTGGCGCCTCGGTTAAAGGAGTTTCATCATTAGAATTGGAATCCCAGGTCAAAGCAGAAATAATGCTCAGTAATACCTACCATTTGTATTTACGACCAGGCATTGAAGTGTTGTCTGCGGCCAAAGGCATACACAGGTTCATGCATTGGCCCAAACCGGTTCTTACTGACAGTGGTGGGTACCAGGTGTATTCTCTCAGTAAACTTCGTAAAATCAAAGAAGAAGGGGTGTCGTTTTCTTCGCATATAGATGGATCAAAACATTTATTTACTCCAGAAAACGTAATCGACATTCAGTTAGCTATTGGAGCCGATTTGATCATGGCATTTGATGAATGTCCCCCCTACCCGTGTGAATACCAATATGCTAAAAAGTCTATGGACCTTACTCACCGGTGGTTGCAAAGATGTTTTACACATTTTAACAATACCAAAGCGCCATACGATTATTCACCTGCTTTGTTACCTATATGCCAGGGCTCAATATTCAAAGATTTACGCAAAGCATCTGCCGCATATATTTCCTCGTTTGATGCCCCGATTAATGCTATTGGAGGACTGTCAGTGGGTGAAAAAAATCAAGACATGTATGAAACCATTGAGTATGTAAATGATATTCTCCCTTCAGACAAAGGAAGATATCTTATGGGGGTAGGTACTCCTGAAAACATATTAAATAGTATAGAAATGGGTGTGGACTTGTTTGATTGTGTATTGCCCACGCGGAATGCGAGGCATGGTCTGCTCTATACAACCCAGGGAATAATCAATATCAAAAATGCCAAATGGAAACTAGACCAGGATGTACTGGATCCCGGAATGCCTACTGAGAGACAAATACCGTATTCAAAATCTTATCTTCGTCACCTTATACAAAGTAATGAATTAATGGGGGCAAGGATCGCAAGCTTGCAAAATTTGAGTTTTTACTTATATCTGGTTCAGACTGCGAGAGAAAAGATTATTGAAGGTTGTTTCATGGAATGGAAATCGAACATTATACCACAATTAACAACCAGGCTTGATTGAAAAAATTAGATTGGTATATAATTAAAAAATACTGGGGAAGTTTTTTCTTCACAGCTTTCCTGTTTACGCTGATTTCACTGGTGATTGACTTTAGCGAAAAGGCAGAAAAATTTGTAGAAGCAGGAAAGACTATGTCTGTAGGAAAAATACTACTCACGTATCATTTGAATTATATTCCATTTATCAATGGATTATTGTGGCCGCTGTTTTCCCTGATTGCGGTTATATTTTTTACCAGCAGATTGGCATATAATAGTGAGATCATTTCCATTCTTAATGCGGGAGTGAGTTTTAAAAGATTGCTGAGGCCATACCTCATTGCCGCTTCATTACTTACCCTGTTATTATTATTATTAAATCATTTCATCATACCTCTTGCTAATAAACCCAAACTTGATTTTGAAACTAAATTCATAAAAAGAGAATCCGATAGGATAAAAACAGGTACCAATATTCATTTTTTTATAAACCCCGACACGAAAATTTATCTTAGAAGTTATTCCGCATCAGATAGTTTTGGCTATAATTTCAGGATGGAACAATACAAAGGCAACACTTTGACTTATATGCTTAAGTCTCAATTTCTTGAATGGAATAAGGACAGCACTCAACGATGGCGGGTAAAAGACTATGAAATAAGGACTTATTATGATTCAGTAGAATCCATCACGTTAAATCAAGGTAAAATCCTCGACACCATGCTGAATATGTTGCCATCCGATTTTGAGTTTTATGCGAAACAAAAAGACCTGATGACCACACCTCAAATTCAAGCCAAAATAGATAAAGAGGAATCCAGAGGATTAAACCCAATCAAGGGATATGTAAATGAAGTCAATCGCCGCACGGCAGATCCTTTTACCATCCTCATTCTTACAATAATTGGAGTGGCGATATCTGCTCGAAAAATCAGAGGTGGAATGGGCCTGCATCTGGCATTGGGCATTTCAATTGGAGCTATTTTTGTGTTTATTTCAAAATTTTCTATTGTATTTTCAAGGAGTCCTAACATTCCATCCCTTATTGGGATTTGGATACCTAATATAATGTTTTTATTTGTTGCCCTTTATTTAGTTAGAAAAGCCCAGCAATAAATGATTTTGTTTAATTATTTCTTAAAATAGTTAAACAAAACTGTTTTTTGTTTAACTTTGCTGATGTAAATCTTAAACAAAACGGGTTATGAATTTCTCCAATTTGCTTAGCACACATAAAGAACGCTTATTATCATTCGCTTTTGGCCTGACCAAAAACAATGATGATGCCAAAGATTTATTACAAGAGACCCTGTACCGGGCTTTAAAAAACGAGACCAAGTTCGAAGAAGGTACTAACCTCAAGGCATGGCTCATGACCATCATGAGGAATATATTTATTAATGAGTATAGAAAAAAATCAAAGACTCGCATTTTATTTGATTCAACTGATAATTTATATTATCTCAATTCTGGAGCCGTACTTATCGGCAACCAGGGAGAAAATAATATGCTGGGCGAAGAATTGAATAAAATGGTGGAAGAATTGGATGGGTCATTAAAATATCCATTCATCAAACATTTTGAAGGATTTAAATACCAGGAAATTGCTAAAGACATGAATCTTCCGCTTGGTACCGTCAAAAGCAGAATCTATTTTGCAAGGCAAGAATTAAAAGGTAAGATTGAAAACAGGTATGGCCAGATTCTTGGTGTACGTGATCTGGCACTGAAAATGGCAAGTTGAAATACTCGCATTCTATAATTCTATCTTCTCTCCTTCCAGGGCGATTTGAAATCCTTTTTTGATCAATTCTTTTCTTTCTGTTGTATTTCTTAATACCGGATTCGTATGATTAAAATGAATAAATTTTATTTTCTTTTTCTCCAGCGACGACAAGGTATCAAATAAGGTAATACTTTCTTCAATAAATGGATGAGGTATCTCAGCCATGTCTCTTCCTTTTATTTCACCATTTCTGTAAAATGTGCCATCAATTAATACCATTGCCGAAGATTTTACGTATTCCACTATGGATTGATTCCACTTATTCCATTTGTCTATATCAGGTATGTACACTATTTGTTTTGATTTTGACTGAATTACGAATCCCACTGTTTCAGAAAATTCATCACGATGCGGTACCAGAACGGGTTTAATAGAGACTTGTTCAGTGAGGGCTTTAATTTTATCATTTTCCAAATCTATGAGCTTGATATTATTTAGTTTCACCAACTGGTTCCACGGTCCGTTATTTTCAATGAATGACTTCATCCTGGGCATAGCATACACCGGCATTTTGATACTACCCATCACTTCGCGCCCCAAATACATCAAACCAGAATAATGGCCAATATGGGCATGTGTCAATAGAATGCCATCCAATACCACTCCTGATTTTTTCATCAGATTATCGTATTGCTGCGGAAAATCAGGGGTAGCATCCAACATCCATGATTTTTTATTCGCAGGATCCACAATGGCTATACATGAAACGAATTTGCGTTTTTCAATACCCAGTCGATATTGTTCACAACAGTTTTGAGTGCACCCAACCTGTGGGTAACCGCCATCCTGGGCAATTCCTAAAATAAGAATATATGGACTTTGACCAATAGATGAGAAAACAGTCAGACCTAAAAATAATCTCAAAAAAGAAAAAATCACCGTTTTCATTTATACAGTTTTTGTATCTCTGCTCCTTGAGCATGGCAAACGGGACAAACTAAGTTTTCTTCAAAAAGATCGCTCGGGTCATTCAGTATGTTCTTGCATCGGCTGCATTGGTAACTATACAATGTATTGCTATCCGAAGGGGCTGTCAATGTGGTTATCGGTTGGTTTACCACTGCAATATCCGTCATTTTAATTTTATTTCTGTAATACTCTCTTATGCATCCATGCAGCTCCTCGGGCAACAAATATTTAAACAGGGATGATCTGTATACCAAACCGGTTCGGGCATGAGGATTAAAATCTTTAGAAAGTAATATATCGTATACCGGTAGTAGTCCAGATTTTCCAAGTTTGATTAAATGTCTTTTTCTAATTAAAATATTGGAAAATACTTCCGTTTTCGGTCTGCTTTTTATGCCAAAGCAAATACCGGCAGTCCTGACATCATCTTCATTTAGATGTTTTACTATAAACTTTTTTAACCTGAGTGAGTCTTCATTTATGTCTTCTACCTGAAAGTTGAGCTCATTGAGACTATGCCTGATATTAATTGAGTGAAAATTAAGCAATTGTATCCATTTGGGCCGGTCTGCATCTCCAATCTTTTTAATAATCAGTGATTTCCAAGGAGTAATGCAAAGCTCACCGATCCCTGTCGATTTGCATAGCTTGATTACATCCAGCAAAAAATCAATTTGAAACCATTCGTCTCTTCGGTATATACCCAACCAATATCCATCATTGTATTTATTTAATCCTTCGTAATAAGGCAAAATATAATCTGGCCATTGAATTTCTTCATTATTTAATATCGAATCGACAGGCTCGGTTTTTAGTTCACCGATCAGTTTTGTATTGATATCATCGGGAAATCCATCCGCTAGTCTAAATTTCAAAATAGCAGCTTCCAATACTTTAGAAAACCTAAGAATGTCTTTGGTATGAATCATTTCATTCCATTTTGCTATGGTATTTGTTTTGGGATACCGGATGAACAAATGCCAATAATCCGTATGTGCACCAGACGCAATCCAATTGATATTTCCGGTAAATACAGGAGTTAGTGCTTGTACACTATCTCCCATGTTTATCTTTAAAACAGGATCATAATTCAGACCACTCAGTATTTGTTTTATTTTATTCTCTGAAAGCCAACTATTAGAATTAAATATAGAAATAGCCGGGTATGATGTCACCATATTGGGCTTGTCTTCAATATTAATCTCATAAGCGATGTTGGCCTCTTTGAGTTTTTTTTCCAGTAATGGCAATAATAGAGATGAAAATTCAATAAAAATATTCTGCCTGAGACCAAATTTTAACTGATGCAGGTCGGCCGAAACCATCACTTCGATCAATTTCTCCAGTATATCCAGGGTTAATATTCCACCATGGCAATTCACCTTTATTACCTGGTATGTTTTTAAAATTTGCATTTTTGTTTCTATCCTGATTGAGGCACCAAGTTAAAAATTTATTTCTATGTATAAATTTATTCAGACCCAATTTAAGCAGGAATTGGAGGACAGGTCATGACCACTTGTCTATAATGTAGCAAGCCCCATTTATTATTCGTAGTTTTGTAATATTTTATGGATAAAGTAACGGTGATCGGTGCGGGGAGTTTCGGCATTGCCATTACTAAATTATTAGCCCACAATGTCGATGTTCTTGTAGCTTGCCGCAGTGAAGACACTTTAAATAAAATCAACCACGATCATTTCATTTTTAACACGAGATTGGATCATCGGATCAAAGCAACAACCTCACTGGAGGAGGCTTTACATTACAGCAAACTTATTTTCCCAATCGTACCGTCTAATGATTTTAGCGATATGATAAAGCAGGCCGCCCCTTTGCTGACCCCGGCCCACATACTTATACACGGCACCAAAGGATTTGTTTTAAGTGGCATTGATGAAAATGACATGGAAACAAAGGCCCTCAGGAAGGAACAGGTACTGACCATGAGTGAATTAATACGAAAATTTACCTCTGTATTGCGCATTGGTTGTCTGAGTGGCCCTAATTTGGCTAAAGAAATATTAGATGAGCAACCTACGGCTACCGTGATTGCAAGTGAATTTGACGAAGTCATCGAGCTTGGAATTCAAGTCTTGAGTAGCAACAAGTTTTTCGTGTTTGGCAGCAATGATCTGAAAGGTGCACAGATTGCAGGCACCCTAAAAAATATAATTGCCATTGGTTCAGGTATTCTTGACGGAATGGGAATGGGTAAAAATATCCAGGCAATTCTCATCACCCGGGGCCTTGCAGAAATAATTCATTTTGGTCAAAATATGGGTACTACCAGTAGTGCATTTTTGGGTACAGCCGGAATAGGAGACCTCATCGCTACGGCTACCAGCTCCGATAGCAGGAACTACCAATTTGGCAAACGAATTGCAAAAGGAGAAGATGTTCAGACAGTGTTAAAAACCAGTGACGAATTGGCTGAAGGAGTGCGCACGCTGCGTATTGTTTATCATCTGATGAAAACCTATAAAATGCGCTCCCCCATCATCGAGATTTTATACAAAGTGGTGTATGAAAAAATGAATATCTTAGACGGAATAAATTTCTTGATGAGGTTTCCATTTAAAAAAGATGTAGACTTTATAGATGAAGGTGAATAATAAAAAGATACTATCTGTTATTTGTACCTGGATCCTGGGAGGATTGATGTTGTTTCCGTTTATGCCTATATTAGATATTGTTTCAAAAATAGTCTCCCATCGAAATTATATTCAAATCAATCTGGATAAATCCTTTCATTTCGATACCCTGGTCCTGGACGCAAGTATCTTCTCCTCTTTTGCTGACAAAAGAGAAATTAAAATCGACGGCAACACCTATGATGTTTATCAAATGCATCGACTATCCGGTGATAAAATACAGATAATCGCTTTCAAAGACAACCTGGAAGACAGGCTGCTGCAAGAAATAACCAATCTATTTGAAAATCAAGATAAAGGTAGTAGCAAAATCAAATTACTTACTTGTCCTGATTGGTGTTTTCACAGCATTGAACAAAAAAAATCCCCAGGCATAAATTGGTGCAAGCAGGAATTTAACTACCTTCCCTTATCAGGTAAGGAAATAAATTTAAGCTATCCTCATCCACCGAATGAAATGATCTGATATTGCTGACACCACACCCCTTGCAGATCATTTTTATTTAATCAATTTTCTTTTATGAAGATTACAAACGTTATACTAATTCTATTATTATATAAATCAGGTATGTGCCAGGACAGTACATCATTACCTGATCCAATCCAATTTTCAGAGGTGATCATCAGTGCCACAAAATCCACTTTATCTCAAAATCAATTGGCCCAGTCCGTTCAATCTATCGGCCAGGAAAAAATAGCACAACTTATGCCTCAATCCACCGCTGATTTACTGCAAAAGACAGGTAACCTGGTGGTTCAAAAAAGCCAGCAAGGTGGTGGAAGTCCGATATTACGCGGCATGGAAGCCAATAGAGTGCTCCTGGTAGTAGATGGAGTGCGTATGAATAATATTATTTACCGGGGTGGGCACTTGCAAAATATTATTACCATAGACCCCAATATTCTTGATAAAGTGGAAGTATTATTTGGACCTGCATCGTCGGTGTATGGTTCAGATGCATTGGGAGGCGTTATTCACATGATTACTAAAAAACCGGTCCTTTCCATGAATCCCACATTTAAATCCGTAATTGCATCAAGATACAGTACTGTGAATAATGAAAAAATGATTCATTACGATGGTATGTATTCCGGACGCCATTTTGGGGCACTGTTTTCCACTACATATACTTCCTATGGTGATCTCAATAGCGGCCGGAAATCAAATCCATTAGCCAGGGGCGATTCAATACTCTGGCCACGCAGGTATTATTATTCTTTTGAAAATAATACAGATGTATTGAAGCGTAACCCAAAGCCGTGGAAACAAATAGCATCAGGATTTAATCAATTGGATCTTACCGGAAAACTGTTGTGGCAATTCGAAAATGCTGATCATATCTTCAATTTTCAATATTCCACTTCCAGTAATATACCCAGGTATGACCGACTGACCGATGTAGACAATTCTGCAAAGCTTTTAAGAAACGGGGATTGGTATTATGGCCCTCAAAAAAGGTTTTTAGCCAGTTATGAGAGCAGTATAAAGTCAACTATGCCTATTACATACAAAGTATATTACCAATTTATTGAAGAAAGCCGGCATAATCGACGAGTAGGTAATTATAATTTACAAAATAGGATTGAAAAAGTAGATGTTTTTGGCCTTGATCTTTTCCATAAATGGATAAGAGGTAAAAATATCTTTATGTTTGGTCTTGATGGCCAATCAGAAAGTGTGAAATCATCGGCATTTAGCCGAAACCTGGTCACAGGTAATATTGCTCCTTTAGATACGAGATATCCTGCAGCAGGGAATCGAATGAATCGATTAGGTATATATCAAATCCTCACCCAACGGTTTTCTGACCAGTTTTCAACGCAACAAAGTCTGCGCCTGGGCTATTCCTATCTCAAATCTGATTTTGGAAACAATGATTTTTTCAAATTTCCCTTTAATTCTATCAAACAAGATCATTTGTTTTATTCAATCAATATTGGTACAAACTATAATCCAACGGAGAGATCCAAAATAGGAATGGCACTGGCAACCGGGACCAGGGTGCCCAATGTAGACGATCTGTCAAAAGTGTTTGAATCAGTAAGTGGTAGAATTATAGTGCCCAATGAAAAATTAAAACCTGAATCAAGTATCTCTATGGAATTGAACGGCAGCACATATAGCCAAAACATGCAGTCATGGATCAAAGGATCTGTATATCTTACCAGATTGTATAATGTAATTACAACTGCTCCATTTTTATATAATGGTGAAGACAGCATCATTTACAATGGTGTAAATAGCATCGTGCTGGCAAGTCAAAACAATACAAAAGCGTTGATTACCGGTGCTAATCTGGATGCACAGCTGCAAATTGCCCCTGGTTTTCACACTTTTTTTCTTATTAATCTGACCAGGGGCCGGATTCTGAAGTCCGGGGCAAATACACCTTTGGATCACATTCCTCCGCTAACGGGTAAATTTGGGATAGATTATACCAATCTGAAGTGGAGAATTGAATTTAACAGCCAATTTAATGGAGCTAAAAAAATTGAAGATTATTTACTGAATGCGGAAGATAATGAAATATATGCCACCCCATATGGAATGCCGGCGTGGATGATTTATAATTTATATAGTTCTATACAACTAACAAAAAGGGTAAAAGCAGGGATTGCGCTGGAAAATATATTAGATACTGAATATCGGGTATTTGCCAGTGGTATCAATGCCCCGGGTAGAAATCTAAGTGTTTCAGTAAAGGTTAATTTTTAGCAAAAGCTTTCGTTCGAGTCATGAAAAATGTGTTTATTTGTAGCCAATTAATTTAATCAACAAAAAAATTATTTATTATGGGATTATTTTCATTTTTAAAATCTGCTGGTGAAAAACTATTTGGTTCAAAACCAGCTCCGGTACCCGCATCTGTGCCCGAAGTAGATGCTGCAGCTATAGAGCGTGAACGCAAAATCAATGCAATGCAAAGTTATTTAACCGGTCTTGGCTTGCATGTTGAAAACCTTGATCTTGATATCGAAGGAGACAAAGTTACAGTGTATGGCCAATGTGAGACTCAGGCTGAAAAAGAGAAATTAATTTTAGCTTTGGGTAATGTCGAAGGAGTAGCTTCTGTAGACGATCGTGTATCCGTTACTAATCCTGAACCGGAAGCAGAGATGTACGAGGTAAAATCGGGAGATTCACTTTCCAAAATTGCTAAGCATTTTTATGGTGATCCAATGAGATATCCTGAAATCTTTGAAGCAAATAAACCAATGCTGAAACATCCAGATAAGATATATCCTGGGCAGATACTTCGAATCCCAAAATAATCCAACCAGAAAACTAATATTGTTAAATTAAAAAAAAGGTTCCAGGACATCCTGGAGCCTTTTTTTATTTTACTTCTTTTTATATTTATTCCAGAGGTCTTTAAAAAAACCTTCATCTTCCAATCCCTGCATATCGCTGAGTTCTAATTCCAATGCATTTGTAGATTGTATGATTTCCACAAGAGAAAATACCAACGATGCTGAAAGTGAAATCAGGCTAATTGCAAACATGCCCTGTGCGAGCTTGCCCCATTCTATATAAATACAATACATGGTAATCACACAGATAAGAAAACTAAATACACCTAATCCCTGCATCCAACGCACATAATTTAGTCTTCGCTTTAACCCCATTATTTGTAATTTTAACAATTTCTCATCTTTGCCGGATTGATATTCGTCGTGCAATTTTCTTATTAAAGAAGAAAGGGCAAGAAACCGATTGGTATAAGCCAGCATCAGAAGACTGATAGCCGGAAAAAGAACAGCGGGGGTATTAAAAGTAATTTCCATAGATCTTAAATGTACAGTTTTTATTAATTTCAACCATAATTCAAAAAACAAGGTGCAGGTTTGATGACCTGCCTAAATCCAAAGAATAACTATATAAAACAGCGCTCTTTAAACTGTTATAAACCATTTGACATGAATATTAAATCGATATTTCAAATCATTAGTTATTTTCAATATCCGCTTATGATGATTTCGATGTATTTTTTGATAAGACCATTTTTTAATACCATCGATAATCTATTTCAAGATATAAACATTGCGTTGACCGTTTTTGGAATAGCTACGGGTTTTTCTACTTTACAAGACACTACAAAAGTCCAGAACAAAGTATCCTTACGGATTTATCAAAACCCTAAAAAAACTAAAATATTTTTAGCTTTACTGCTTAGCCAGATATCCATCTTTTTGATATTGGGGCTGTGGGGGCTTTTATCCGAAACCACATCCCCTTTTTCAGCGTTGTCTTTTGGATTAATATCGCTTGGAATAGGAATGATTGGTATGCTCAAATCAGCTTCTGAAATGGCTGAATTCCAATACCGTTTGCATATAAAAGATAGCCAATCTATGAGTCAATCTTAAAGCCCAAAACACAGAAAGACTTAATTTTGATTTTTTTTATTTTCAACAGCCCAAATACGCATTTCTCCTTTACCTTTCACTTGAGCCACTCCCCTCGACACACAATTAAATTTATCTTTAATTAAATCGTACGTACTTTGACTTATCTGCACAGTATCTGCCTCTCCATGTGATTCCATTCTGCTCGCCGTATTTACTGCATCGCCCCATAGATCATAACTAAATTTTTTTTGTCCAATTACGCCGGCAATTACCGGACCTGAATTAATACCTATACGAAAATGAAGATTCTTCCCTTTAAATTCATTGTGAATAGCGTAATCTCGCATTTCCAGTGCCATTTCTGTTATCGCTTCGGCATGATCATCTCTTTTCACAGGGACACCGGATGCTACCATATAACAGTCTCCAATTGTCTTGATTTTTTCCAGGCCATGTTTTTCTACTAATTTATCAAATGTAGAAAAAACCTCATTGAGCAGCTCCAATAATTCTTCCGGGGCCATAGTTGCAGACATGCTGGTAAAATTTACTACATCTGCAAATAAAATACTCGATTGCTCAAAATAATTTACAACTGTACGATGTTCGTCCCGCAATATGTTCACCATTTCCTTTGGAAGGATATTAAGCAAAAGCAATTCCGACCTTTCCTGGTATAGGTTTTTTCTCTGTACAAAATAATATACCATTAAAAAAATCAAACTACCTACACCAATGAAATTGATACTAAAAAATAAATTTATATGGAAGGGGGTCAGCCGACTTTCGTGCCCCATTTTAAGTTGCACCAGTCCGCTTATAATTACTAAAATAATAAATCCAACAAACCAACGCAGACCGTTTACCGGCTTATCAAATAACATCGCTCCCATAGGACAAAGCAAACTCCATAATAATACTCCACTTCCCGTTACAAATCCATTTAGAGAAAGCATTAGAAAAAAAGGAAGTAGCAGGATTAAAAACAATTGACTGAAACGGAATACTTCGAAGCGGCGGGAAATACCAAAATAAATGATACTGAGCCCAGATACGATAGCATAAGAAATAGGTATCCATCCGGCCAGAGGTTCACCGAAAGAAGTATACATAAGACCCCAAATAAATCCGGTAAAAATAAATGGGAATGTGCACAGTACCATCAATGATTTTTTCAATTTGAGGTCTTCGGAGTCAGCGGCATCTGCTCCGATATTAATCATCCATTTAAATATTTTTTTCACAATTACGTATGCTAATGTCCGCAATTTTATTGATCAAAAGAAAGCAGTTGATTATTTTTAAAATAGGAATTAATTGCTTGCAATTGAATCCGAGTGCTCCAGCTTTCCTGATTAAATCCTCGAATTTAATAATAAATGTAAAAAAACTGGACCAGGTGCATTTTATCTAAATACAAGACAGAGTATCAAGAGGAGTGGCTTGAATGTAAAGAATAATTACATTTGCTCCAATAATGAAATCAATAATTGACAATGGATCATTGATCCTTATTGCCTGCCTTACCCTTGGGCTGGCTCCATTTTTCCCGGAGCCTCATATCTGGGGAAAATTAAAATGGATTTGGGGAGGCGCAATGGGCATGAAAGTAATGGATTGGTTTGATACTTTTTTGCATGGCGTGCCATGGCTATTATTAATCAGATTGCTTGTAGTCCGGGCAATTCAAAAGAAATGATTAATCAGAAAAATGAGTTTCAATTTTTGATAAAACTTTTAACCGTAAACCCATCCTTTGTGTGTAAATGCAACTTATACATTCCGGAGGGCAATGCAGAAATATTGACCTGGTTCAGTTCTTGATTTACCCTTGTTTTTAACTGAATTTTACCCAACAAGTCAATAAAGACTAACTCTACATTTGATTGGATATGATTGCCAGATGTTTTTATATTAATAATGTTACTGGCAGGATTAGGGAAGACCTGTATATCCGTGTGGGTATACAAGGCCTGGATAGGTGTACTAATCGCAGATGCCTGCTTAAAAAACTCCCAGTATTGTATTGGCGCTGAAAATGGATAATTAAGTCCATTTGGAAATACGTGTTCCATATCTTTTATAAATGTATAGTACAAATAATTTTTCTGTGTATTTGAATTAGGTTGATCGAAAATATAAGTATAGGTGATACTGGTTTTATTTAACTTGTATTTATTTGCCAGGTTTTCCACGCCTCGGTAAACGCTGGTAAAAGCGGAGATATAATCATTCAAAGAGTCGTTAAATGGAAGAGCTCTGCCCAAATTTTCAATTAAAAAATTGTCGTGAGTCCCTATGGTCTCCCATATCGGAATATATCTTTTAGGTTTAGCCGAATCTAATGACGACATAAGTCCGCCGCTGCTTGCAGCTGCTGAAAATACATCAGACATTTCTATGGCCAGTTTATTGGTCATAGCTGAACCATTTGAAAACCCGGAAATATAGACTTTAGAATTATTAATGGTATACAATCTTTTTACAGTATCTACTACTTTGCGCAAAAACTTTACATCATCTTTAAAATCCTGTACCAAATTAGGGCATTTTACACTTTGTGCTTCTCCATTATTCCATTTTGAAGTAATGTTTTTAAACCCCTGTGTACCAATAAAACAATACTCCAATGAACTAGGGAATACTGAAATAAATTTTTCTCTTTCACCCAGTTCTTTCCAACCCGAAATCGTATAAAACTTATCTCCATCTCCGCTGGTGCCATGCAACATCATTACCATTGGATACCCTCCGGCAGGTACTGCACCCGTGGGTACGGAAAGAACAAAATTACGATCGACACCGTCAAATTTAAAATTAAAGTCCCTGCGACCCTGGCCAATTAATATGCAATTGGTTAATAAAAAAAGGAGTAGAAATGGGTTTTTGTTTTTCATGCCCAATTTTTTTAAAAGTTAGAAAATTAAACAATTGACTTAAACAAAGCAAATTTAGTAGGATTGTATAAATTGGCCACTACCCTGAGGGGTAGTAAAACTTTCTAATGAACTGACCAAAATGGATAAAATTTTTATTGAAATATCTTTCCCGCTTTTATTAATTGATCGTACTTAGCAATATACATTTTATCTAATTCCTCAGAATCTTTGTACTTTATTCGCAATGCTGCCAACTTGTCATGCAAATCTTTTTTTATGGACTCATATGCAGGGTCATGGTATACATTTTTCATTTCTTCTTTATCTTTTTCCCGATCGTATAATTCCCATTCATCAATGTCATGATAAAAATGAATTAATTTGAATTTTTCAGTCACAATCCCATAGTGTCTTTTAACCATATGCACACTTGGATATTCATAATAATGGTAATAGGCGGCATCTCTGAAGTTTTCACCTTTACCTTTAAATAATGAAATCAGACTTTCACCCTGCATATCTATTGGTGCTTTCAAGCCGGCAGCTTCTAAAATGGTTTGTGCAAAATCAAGATTTTGAACCATTTTGGTATTTTTACTTCCGGGTTTTATTACCGTTGGCCATTTTACCAACAAGGGGGTCTTAAAAGATTGATCATAGATAAATCTTTTATCAAACCATCCATGTTCTCCCAGGTAGAACCCCTGATCTGAGGTGTAGATCACAATCGTATTTTTTTCCAAACCATTTTCTTTCAAAAAATCAAGAACCTTTCCTACCCCATCGTCTACGGCGGCAATACATCCAAGGTAATCCTGCATATATCGCTGATATCTCCATCTCATTTTATCCTGTTCAGACATAGAAGGATAATCCTGAATAAATTGAGCATTCATTTTATCATAAACGGCGTCCCAGGATTTTCTTTGTCCATCATTCATCCTATTTATTGTACTATTATAATTGCCCTTGTCATAAGGATGAGATTCCCTGATCCCAAGGGAATCCATTACTTCAGGCTTTATTTTCGAATCACCTGCCCAATTCATATGTTTTAGTAGATTCATTTCCTGTTCTTTTGCAGCTCTGCCCCTACCACTATAGTCATCCATCAACGTTGCTGGCTCAGCAAACTGGCGGTTGATAAATTCTTTATAGTGTCGCTCCGCAGGCAGCCATTCTCTATGGGGGGCTTTATGCAGATAGGCTAAGAAAAATGGCTTGTCTTTCTTTCGGTCGTTTTTAAGCCATTCTAAAGTCATATCCGTAATGATATCTGTTACATATCCTACCACGTTTATTTTGCCTTCTTTTTTTGTAATAAAATCAGGATTATAATAATCTCCCTGTCCGGGTAATATTTTAAATTCATCGAACCCTTTTGGATTATTGCCAAAATGCAATTTACCAAACATGGCGGTTTGATATCCATTTGCCTGCAGGATCTGAGGAAAAGTGATATTAGAGGTATCAAAAGGAAAGTAATTATCAATTTTGCCATTGAGGTGACTATGTTTTCCGGTAAGAATGACCGCACGGGATGGAGCGCAGATAGAGTTGGTCACACATGCATTGGTAAAGAGCATTCCTTCCTTGGCAATCCGATCAATATTTGGTGTCTGCATTAATCTGGTATCATAGGCCGAAATAGCCTGGTACGCATGGTCATCCGACATGATAAAAACGATATTGGGTCTCTCAGGGACATGACATCTGTAAGCAGAGCAACAGATCAGTGAAAATAAAACCAAAACAAACAAAGTTTTCATACAAAAAGGGATAGTCAGATTAAAATTTACATAAATATATGGAATGGCAAGTGAATTTATTTAATAAACGCTTATAATATGAAATTAGCAAAATCGGGAATCAAAATTACTCTTTCATGTATAAAAACTGATCATTGGGGAATACCGACTTAGGAAATTATAATAAACAATTAAGGCTTATTTATCACTTTTAAATTTCTAAAATATCCTTCTGTACCCACCTCTACCCAAAGTCCAATACCGCCAACCGAATTTTCACCCATTTTTAAATCAGTCACTTTCAGCACCGGGTATTTTCCTTCATTTAAATAGAGGTCTGCATTCTTACCTTGAATTTCAATACGCATTTTAATCCATTCATCCAGGCCCATATCGGCATAGGACTCATACTTTTCTGGACTGACTTTTCTCAACTTATCAAATTTAAAATCGGGGTATGAAAAATATTGTGTTGAGTGATTGCGCCTTATTTGATCATCGGCCCGACCATTGGCAGGTCGAATATATATGGATTCAAATTTTTGATTTTTATCATCTATTCTAAATGCAATGCCAATGAACCCCCTGGCTAATGAAGGTGCGTTTTTTAATAATCGGCTCAATACGTTTACTTCAATCGAGCCATTTTTAAATTGGATATTATTTATCCTGACAAAAGTGGGTTCATCCACAAGAGTAATGGCTGAATCTTTAACTACTCTCAAGACTTTTTTGCCATACAGCTTTTGTGGAGACATATACACCTGATGTGCCTGCAAGTTAATTTCAGTCAACCTGATTTCCTGACCAGAAAGAAAATTTTTTAAAATAACCAATAGAAAAAAAATATATATTGATTTCATGTTGTAGAATAGCAGTTAAAGGTATCATTCTTTTTTTATACTATTTTTATTCAGGGGTGCGAATGTGTATAACAGTTGCAGATTGCTAAAAGTCCATCATTTTCCATTGCATGGGACAATATAAAATTTCCTTATAACAAAGGGGAGTAGTATCTTGTGATCAAAAATTTAATTCAAATACCATGTCAAAAAAATTTCTTATCCGAGCAAAGTACACCGCTGCGGGTGTCGAAGGATTATTACACAAAGGGGGTACTGCAAGAAAAGTAGCGGTAACTAAAATGATAGAGGATGCCGGAGGTAAACTGGAGTCTTTCTATTATTCACTGAATACAGATGAAGCATTTGTTACTTGTGAATTACCAGACGAAATCACCGCCGCCGCATTAGCTCTCAATATTGATGCAACAGGCAAAGTAGACATCGATATGATTTATTTGCTTACTCCTGAACAACTTGA
Organism: Saprospiraceae bacterium; assembly: GCA_044227925.1. Classification (GTDB taxonomy): domain Bacteria; phylum Bacteroidota; class Bacteroidia; order Chitinophagales; family Saprospiraceae; genus JADJLQ01. Next base: position 10,171 of record JBGAVW010000055.1, on the reverse strand, counting down.
TGAGGCAGCGCACAAAGTGGTGCACTATAAAGCTCCTGGGCAATAGTATTTATATTATATCATTGCTAATTTGATTACCATTCATTCCAGCCACTTAAAAAGCGCTGTCTTTATTGGATAATGGATTGATAGTTGTATCCGTTTTAAATTTACTATTTTAATATATTTGTTCTCCATAATACATCTGTGTAAAGCAGATGTATTTCTATAAAATTAACAATATATCAATGGGGAATTTGAAAGTAAACAACACTATGCGAATGTATCACCGATACCTGGGATTTTTCCTGGCAGGTATCATGGCAGTCTATGCATTAAGCGGTATTTTAATGATCTTTAGAAATACAGACTTTTTAAAATCAGAAAAAACAAGAGAAAAACAATTTCCTACCGATATTAAACATGAAGAGCTAGGAAAAGCGCTAAAAATCCGTGACTTTAAAATTGAAAAAGAGCAAAATGGCCTACTTTATTTTAGCCAGGGTACATTTAATACTTCTACAGGAGTAGCCAGGGTAACTACAAAAGAATGGCCCAGGGCTCTGGAGAAAATGACCAAATTGCACAAAGCAACATCAAACGATCCACTATTTTTTCTTAATATTTTTTTTGGACTATCACTTCTCTTTTTTGTGGTTTCTGCATTTTGGATGTTTTTACCAAATACCGATATGTTCCGAAAAGGTATCTATTTTGCAATTGGAGGTATTCTATTGACATTAATTCTTCTGCTTATCTAAAAAATTATGGGCTCAAATAAAAAAGCAAATAAAATGCAGGTATTTCATTTTTATAAGAACAAATTATACTGAGGGCCATTCAAGTTAAAATATATAATCAATTTTCAAGGTAATATTGCGTGGTGCTTCAGAAATCGCCGGTCGGGTAGTATATTCCTCATTCCAGATATTTTTACCGATCAAATTGAATGTAAATTTATTTACTGTACGAGCAACACGCAGGTCCTGAGTAAAATACCCTCCATGCGTTTTACGGTAATCTTTTAGCCCCCTGATCACCAATTCAAAAATGGCATCAATGGCCTCCATTTTACTTGAATATAAAAAGCCGGAACCAATGGTCCATTTACCTATTTGGTCGTCAAGGTCAAGTTTTAACATATGCCTGGATCTGTATTTTAGAATATTAAAATCAGCAGATGACCTGCGGTTGTCCTCTTCTGTAAAGTTGCGGAATTTTGGATTGATATAAGTATATCCACCCATTATCGATATCGAATGCCGGTTGACCACCGTATTGCCTCCAACAGACAATTCATACCCTTTGATATCTGTATTTCCTATATTTTGAGATTGGAATCCCTTTACGAAACCAGTAAATACAAATTCCATCATATTATCATACCTCGACCAGAAAACGGCTGCATCAACAAAAGCAGTTGATTTTCCACGTAAAAAAATTTGCTTTATGCCCAGCTCTGTATTCCAACCATTCTCACTTTGTAGTGCAGGATTTGGAGAAATATTGGTAGACCCAAATGTAGTTACAATAAACAACTCTGCCAGGGTAGGAAATCGAAATCCCTGCCCCCAGGAAGAACGTAAAAATGTACCCTTCATTATTTTGGCATTTAATCCAATGCGGAATAAATTTCGCTGATCTCTTTTTATACCTCCCGGCAAAGTATCTCCTTCGAATATTTCAGGCCTTGATAATTTATATTTTTCAAACCTCCACCCGGCTGTCATCGAAACATTTTCTTGTATTTTTTTTTCTACCTGGGTATAAATCGCTTTGTTGTCTGACCTGAATGGCAAACGACTAAATAATTCAGAATTGCTTTCATTGAATTGATCCACTAGCCCGGCGGACAGCACCAGTTTCCTTCTTTCAAAATTTCGCTGAAAAGAATATTCATTATAATACATCGTACTGCTGTTGGATTTACCACCTGATACATTATTATTAACTACATATATTCTCGATCGTAGTGCGTGTCGGTTATTCCTCTTATCAAAATAAGTAATAAATGGGTCCACATGAAACCGGTATGAATCAGCATTACTCAAGGTAGTGCTGTCTGGCCTGTAGATGGCATTTACTCCATCACGCCAATAAAAAAAACTATTGCTCTTTCTCTTGTTTATATTAAAATGGAAACCGGCATTGAATCGATCAGTGAATCTATAATTAATACTTCCATTTAACCTTCCATAGGATAAATTTGAAGTTTCATTATGACTGTTGGATTTTTGTACAAAGCTGCCTAAGACCAGATCCAGTCTATTCATTTTTTGTGCATGTGAAATATTTATCCCTGATGTATAAGGGGCTTTTGACCACCATTGCTGAGCTTTGTTTTTAGGAGGCAATACCGATAAGTAATAGGACGAAATTTTTGTTATAGGTTCAGACTTGGCGTATTTGGTCCGTACATTCACCAATCCATTCAAAGCTGACGAACCATATATTGCGCTCGCAGCACCTTTTATTACTTCAATTTGCTCTATATTTTCAACTGGTATATCATCCCAATTGGAATATCCGGCATCGGCTTGCAATGCCGGCACATCGTTGATCATCAACAAAACCCTGCTCCCTGCTCCATAGCTATACCCCGCCCCACCCCGTATATTGGCCTGATCGCCTACCATTATAATACCAGGTACTTTATTTAATACACTTTCCACTGATGTACTATTAAGATGCTCCAGAAGCGAATTTTTTATTACCTCCACTGAAATGGTACTGGCTGTAATGGGTTTTGAATACCGTGATTCGGATATGATGGCTGTTTCCAATATATTTTCAGCCGACTGCATACTTATATTTTGCACCAACCATTCGTCGGAGGAAATAGTAATATTCTTTTTTACCGGTTCAAAACCGATATATGAAAACTCCAGCACATAATTACCGGGGGCCAATCTCAATTCATAATTTCCAGCCTGATCTGTGATCACGCCTATTTCTCCGGATTTGATAGTTGCTGCGATCAATGCTTCCCCAGTGCTGACATTAATCAACTTTCCTTTGACCCCGGAAGTCTGAGCTCCTACAAAATGAATCAATATTGAAAAAACAAAAACTATTCTTAATTTGGACAAAGAATTCAATAAATGCCTAAAATATTTAAGCCATGAAAAACCGGTCATTCCTACTGATGATTGCACTATTTCAAATGTACAATTTCTTTGCGCAAAATCCAGTATGTCTCCCAAATGCTATTTATAAAGACAGTGTAGCCGGGATCTATCCACGCCCCTATAATGACAGTACAAAATTAGGTGGCATTGATCGGGCAGCTTGTATAGATGAAGAATTCGAATACCCCCTTACCGTAATTATACCGGATATGGTTACAGTCCCTGTCGGTGGCATTCCAATTACCTTAGGTCTTGAAAGCGCCAGCCTGGATGTAAAAAATGCGGTCACAGGGCTGCCAAAAGGTTTAAATTATTTTTGTAATCCCAACACCTGTATAATGCTTAAAAACAAACCGGGATGTGTAGTGATTAAGGGCACCGTAACAGCTGAAAATAAAATTGGAGTTTACGATTTGGTAATCAATTTAAAATTGGTCACCGCTTTAGGTACATTTGATGTGACCTATCCGGGAGCTCTATTTCCAGGAAAATACTTTATCACTGTAGCACAGAAAGGAAGTAAATCATGCCTGACCAGCGATATTCAAGCATCCAGAGGATTTGAAGGAAGTCTAAGTTCATTTCCTAATCCTAGTACTACCGATCTCATAAATATCAAAATAGGTGCTTATAAATCAGGGACATCAATTCTTACCATTACGGATGTTTCCGGCCGATTAATTTCTAAGACCAAACATCAATTAAACCAGGGAGAAAACAGCATTATGATCCCCACCGGGCAATTTTCGAATGGTACCTATTTTTACACAATTGACCAGGGTGGGCTTGGATTGACAAAGAGATTCGTAGTATTAAGAAAGTAATTAGGTAATAAAGTTATCTTTTCGGCATTACCAATGAGTCTGCAGGATAATTTGCTTTGATATAATCCATTGCACTTTTAGCCCAGGTTGTTATCCAATTTCTTTCCACATCCGTAAGTTTTGCATCTGTATGGATCCAGGTATACGAGTTTAAGGGCATCTCTTTTTTATCCACCATTTCTATAATCTCTTCCAATTTATGATTTTGAAGATTGATTCTCCTTGCCCCGAGCTCCGACATATTCAGATGCCGTTTACCATCTTTTACATGATCATCAAGCCACCAGGCCACCGGTTGAAAATTGGAATACCATGGGTAACGTGTATTATTGGAATGGCAATCGTCACAAGCTTTGGCAAATATTTCTTTTACCTCTTGTGGCATCATATATTTATTTGCTATGTGATTGGTCTGGATATTGGAATCATTTTTTTCCGGTCTGATAAATTGGATTAAAACAAGTACCGCTGCCAATCCAAGTAAAATTTTCTTTTTCATAAATTGAAATTAATAATTTTATAGTAAACCCATTTGGCAAAATTAAGGCCGATATTCAGGCAAATCACCACACCCTGGTTACTTAAAAATGCATCAGGTACCCGGAATTTTAGTTTGCAATCCGGTCGATTTATGGAAAGGCATTTGTGCATCTACCGAGATCAAATATTGACCAAGTTCATATGCTAATTTCGACTTGATTTCCTGCTCTTCCAGGATTAAATTATTGGTTTCACCTATGTCCTGGACAATATTGAACAATTCATACTTTTCATCGGCGTGATAATATATCAATTTCCAATCGCCTTTCCGGATAGCACTGAATGCTGCTATCCCGGGACCAGTAGGGCCCCACGAATTGGGATAGTGCCAGAAAAGGGACCTATCCTGTTCTAATTTCCTTGGATTCTTTAAGGTAGATAACAAACTGACTCCATCTATTTTTTGTACCGATTTAAATTTTTTAATACCTGCCATTTCTACCAAGGTGGGATACAGGTCTTCGATAATCATATAATTTTCATTTACAGAATTAGGAGTGGTAACTCCGGGCCATTTGACCAGCATAGGCTCCCTTATACCACCTTCATAAATAGACCCCTTACCACTTTTTAGAGGCTGATTGTGCATGTGCCTACTTCCTCCCCTGGCTACGGCACTCAATCCCCCATTATCAGACATAAAAAGTATAATGGTATTCTTTGAAATATTCTTTTTCTCCAAAAAATCCATAAGATCCCCTAATGATTTATCCATACTTTCAACCATCGAAGCATATTTAGCTTCTGTAGAATCCAATCCCAATTGTAAATAGGTCTGATAAAAACGATGGTCAGCCATAATGGGAGTATGCACTGCATAATGAGAGAGGTATAAAAAAAATGGTTTCTGTTTTTCCACAGCCAAATTCAATTGATCAATGGCCTCCAGGGTAAGCGCTTCAGTAAGATTAATATCAGATGCATGATATTTACTCAATCCAGGGACAGGCCAGGGTGAATTGGCCTTAGAGGGGATGTTACCAAAATTTTCTTTTCCATAATAACTTTCAGGTGCACCTGCAGCATGACCTCCAATATTTACTTCGAAGCCAAGATTTAATGGGCTTTCACCTACTGTACCTATTGCACCAAAATGGGCTTTTCCAATGTGAATGGTCCGATAACCATTCTTTTTTAGAATCTCCGGCAAAGGGGTGGCATAGACTGCATGTGTATCAGATTTATTTATGCTAAGGCCATTCACGTTCCAAAATGGAAAATTCAATTCGGGGTGGTTCATCTCCATTGGCTGCATTTTATCCTTATATAAAGTCCAGTTAGTAACCCGGTGCCTTGCCGCATTCATCCCGGTCATAAGGCTTACGCGGGAAGGAGAACAAACCGGAGTTGCATAGGCCTGGGTGAACTTCATACCTTGCTGAGCCAAACGCTCCATATTTGGCGTTCGGAAAATCGAGTTAAGTCGGGTTTTTTCCTTCCAAAATGGCACAGAAGTATCTTGCCATCCCATATCATCGACAAAAAAGAAAATGATATTGGGTTGGTTTTTGCCGGCCGGCAATAGTTTAGGATGGCCATTTGTTGAAAAGAAAAAAAATACTATAGCAAGAAATTTAAACAAAACATCCATTTCTTAATGTATTAGGTTATATAAAGATAACCATCAAGTTCATTAAATGGATTAAGACTGTATATTTTCAAATTTATTTTCGAGGCCATCAAAATATATCTTCAAAAATTGGTTGATGATAAATGGTCCCAAGGAACTTCCTTTGGTACCAAATCCATTTATTGCCCAGAGATTTGAATGAATAGGGTGCCTCATTATCAATGGTCTTCTGTTTTTGGTTGTTGGCCGGAGTCCACTAAGAACAGTCTTAATGGTGTATGGTGTCTTAATTATTTTTTTCAATTGATTGGCAAGTTCTTCTTTACCTTTTATATCAGGCTCAGCGGTATCAAAAGTCCATTCATAGGTAGCACCTACCCACAGCTCATCGCCTATCGGTGTAATAATAATCTTATCTTTTACCGAAAATTTATTCTTCCAATCGTCTTTAGCTATAAGCAAATACTGACCCTTATTGGGAATTACCCAGGCGTGATTAAAAAATGGATTTTGTTTTATAAATGCCCCCTCACAAAAAACTACAGCATCAGCTATCACATCTTGATAAATTACTTTATTCTGCTCGAAAATGAATTTATAGTCAACCGATTGATGCCTCATATTTCCTTTTTCGGTCCAATACGTTCTAAAGGCATTGCATAGTTCATGAATATCCAATTTATAACCTTGCAATGAATAAACCGCAGTGAGTGTATCAGAAATCAAAATGGAGGGGAAAGGAATAAACTTTAGTTTATCCGAATAGTGATATCGAGATGCCTGAGCTAATAAATCATTTTCTTCTTTTACAGTTGTAAGACATAAAATGATTTCGTGTTTTTGAAAAATTGGTTTATTAATTTTATTACCTATATTTTCATAAAATGGAACAAACTCTTTTTCCAATTCATCGTAATTCCAAGACTTTACATATCTCCTGCCTGTGACGGGATTAATAATGCCTGCCGCTTTCCGTGAAGCAGCAAATTCATTGAGATCATCGATAATACAAAAAGTTTTACCTTGCTCTTCCAATGCAAAAGCCAGCAAGGTACCAGCAAGACCCTGACCTACTATGATAAAATCAACATTCAAGATTTGGTTTTCTTTGATTTCTGTACAGGCAACACCAATTGATAGGAATGATCAATCAATTCTTTGATAAAGGCTGTTTTAAGTCGGCCATCCAGTGAAACCGTATTCCAATGTTTTTTATTGAGATGGAAACCAGGAATTATTTCTTCATACTTTTCTCTCAATTCAAGTGCATAGTCCGGGTCGCATTTAAGGCTGACGCTGCATTTATCTTCATTTAAAGCAGTGATTGCAAATATCTTTTCGTAGACTTTAAAAACAAGAGCATCTGGCCCAAAAGGCAAAGATTCTGTTGCATTTGGTTTTGCATTACAATACTGTATTAACTCCTCCAGATTCATGTTAATAAATGGCCATATCAAAATATTTCCGCATCGATTTTGATATGGGATGGTTTTTACCAAAAATATGAAATAAGGCAATGCCTGTTTTTCGAGCTATCTCATCTTTATAGGTTTTATCGATGTGCATGGAATCGATAATCAACTGCATTGATCTATCTTGCCTACCATGGTCCAGGTGGTCTCTGGACTCTGATAATAATTTACCTACTTTGCTATCATCGAATTCGGTAATATAAAAATGGGCCAGGGTCCGGATATCGTGCACCTGATCATATAAAGGGTCTCCTTCTTTTATTGAATTCGTAAGTTCTTCTGCCTCTGCCGGATCCGAAAATACAATGTGAGTTGCTTTATACACCTTGGCTTTAAGATCATCCGGGTTCTGATGCAGATATTCATCGAGGTACATGATAAATTCCGGATCAGGCACCTGCACAATTTCTTTGATCACATCATCTAAAGCCGGGAGTTTTTCAGAATCTTGAATTGCCTCTTCTTCGCCCTCTCCACTTATTTCGGGTAGATGCTCTGCAAGCCATTTTGCTATCTGGGGTTTGGGTAATGCACCAACAAATTCTCCTATGATTTTCCCCTGGTAGATCATTTTTACGGCAGGAATACTTTGTATATTTAAAGCCTGGGCTATATCTTGATTTTCATCCGTATTTACTTTTTTAAGCTCCCAAAGGCCATTTGCCTCACCAGCCATAGCTTCTATAACAGGCCCTAATGCCCTGCAAGGACCACACCATGGTGCCCAAAAATCCACGACTATTGGTACTTCAAACGATCTATCTACGACCTCTGTTCTAAAATCTTGTACTTCCATTTATTTGAAAAATTTATTTTTTTCCTGCTAAAAGATATAATACAGCCATACGCACCGCCAGGCCATTTTCCACTTGTTGCAAAATAATAGACTGCTTCGAATCGGCAGCATCCGAAGAAAGTTCCACCCCTCGATTTATGGGACCTGGATGCATTATGGTTATAGGCTTGTTTATTTTGTTTAACAAAGAGGCGTTAATGCCGTAATACTGAGCATATTCTCTAAGGCTGGGTAAGTAGGGTATTTCTTGCCTTTCTAATTGAATTCGTAAGACATTGGCAGCATCACACCATCTTAATGATTCTTCCACATTATGACTAACTTCAACATTTAATGATCCAATATGTTTTGGAATTAATGTCGGCGGGCCGCAAACTCTTACTTTAGCCCCCAATTTATTGAGACAAAAAATATTACTCAGTGCTACTCTTGAATGCAATATGTCTCCTACAATCACTATTTTTTTTCCTCGCAATGAGCCTAATTTTTCTCTCAGCGAATAAGCATCCAACAACGCCTGCGTGGGATGCTCATGAGTTCCATCACCGGCATTTACAATATTTGCCTCTACCCGTTTAGACAAATAGACCGGAACACCAGCAGCCGGATGTCTGATAACTACCATATCTACTTTCATAGATAAAATATTATTAACCGTATCCAGCAGTGTTTCGCCTTTTGATACTGATGAGGCCGAAGCAGAAAAATTAATCACATCAGCCGACAACCTTTTTTCAGCAAGTTCAAATGAAATTCGAGTCCGCGTGGAGTTTTCGAAAAAAATATTTGCAATGGTCACATCTCTGAGTGTTGGGACCCTTTTGATAGGCCGATTGATTACATCTTTAAATTCGTCTGCGGTATCAAAGATCAATTCAATATCTGCAGTGGTTATGTACTTTATACCTAAAAGATGCTTGGTACTCAACTGCGTAATTTCACTCATATATTAATTGATTCAATCCCTTTTTTTCTTAAATAACCTTACTTCATTTTTTTGGGTATCTAAATCCCAATCAACCACTACATGTGCTTCATCCACAGCATCTACGGTAAACCCAATATAATCTGCACTGATAGGCACTTCACGGTTAAATCTTCTATCTATCAATACCAACAATTCAACATTCTTAGGCCTGCCAAAATGATTTAAAGCGGCAAGTGCTGCTTGTATGGTACGACCAGTATACAATACATCATCTATCAAGACCACTTTTTTATCCTGCACCACGAAATCCATCTCGGTATCATTTGCTTTAAGAGATTTTCGTAATCTAAAATCATCTCGGTAAAATGTAGTATCCAACTTTCCGTATTCAGCTTGATTTTGAGGATTGAGCTCAGTTATGAGTGTATACAACCGGTCAGACAACTCTACTCCCCGTGGTTGAACTCCTATGAGGCAAGTATTTGAAAAATCTCCGTAGCTTTCAATCAGCTGATGTGCCAATCGCAGTAGAGTTAGGTTAAAACGGGGCTGTTTTAATATTATCCTTCCTCTATCCATTCAAGGTGTAAAAATAGGGAATCTGATTTAAATCAAGGCAAGATTTGATCAAAAGTACAAATCGATATCCATTAGAGAAGGGAAATACCACATCGTTGTAGAAAAGAGAACACAGGTTCTTGGTCCTTAACAGGTACATAAGGAGACTAACATGCATGTAAGTAATGTGTTCTTATTTAATCGATCAGCTTGATTTCCTTATAGTTAACCCAGTCAAAAAAAAGTATGGCCTTTTATTTTATTATTAGCATATGATGTCAAAACTGCCTAATAATTCAACGCCATTTTGTCTTGTGATATTTGCTAAGGTGTTTCAAATTTTATCCACAAATACCATTCGCTTTTTACCATAAAC
>JBGAVW010000054.1:0-38224 GCA_044227925.1 Saprospiraceae bacterium | reverse complement strand
CCAGATAAAAATAATTTATTGTAATGACTCAATTGTTTACGAAATTGGCCAAAGCAACAATTTAAACTATGAATACTATTCAATAAATACCAATAAAAAATCATATCTGGGAAATGAGAATTTGTATAAATTAAAAATAACCAGAAGCGGGTGGTATGATATTAAATTAAGTTCTCTTACAACCGATTTTGATCTTTTTCTATTATCGAATATTTGTCCGAAAAGCCAACTTGAAACAGGAGAGCTTTTGTCATTCAGTGCTAAAAATGAATTATTGGAAGATAAAATTGGTCCTATTTTTTTGTCTGAAGGTGAAAATTATTTCTTATCTATTGAGGATGCCATGTCTTTAGGTACCGGTAGTTTTAGCCTGCAGATAATTTGTTTAAATTCTAATAGTTTAAATTTATGCGAGCCCAGTTCCAATACCAGACCATATACCAGGTATGAAAACTTTGAACAATATGAATCGCCCTGGCTGGCTAATCAAAGTGAATTTTGGAATAAAGAAGCAACGGTAGTCAGTACCGGAAAAGCCGAAGGTAAAAAAGCGCTGGTAATATTCAAAGGGTTATTAGTACCATTTAATCTTTACAATCTAAAAGAGGGCATTTATAGAATATCAAATCAACTATATGTCTATCAAAGTTTTGCTGCACAGATAGATGTGGTAAACTCAATTAACCCGGTTACTTTTGCTTATAGTATCCTCTTCGAAACAAATGGGAATGGTAAAATTATTTTCTCTGCAGATACGCTCAATTTTCAATACGAGCAGAATAAATGGTTAAACATTACTCAGATTATTGACTTTGATGCCAATCTGGTCGAAGTTTTTATAGAAAATACGTTTATCGGAAAATTAAAATACAGCGATTCAGATTTGCAAATAAATTCACTTAGATTTAGTGGAATTAACGATAGTACGGCGTTCTTTATTGATGATATTTGCATAAGAAGAGCTGGCTGCAGAGATACAATTGATACAGATGAAAAAGTGTGTTTATATCCGGGAAAGGAATTGAATATCGGTATCGCACGGTGCAAAGGGTATACATTTACTGAATGGAAGGTTTGCTCTGGTCGAGAAGAATTGACATTTGACTTAGACGATTCTATTTGTGGTAATGTAGGGGAGGTTATAAAAATACCTATTCGGGTACGGAATTTTAGACAAATTAGATCCTTTCAGTTTACCATATCCATTGATGGAAATAATGTGGGACAAGTAGTATCCATTGAAAAAGGAAATATCCCGGGAGATATGTTTTCTTCGGTCAGTAATATAAACGATGCTGGATTAATTTGGGATAATCTAGAAGCTGCCTCATTAAACGATGAGACCATCATTGCTTATGTCTATATTAAAATTTTATCGCTTTTTACAAAAACTAAGGTGTCGATTACTTCTAAATTGTCAGATATTTATGTTGAAAACAGTAGCGGTTTATCTGTAAATCCAGTTTTGATAAGCGGTAGTTTTTGCTCTAAACAGAGTTTTAATGGATCTTTTTCAAAGATGAATTCATACATTAATAAGTTACCTAAAAAAGATGACTCCAACATTAAATTCACTTTGTATCCCAATCCCACATCTGGACAAATAAAAATAAAAGGAAATGCCAATTTTGAAATAATTGAGGTATACTCTTCTACTGGGGCAGCTTTAGGAATTAAAACCCCACTGTCATTGGAAGCAGATATTAACTTGAGTAATTTTCCACCGGGGATTTACCAGGCAAAAATTAATGAGAAAAATTCGAAATTGAATATGTTTAAGTATTTAACCATTAGTAAATTATAACCTATAATATATATCAAGATTTACATTTTTATTCGTACTCTCTTTATCCCTACCTGAAGTTTTTCCCTTTCGCAAAACTTCTCTGTTTTTAATATTAATTACTCTCCATAGGTTACCTATTCACCCAATCCTCATTCAATACAAACTAAAATAATAAAATGAATTTTGTGCAATTCCAAGAGGTCCAAAATCATAAAAATGACGAAGTATCATCATTTATAAAACCTTCAGTTTCCGATATTCATGCGTGGTTAAAATTATTTCTTGAAAATGAAATAGACTTTCAACTTGCTAGCGAAAGAAGATGCTTGCCCCCAAATCTATTTATTGAATTTTCTAATAAGGGTTTGTTTGGAAATTATTTTAAAGGTAATAATTCTGACCATCCCATCCACAAAATATTTGATGTTTACAATTGTGTGCAGAATACGATTTATCTACGGCTGCAATATTAGTAATTCATAATTTACTTGCTACACCTGTAATACAACAAATGCCGAATTCTTTCATAAAGCAACATATATTAAATGATGTTCTTTCCGGTAAAGGGTTGTGCTCATTTGCACTTACAGAAAAATGCGCAGGATCCTTTCCTTCCAATTTGGAAGCAAGAATAAATGCAAAGGATGGCAAATATATACTGAATGGACAAAAAATATGGGTAGGTTTAGCCTCGTGGGCAAAATATTTTGTGGTATTTGCCAAAAGCGATGAGAATATAGTTCAAGCTTGTATTATTGAAAGAAATCAAATAGGAGTACAAATCGTTCATGAACATAAAACGTTAGGTTTAAATGGAATTGTACAGGCAGAAGTTAAATTTGATAATGTAGTTGTTCAATCAGATTGTATAGTCAAAGAGGGTGGATTAAATATTGCAAAGCAAAACTTTGGAATTGGTCGCATAGCTTTCGGATACATTTCATATGGTACTATCACCAGATGTATAAGTCTGGTGGAGAGGTATACACAAAAAAGAAGAATAGCAAGAGGATTAATGTATAATCATGTCTATGTTCAACAGATAATTGAAGAATTTAAACTGAAGAATAGAATTTTGGCATCGTTTTTATCTGAAATTCGAAATAATAAAATAAAGGGTTATCCTGTTGAAATTTTAGGTATTATAGTTAAAGTCAGAAGTACTGAATGGATGAGTGAGATAATTGATCAGACATTACAATTGCTGGGCGGTCGTGGTTATATGGAAAATAATATAATAGCAAGATACTTTAGAGATGCAAGAATATTTAGAATATTTGAGGGACCCACAGAAACTCTATTGGCACATCTTGGAAATCATATTTGTTCCGATTTAATTAGTATGGAGTCCCTTGAAATACATAAACAAAGATTTTCTGACTATTTAATTAAATGCAAAGAATTCAAACTCACTGACCGCTTAAAATACATTCAGCTTCAAATATATCTTGCTAAAATTTATTCTTATTTGGTTTTATTTGGTTCCTATTATCCTTTTTCATCTCCAGAAGAAAAAGATTGGATGGAATACATGACTGAGTTATCTTTTTTTGAATTGGATTATCGCCTGACAAATAACCTTATCTATACAAAGCCAACAGGGAAATCAAGTATAAAATTTACTCAGTATGGTGAAGATATTAGATTGGACCCATATTTTGAAGAATAATAAATTATGAATTCATAGGTTACATTTGCCTTAATTGAGGATTATAATGTGAATTAATTTAAATAAAATGGAAAATAACATTCTCTCAAATTCAAATAATATCGTAACCCAAAAAAGTATACAGAGTATTAATTACTTTTTATATAATTTTAAAAATAAAATAGTACAAGGGGGTATAGAAGAAATCAATAAATTAGTTGAAAACCTGAATAAATTATATTTAGCTACTAACGAAAAAGAGAATTTCATAAATTCTTGTAAAATTCATCCCATTAAATCGATTCTTTTACAAGATCCATATACAAGAAGATCTGCGCAAAAGCCTAGAGGCTATTCCGGTGATGCCGCACTTATTGATTATATCTATAAAATTGCCGCCCCATCTCCTACAGATAGCTTTCTTGGTCGCGAAATTTTCTGGTCATTCATGGATAGCCCTGCATGTAAAAGTGTCCGCTGGCGAGCCAAACACCTTGCCGAAAAAATCGAAGAAAATTATCAAAATAAGAAAACTCCATTATATGTATTTGCTATTGCCTCCGGCCATTTGAGGGAATTGCATTTTGTGGAAGATCTATCTAATTTTTATGCCCTGGATCAGGATCCATTGAGTATAGAGGAGGCGCGAAGATCGTTATCCGAAATCAAAATCGATTTTATTACGGATTCCATATTGTCCTTAATCAAAAGATCGGTCAAAATAAATCAACCTCTTGATTTTATTTATTCCGCTGGTCTGTTTGATTACCTCAATGATAAATTAGCACGCAAACTGTTGACAGCAACATTCGACCTATTAGCACCAGGAGGCAGTATGCTGATCGCTAATTTTGCACCTGGTCTTACAGAGCAAGCTTATATGGAAGCTTTCATGGACTGGCACCTGATCTATAGAAATGAGTCTGAAATGGAAGCATTATTAAAAGAAATACCTCATACAGAAATAGATAGTATAAAAATGTACCGTGATCCGATGGGGAATGTGGTGTATATGGAAGTAAGGAGAAAGAAATAAGAACGGAGTAAAAAACAAGACCTACCTTGTTTTTCAAAATCCCGATATACCGCGATAAACCATCTATGTCTTGTTTTTTTTCAATTCCGTAACTGCGTTGATTATCCCACCAGGTTTATGGACAATTTAATAACACCGACCCCCAATCACGTAGATTTACCACGGTAGCATCTGAATACCGGACAAATCTACATGATTGGGGGTTTGCTTTGGTCAGTTTATATTTGTCTTATGCCCGACTTCTACCATATATTCAATCACGCCAATGGTATTGAAAATCTATTTCGAGACGAAGGCAATTATGTGTTTTTTCTGAATAAGGTAAAAAAGTATATCTCACCGCATGCCGATCTGCTGGCATATTGTTTGATGCCCAATCATTTTCATTTATTAATTTCTACAGATCTGTCTCAAATTGCTATTTTAAAACAAGCAACCAATCTCACTATTTCATATGCCAAATCTTATAACAAACTGTTTCATCGCAAAGGAGCCTTATTCCTTCGGGCTTGCAAAATAAAATTAATAGAAGATCTAACCGCAGTTCCTCAGGTGATAATGTACATTCACCGCAATCCTATACATCATGGTTTTGAAACCAGGTATACTGACTGGGCTTATAGTTCGTACAATGATATATGTGCCGGAAATAGGGATTATATCTCCTGCGAGAAATCGATGTCCTATTTTGGGGATACTCAAAATTTCAAAAATATGCACCAGGCATATAAAGACAAGCTGAATTTGGAAAAGGAATTGGAGGAATTGTGAAAAAACAAGACCTACAAAAAACAAGACCTACGTTGTTTGTCCGGTTTTAGGATATACCACGATAAACAATGTAGGTCTTGTTTGTTTATACAACCCCAATCACGTAGAATTGTCTACGGTACGATCTGAATACCGGACAAATCTACATGATTGGGGTTCCGTCTTTTTTAATTTATATTTACCCCCCAATAAAGAATTATCCGGAGTATGACCACAGGTATCAAAGCATCAGTGATTGGTTTATTTGCACTATTTTATACCTGGGCCATTTATACATCTACGACCGTATTCAATACCAATAAGTCGATTCGGACACTCAAAGAAAACTATGCCGAAATAAACCGGGTAGACTATGGATTGTTTAATACAGTAGCCTGGAAAGAAAAAGCATTTTCCGTATTTACCACTCACCTGAACAATTTTAATGTATCACCCGGGGCCATAGACCAGGTAGAAAACGAATTCAGGATCTATCTATTGGATATTTATCAATCAAAAATAGCCAGTGGTGCATTATTTGAAAAAACCATTGCCGACGCTGAGAAAGAAGGAAAAGTAAATAAATTCATGCTTAAGCTTTTTAAGGATAATCTCAAAAGCCAGATCGAAGCACTGCATATAAAGGAGCATATACCGGGTATGGCCAAACAATTGGCGCGGGAGATTAAAAAGAAGGAACCCCAGTTCAGAGAGATCATGCAAAAGGAATTGCAATCGGTATTAAAATACGAAGAAAAATATCCTTATACCGATCCGCGTGCCACCATCTACGCAAGGTATAGTTGTACGGATCTCAGCTGTACCAATAAAGCGATTACCAATCAACTAGCCGGTTTACAATCTAAACAAAAAAGGGACAGCAAATTTATGTTTCTGACGGTACTGGGGCTTATGCTTTTGATTACAGTCGCTTATAAATATATCGGGTCCAGGTTATGGGTCTTGTTGGCTACTGTGGTCTCCATACTTTTACTTATTACCGGGATTGTATTACCCATGATCATTCTCGATGTACGGCTCAATTCTTTTACATTTAATCTGTTTGAGACCGATCTGCATTTTGATGAACAGGTGATTTTTTATCAAAATAAATCCATACTCGATGTAGCACAAAATTTATTGGATAGCCGTGGGTGGGATTTAAAAATGGTCGGTGTATTGGTACTTTGTTTTAGTATCGTATTTCCCATCATAAAGCTGATATTGAGCGCCGGTTATTTATATTTCAATAGATTACAAACAAATAAATTGGTGCAAAACATCATCTATCACCTGGGCAAATGGAGTATGGCCGATGTATTTGTGATTGCGTTATTCATGACTTATATCGGTTTTTATGGTCTGATCAATAATCAATTGGAGCAAATAAAACACAATCAATCCGGTTTCGCGGTAGAGACCGTTAATTATACCTCCCTTGCACCCGGAGCATTGTTTTTTACGAGTTATTGTATATTGTCTATACTGCTCGGTATAGTGATCAATAGAGTGAATAACGGAAATACTAAATCGTAAACACACGAGTCTCATTCACATTTATCTATCTTAAAAGAGTTTAAAAATTCTTGTAATTTTGTACAATATAGTTGTACAATGAAAAACAACACCATTTCGATTAGTAATTTGAGAAAAAATTTAAAATCTGTTCTGCAAATAGTAGAAAAGGGGAAGACCATTAATATAGAATCACATGGAAAGTTAATAGCCTCTATCATGCCTATTGAAAAGAAACAAAAAGAAAACAGAAAGAAATTACTTGAAATTGGTAAAAGATCTTTCATAGGTGATATTTTAAGCCCTTTTAAAGACACCTGGAGTCCTAAATTATGATTCTACTGGATACTCATACCCTGATTTGGCTTAGCTTAGATCCTTCGAAAATTCCTAAATCTACTTTAATTTTGATTGAGAAAAGTTCACGAAACAAAACACTTTTCATATCAGATATTAGCTTTTGGGAAGTGGCAAATGCAGTTAAGAAAAAAAGACTTATTATTCCTATAGATTTAGATGTTTATTTTAATTTAATCCTGGAAACCTGGAATATAAATGTAATTCCTATATCTCATCAAATTGCCATTCTTTCAACCAATCTGGTTATGCACAAAGATCCGGCTGATCGGCTGATTTGCGCTACTGCTATTATGTTAAATGCAAAATTGATAAGTAAAGATAAATTAATAACCAAAGCTAATGTTGTGGAAGTTCTATGGTAAAAACTTCAATTACCGGGTTGGGGAAAATAACCGGCAGTTCCTATCTTCCTGACATCAGTTTAAAGTCATTTTTAGGCTTATCCACTTTTTTTACCAGATGTTGGCCATCCAGTTTATCCATTTGATTTACCCTGATACCCTCAGCCATGATCCAGGTAACAAAACTTAGGGTTAGAATTAAAAGGCCGAGTTTGAATTTTTTTGTTTTCATGATATTTATATAACAAAGATCAGGGCAATACCTAGTTGGTTCAAAGGATACGCGACAGAATGAATAAAAAATCCGACCATTCTAGGGGGAATTGCGGTTTTAGGGCTGTATTTTGATCCCTGAAATTTGTAAGAATATGCCTGAAAAGGGGAAAAAATTGAGTTCACAGCATACCTGGGCCCATATATTTGACGATAAATCGTTTAAATCTGATTTTGAAGAGTTTATACTCCCTGGGTATATTCAATCTTGCCGTTGGTTTGCAGGCAAAAGCAGCACTATTCAGCACGTACATATACAGTCCGTATTGCCGATGGCTGCCGGTCAGGATGTATTTTTTATATTGATATTGGAAGTACTATTTAAAGAATCCTTCAGTCATCATTATTTACTTCCCATTGGCTTCATCTACGACAAGGGAGCAATCCAACAAATTGAATCAAATGCAATTTGCAGGCTGCTCGTCATTAAAACCGAAGGGTATATATTTGATGCTCTACAGGTGGCTGCTTTCAGAGATCTGATATTTAAATACATGCTGGAAAGCAAATCCCTGCAAACCCATACCGGAGTTGTAAAATTTGAAAAATCAGATTCCTTTATCCATAAGCCGGTAAAGAAAATACAGTCTCAGATTTTAAAAGCAGAACAAAGCAATACCGCCATTATCTATAATGATCGCTATTTTTTTAAATGGTTCCGCAGAGTATTCCCTGAAAGCAATCCCGACCTTGAAATATCCCGTTATTTAAATCAAAATCATTTTAAACATACTGCAGAATATCTGGGCAGCATCAGTTGGAATCGAATGCATAAACCACCCATTTCACTGGGGTTATTACAGCAAAAACTGACCAATGACGGAGATGCCTGGAAATGGATGCTCAGTGAAGTGAATCGATTTTTTAATCTTCTGGACAAAGATCCTGCATCATTTATTAATTATTATCATCCAAATGAAAGGCTTTTCGAACCTGTAAAACCCAAAAGCCTTGCACCGCAGCTTATGGAGATGATGAGTCCCCGGTTGGTCGAAGCTATTATACTGATAGGTAAGCGTACCGCACAGATGCATCTGGCCCTGGTCAGCGATCATAGCCAAACCGATTTTAAGCCTATACCGTTTAATTCGGATTATTCAGTATGGCTTAAAAATAAAGTCACTTCTCTTTTTGATCAACGCATAGGGCTTTTAGAAAAAAATATAAAAAAACTCAAAGGATTAGCTAAAGAATATGGTCAGACCTTTCTCGATCGCCGAAATGAAGTGCTGGAAGAGATACTCGGATTTGATGAATCAAAACTGTGCTCCATGCGTACCCGGGTGCATGGCGATTATCACCTCGGCCAGGTGCTCATGCACGACATGGATTTTTATATACTCGATTTCGAAGGCGAGCCGGAAAGCACCATACGTGATAGAAAAGTAAAACAAAGCCCATTAAAAGATGTAGCCGGCATGTTGCGGTCATTTCACTATGCAATTTATGCAACCTTATTTGATGAATCAAAAAAATGGACCTTATCCCGTTCCAATCAATTTGAAATCGCAGAACGATTTTATCAATTGGTATGTGGATTATACATGCATGGCTTTATAAAAACAGCCATTAAAGGTGGTCTGGATATTGGCTATAAACCGGAGATCCATTATTTACTAAGATACCATGTACTCGAAAAAGCAGTCTATGAATTAGGCTATGAATTGAATAGCAGACCTGCCTGGGCTATCATACCCCTCAGAGGTATCATGAAAATCATAGGATAAGCTCAGTATATCCTTTACCCTGAAAATGTCGGTTCAAAAACATCACCAGGTCATAAAGAATTTAAATTTAGTTAATTAAGCAGTCCTCTTTTTTGTCGAAAACCCAAATGGTGCATAAAGTGGACAAAATCCAATAAAACTGGTTAGTACAAAAACAATCGCCAGTACCCCCAGTATTATCGCTGTAGTGCCGGAGATCTTGTCCGTAAAATAAAGGATAGCAATTAATGCTGCCAGGCCAATTCGTACTATCTTATCCGTAGTACCTATGTTTTGTGTCATGATTTAAGGCTTTTTAAATGATGAATAAAAATTGTTTATACTCTGATAGTACAAAGTTGTAATAAGAATAAGAAAATGTCAGTAACTTAAGTTACAAAGCCTTGAGTAGTTTTATTTGATTGCGGTAGAGCAGCAGTTTTTGGTCCAGCTCCAGTTTTTTTAATAGTCTCGAAATCACTACCCTGGAGGTGGCCAGGTCAGTAGCTATTTGCTCATGAGATATATTGATCAGACTGCTGTTTGTATGTTTTGATTTTTCCTTGAGATAATGCACTAATCTCTCGTCCAACTTTTGGAAGGCTATCTGATCAATGGTCTTGAGCAATTCATTGAATCGGGCCCGGATGGTTTTCATAATAAAGTTTTTCCAGCCGGGATATTTTTGCATCCATTCATCCATATATTGTATGGGTATGGCCAGCAGGTTTACTTCGTCTTCGGTAGTGGCTTTGATCTCACTGGGATAGTGCTGCATACAGCAAGTGATGGTCATTGCACAACTTTCAGCGGAATTGATATAATATAAAAAAAGTTCATTCCCTTCATCATCTATTCTTGACACTTTTAATGTACCTGACAATACGATAGGCATTATTCTCACAGTCTGTCCTATTTCCAGTATGACGGTACCCTCCGGGATGGTCATTAACTTTGCTTTTTGTTCTATTTCTTTTAAAAGTTCCGGCTCAAAAATCGTCTGTAATAATCCAGGAATTTGCATAAAACAAAGTTAAATACATTAGCTAGATCCCTGTTATTTAAAAATAATATTCGGGATGCAGATAGCTTGTATTGCCCACATTATGTGCGAATAATTTTCCTATAAACTATATTACCTGCACTCATAAATTTTAGTATATAGGAACCCCTTGCCAGGTCACTGAGCAAAATTCTATTTTCTCCGGATAGATTTATTTTTCTCATCATAGTCTGGCCATTTATACCCAAGATCTCTATTGAATATGGAAAATTCAAGGTTGGTGAAACCATTAAATAATCCACTACCGGGTTGGGATAAACTTTAATTGGTTCAGAATTATTGCCGACCCGGATGGGGGTAGTAGCAACCGTCACTTTAGGAGGATTATTATAAAACTCCCATAAGATTTTTGGAGCATCTACCGGATAATTGATTCCATTTGGAAATTGATGCGTCTGTCCTTTATTGAGCATAAATACGTATGGAGCACATTTTTCACCTGGCTTGCATGTGGTCCATATATACACTTTAGATATGGCCGTCTCCTGTTTGGTAAAATTTTCTGTCAATCCCTGACACAATAATGCTGTGTTGATAGATTTTTTAAGATAAAACAGTGTACTGTCACCGCCAAAAGGTAGTTCGGACGGAAAAATCTCGCTAAAATAACGATCATCTTTAGTACCTAACATATAAAACATAGGTATACGCCGGGGAGAAGGACGATGTATGGTATCCAACTCATGCAGTGAACTACTACTGCCCCCGGATGCAGCAAAAATATCAGTTGCCTCCATTGCTATTTTATGAGCCATTCCACTTCCATTTGAAAACCCTGACATAAATATTTTATTCTTATTTATCCTGATACTATCTGCAACCAACTGTACCAATTTTTTTAAAAAAGATACATCATTTATTAATTTGGGAAACTCTTGCACACATAATGAATCCAGGAGTCCTC
Source organism: Saprospiraceae bacterium (assembly GCA_044227925.1). Classification (GTDB taxonomy): domain Bacteria; phylum Bacteroidota; class Bacteroidia; order Chitinophagales; family Saprospiraceae; genus JADJLQ01. The sequence goes on along the minus strand of JBGAVW010000054.1, from coordinate 26,842 downwards.
CACATACCCACCTGCTGGTATTAGTGTATCGCTCAAAGTTTTTGTTATAAAAACACCATTCAAGAGATGAAGGAAAAATGGCAACAAAATTTTCTTTTTGTCCGAGTTCTTTCCATCCATGTACATTATAAAACACGTTGGCATCACCGGAAGTACCATGGGCCATGACTACGATGGGATATCCTTCAGCTGGTGGCGGGGTAGTAGGCACCGATAGTATTGCATTTCGAAGTCTGTTTTCAAACATAAACTTTAATTCTACCTTACGTTGTGCTATACCATGACCCCATGCCAGTAATACTAATAAAGTTTGAAATAGTCTCATTAAGTAAAATTTTCCCTCAAAAATTATATAATTATTTGTATGTTTTATCACCCATAGGGGTGGTATTGAGTTTGAGAAGGCTTTTTACCTGAAAAATAAAGTTACTAAATCAGTAGTTTCTTGTGGAGCAATTAATCTGCGTAAAATATTCTATTCATAAAATTGCTTATTACTTTTTTATCCCAATATTTAAATCTTCCCCGCTGTACCACCAATGTATTATCAGCATCGTGACGCAAAAAATAATGAAACACAAAGTTTTGTTTCGGATCTTGCCATCCAATCATCTGTCCGAATCGAAGATCATTAAATACCAGGGTATCCCCCCACTTCTCCGCAGTATAATATCCCTTGGAAAATCGTTTTAGTTTATTCAATTCCGTATGATCATCATAAGATTGAAGCAGTGAATCGTTTTTCGGGAAATATTCAAAATGTGCATTTTTACCTGATTCAAATAAGGATTGGAACCCGATATGATATCCCGTACTATCAGCAGCTACTATATACCAAAGCCAATTTTGAAGTGGAGCAGGAGTGGTCAGCAAACGGGTATACATTATGTTTTTATCTTGTAGTATTTGCCTGGCTCTCGATTCTATAACCAGTTTGTTTATGCATCCATATCCAAGGTAAGAGGTACTTAATATAAGACCCGCAGCCAATACATTGAATTTGAATTTCCAAAGCCATGGAAAAAACAAATAGATACCTACTGCTATTGCCGGCCAGATACTGAAAAAAGGATCTGCTACATATATAATGTCAAAAGATATGCGTATATGACTGAATGGCTCCCACCATCCTACCCCATAATTATTAAAAGCATCAAAAAATACATGGGTACCGATCACAGCAAGAAAAAAACTAAGCCATTTGCCAAAACTAATATCGTGCGGTCGGTGCCATCTTTCCGCCAATGCAGCAAACAGGGGCGATATAATCCCCACAAATAACAGCGAATGGGTAAATCCACGATGTGCAAGCAGGTTGGAAGCAGTATCCATCCAAAACGAAGCTAAAAAATCGATATCCGGTATACTCTGTGCCACTGCGCCCCAGAGTAAGGCCTTCTTTTTTAATTTTTTTTCTGCAAAGACGCCACCCATGCAAGCACCCAATGCTAAATGTGTAATACTATCCACTATCTGATTTTTATATGCGATGAAATTAACTTGAAAATAATAAAACCATGTAAATCATTTGACTGATTCAAATCAATTCTTGCTGATCACCCTGTAGCGCAGGCTTCAGCCTGCGATAAATTTTAAAATCTCTTTATTAATTATAACATCTTAAAGGCCGTTCTACCCGTAGCGTAGGATTCAGCCTGCGATAAATTTTAGAATCTCTTTATTAATTATAACAGCCTAAAGGCCGTTCTACCTGGTAGCGCAGGCTTCAGCCTCCGGCTAAACTTTAGAATCTAATTATTAATTATAACAGCCTAAAGGCCGTTCTACCTGGTAGCCTAGGCTTCAGCCTCCGGCTAAACTTTAGAATCTCATTATTAATTATGACAGCCTAAAGGCCGTTCTACCTTGGTAGCGTAGGCTTCAGCCTGCGGCTAAACTTTAGAATCTAATTATTAATTATAACATCTTAAAGGCCGTTCTACCCGTAGCGTAGGCTTCAGCCTGCGGCTAAACTTTAGAATCTAATTATTAATTATAACAGCCTGAAGGCCGTTCTACGGGAATTCCGCTTAGTTACAAAATAGTATATTTGATTAATTAAACTTTTCAGATGAAAGCTCAAGGCAATACAGTAAAAGAAATTTTATTAAACCTTCCTGCTGACAGGATAGAACCCTTCAATAAATTGCATGAAGTAATACTAAAAAACCTGCCCAAAGGGTTTGAGCCCGCCATGAGTTATGGTGGCCTTGGATATGTGGTCCCCCACTCCATTTATCCAGCAGGTTATCATTGCAAGCCTGCCGAACCCCTGCCATTTGCTGCGATTGCTTCACAAAAAGGATCCATTAATTTTTATCACATGGGTATCTACGCCCAGCCCGATTTATTGAAATGGTTCGTAAATGAATATCCCAAACACAGCAAACAAAAACTGGATATGGGTAAAAGTTGTGTGCGGTTTAAGAAAATGGAAGAGATCCCCTATAAGCTCATTGGTGAATTAATGAAAAAGATGAGTGTCAAAGACTGGATCTCAATATATGAGAAAAATATGCTGCCTAAGAAGAAATAGAAACTACTACCTCTAATGCACCCCCTATGTGTACTACCTTTTTAATGAGTCATAGTATAAGGTCGCTCATATTATTCCGTATTCTTACCGGTAAGAAGAGTAGAAGCCCATTAAACATGATTCCTATTTTACTTTTGATGATTTCTTCATGCAGACCCCAACCGGAAAATAATAGTACATACCCATCACAGGTGGGTGATATCCATTTTGACTCAAAGATCGACGATCCGGACTTTAAACTTTGTGATGAAAATCAAGTGCTTCAATATTATAATTTTGGTAAAGGACTTCAATACAAAGGAGAAAAGATTAAGATAATCGAACATTTTAAAGAAGGATTTAAATCGGTTGCACATGTGGATGAGTCCGGTTTTATCACCATTCGATTCATCGTGAACTGCCAGGGTAAAACCGGACGATACCGGTTGCAAGGTATGAACAACGATTATATTGAAAAGACATTTCCTGAACATATCACAGATCAGTTATTAGGCCTTACTAAACAATTAGATGGTTGGAGCATGGGTGAAGCCAACGGCAAAGTGTATGATTATTATCAATATCTTAGTTTTAAGATGGAAGATGGAAAACTAATAGAAATAATGCCATGAATAGAATTTTAATTATCCTGATTTTATTCTATCCAATCCAGCTAATCGCTCAGCCCAACTGTAATGTATACAAGATGAATAATAATCCACTTTGTTATAAAGCGTGTGTAATGGCTACTGAAAATCAATATGGTCAGGGATCAAAAGCATCACAACTTGAATTCGATCGAGCTATTGAGCTTTGTCCAACTTTCGATTATGCCTATTTTGAGAAAGCAGTACCCTATTTAAAAAGAGGCGATTTTGTGACATGGAAAAAACTTATTGATAAAGCAGTAGATTTAAATCCAATTGGGCACCTGGGGTATAGAGGATGGTGTAAATACCAATTTGTAAGAGATTACCGGGGAGCCATTAAAGATATTGAAAAATTAGATTCAATAACTAATACTGTGGGGTATTCGATCAACGGGGACTATCACTTAAATATAGCAAAAGCATTATGCTACAAAGCGCTTGGACAAAAATCAAAAGCAATTGAAATCATTGAACACCAGCTTTCGCAAAAAGGGTACTCTCCTTTGGCTTATGACTATCTTCATTTGGGAGTATTAAAAATGGAAACGGGGAATGATGACCAGGCAATAGAATATCTAAAAAAATCAATTAGGTTAAACGACTATTTTGCAGAACCATATTATTACCTGGGGCTGATCTATAAAAATAAAGCCCTGTCTGATGAGTATAAAACCCATATGGAAAAAGCTAAGGCTTACTATATAAAAGGGTACAAGAGAACGGATGACTATACCCAACCCATGGATAAAGTTTTTTTGAGTGAGATTGAGAAAGAATTAATCGAGTGAAAAACGATTTAATGATAAAAAAATGAGCGTGTTCATATAAGGTTATTCATACATTTCATTATTTTTTACTTGAGATAGATCTATAAAGAAAGTGCTTAAGCGTGTGATGCAAGCATCCAGGTATTTTTTACCTTTTTCTTCTGTAGCCAATTCGGGATTACCCGATCCGGTATCAACAGATATTGATGTCCATTGACGCTGAGCCGTAGCCCAGCCTGATCTTAGTGCTTCTATTTTAAACTTTTTAGTATTCCCATCGCCTGCCTCACTTAGCGGAAGCAAAAGATCTGGTCGCAAATGCATGATGCAACTGGTTTCAAATTCATCAGCATGATCGGCCGGTTTTTCAAAATATGCTTTGGTCGATACTGCTTCATACCAATTGACAGCGCACGTAAATAAAGAGGGAAAGAAAAAGCTAAGCTCACGAATGATATTTTTAAAATTATTACCACCGTGTCCATTCACGATCACCAACTTGGGACAGCCTGCTTTTACCAGCGTATCAGCAATGTCTTTTAATATAATGAGTTGCGTACTGGGCAATAAATTCATACAATACGGTATATCCATCTGCCCGGTTTGTATACCGTAGCTCATAGTGGGCAGAACCAATACTTTTGCTCCGGCCAACCAGGCTTTTGATGCTGCTTCCGTCACCACATGATTTACCTGGTAATTATCTGTACCGTAAGGCATATGATAGTTGTGTGCTTCAGTGGCTCCCCAGGGTAATATAGCGAGATCATAACTGGTGCTTTTGACTTCTTTCCAGTTGGTCTCTTCGAGAATAAATGGTCGTATCATAAATAAGCCGTGAAGATAGGAAGGATTTAGACAAACTCATGTTCCTTAATAGTGATACAATCAGGATGCCTGAAGTACCTGGAATATACCTTCATTTTCCAGGCATACCTGTTAAATTTAGGTTTTACGAATATGTTATTGGTCCTTTATTTAAGTAGTACATACTTCGTAAATTGCCATATAGAAATGACGGGCCTTAATTTTAAACTAATTAATTATGGAATGGAAAAAGATTCTTACCCTGTGGTTAATACTGGTCTGCGAAGCTATACTTGCACAACCCAAACCAGAGCACAACCTTGTATTTGATTCATTAGCCACACGCTGGGATGAAGCTATTCCTCTCGGCAATGGATGGCTTGGTGCGCTGATTTGGCAAAAGGGAGATCAGCTGCGTATCTCACTTGACCGGGTAGACCTTTGGGATGACAGACCTATGCCTGAGATCGATCAATTAAAGTTTAATTGGGTTATAGAAAAAGTAAAACTAAATCAATACGACTCAGTACAAAAACTTGGCGATGAGCCCTATGAAAAATATGCGGCTCCTACAAAAATTCCGGGAGCAGCTATAGAGTTTGATTTGAGCAAGATAGGAAAAGTGGTTTCAAATACATTAGATATCAATACCGGATTAAGCAGCATAAAGTTTAATAACGGGGTCGTGTTTAATAATTACATTCATGCAATAGACCAGGTAGGTTATTTTGGTTTTGAAAACCTTGTTCTATCAAAAGAAATGCCGATAGAAATAAAAGTACCCAACTACAACACAGGCCATGCCGGCACCATGGGTAATAGTGTAGAAGGGATTGGCCTCGAAAAATTAGGGTATAGCAAGGGAACCATCATAAAAAAATCCAATTCGATTTTATATCACCAACCCACCTGGAACGGAAATTATTACGAGGTAGCAGTGCAATGGCAAAATTTTCCAGGAAATAAAATTATTGGACAATGGACTATTACAAACAATAAACCGGCTGTATTACCCATTTTAAACAGCAAACGTAAAGAACCTACCCACTGGCCATCTCATCTAAAATGGTGGTCCGATTATTGGAGCCGGTCCTACATATCATTGCCAGATTCCATTTTAGAGCGACAGTATTACCTCGAGATGTATAAGTTTGGTTGTGTGACCAGGGCCAATACACCCCCCATTTCATTGCAGTCTGTTTGGACGGCCGACAATGGAAACCTCCCTCCCTGGAAAGGTGATTTTCATCATGACCTTAATACGCAACTCAGTTATTGGCCGGGGTATTCAGGCAACCATCTCGATCTTACACAAGGATTTACAAATTGGTTATGGAAAGTAAAAGAGGTAAATAAAAAGTGGACAAAAAAATATTTCGAGGTTGAAGGATTAAATGTACCCGGTGTCACTACGATCAGTGGTAAAGAAATGGGCGGATGGATCCAATATTCTATGAGCCCTACTGTATCAGCGTGGTTGGCTCAGCATTTTTACTGGCAATGGAAATATTCAGGTGATGAAAAATTTTTAAATATAAAATGCAGGTATTATTTTGATGAAGTAGGAACCTTTTTATCTAATATAAGAAAACCGGATCCGCTCAGTGGAAAATATAAAATGCCATTGAGTTCATCACCGGAGTATCACAATAATAGTATCCAGGCCTGGTTTAAAAATTTTTCTAATCATGACCTGGCCCTGGTAAAATCATTTTATAAAAACTATGCCGATGTCCTGAATAAATCCAGCAATAGTCATTCCGGGAAAATTTTGTCAGAAGGAGACAGGTATCCCTCCTTTGATGTCAATGAGACCGGCCTCACTATTGCACCGGGACAAAACCTGGATGAGTCCCATAGGCACCATGCACATTTAATGGCCATTCACCCGCTGGGTTTATTAAATATGGAGAAAGAAAATGAAAAAGATATTATTTTAAAATCCCTGCGATGGTCGGAGAAAAAAGGTACAAACAATTGGGTGGGGTACTCCTTCAGTTGGGCTGCTTGTATTTATGCACGGGCATATGATGCAGAAAATGCCGCCGGTATGCTGCAAAAATTTGCCACTAATTTTTGTTCTGCTAACAGTTTTCACTTGAATGGCGATCAAAAAGGTGGACAGTATTCATCATTCACTTACAGGCCATTTACTTTAGAGGGAAATTTTGCTTTTGCTCAAGGGGTTCATGAGATGCTTTTACAGAGTCATAAAAACTTTGTAGAAATATTTCCTGCTACCCCCCAAAGCTGGAGGAATGTAGCTTTTAATACATTACGTACTGAAGGCGCTTTTCTGGTTTCGGCAAAGAAAGAAAATGGTGTGCCTACGCAGGTCAAAATAAAAAGTACCGTCGGCGGAATATTGAGAATAAAACTGCCTTTTAAAACATTTATTGAAAAAGGCATTAATCGAAGTAATATTCAACAAGATGGCGATGGTATTATTTCTATAAAAACCGTATCCGGGCAGGAAATCGTTTTTGAAAATGGATATGAATAGTGAAAATTACAAAATAGAAATGCAGAAAATATTTAAATCAAAAATCGGACTTGAATTAGTGATTCCATTAGTATTAGTATTTGGAACCGTATTCTTTTTGACCATCAAAGACAATTCCAGTTGGTTGGGGATGGCTATACTTCTACCCTTAGTATTGTTTATCGTCCATTTGTTTATGAACACATATTATACCATTGACGGTAATTACTTAATTGTAAAATCCGGTTTTATAATTAATAAGACCATTGATATCAAACAAATAAAAAAAATATCCGAAACCCGTGATCCAATAAGTGCACCGGCCACTTCCCTGGACAGGCTTGATCTTGCTTTTGGCACTTCGGGTCATGTCCTCATTTCGCCGAAACTAAAAAAAGAATTTATAGAAGCCCTGGTTATGCTGAATCCCGCCATTGAAATAAAATTAAAAAAGAAATAAGTATACATGATTTATTCGCTTCTCAATTACAGAACGACATCCGATAAACCTGGTATTGAAATATAATGCTCATGGGACTTTCAAATAAATATCCTAAATTACTTTCTCTAATTCATCATCACTATTTATATGAAAAAAAGACTCTTCTTCTGTTTATTTATTATAGCTTTTATTACTGTATGTTTCTCTCAGCAAGACAGTAATCTTGTCTCTTCTAAATTTTATGACAAACTTAAATGGCGCAATATCGGCCCCCAGCGGGGCGGAAGGTCACTTGGATGTACCGGTACACCCGGCAGACCTTTGGAATACTATTTTGGTGCTACAGGTGGTGGCCTTTGGAAGACCACAGATGGTGGGCAAACCTGGGCTGCAGTGACAGACGGTCAGGTAACCAGCTCTTCTGTAGGTGCCGTAGCTGTTGCCGAAACCAATCCTGACATTGTATATATAGGTATGGGTGAAACTCAATTGCGCGGATCTATTACCCAAGGCGATGGGGTATATAAATCAAGTGATGGTGGAAAGACATGGCGACACCTTGGACTAAAAGAAACCCAGGCTATATCCAGAGTACGTGTACACCCTACCAATCCCGATATAGTCTATGTCTCTGCTCTCGGCCATCCGTATGGTGATAATGAAGAGCGAGGAGTATTCCGCAGTACTGATGGTGGCAATAGCTGGAAAAAAATATTATACATTGACAACAAGACCGGTAGTGCAGACTTGGTTATTGACAGGCAAAATCCTCGTATTATATATGCCACCACCTGGCAGGTGTATCGCAAAGCGTGGAAGATGTGGGGCGGTGGTCCGGGTTGCAAACTTTGGAAATCATTGGATGGTGGAGATACCTGGATAGATCTGAGTAAAAATCCGGGTATGCCTGCCGAACCACTGGGTAAAATAGGTATCACAGTATCACCTGCTGATAATAACAGATTATATGCCGTGGTTGAAGCTAATGATGGTGGTGTGTTTAGATCTGATGATGGTGGCTGGACATGGAAAAGAGTAAATGATGAGCGCAAGCTACGGCAGCGTGCATTTTATTATTCAAGATTAGTTGCTGATCCTTTTGATAAGAATACTGTTTACGGTCTGAATGTGGATTTTTTTAAATCCACTGATGGTGGAATTACATTTAAAAATATAAGTACTGTACATGGTGACCATCATGACCTTTGGATAGATCCCAATAATCCCCTCCGAATGATTTTATCTGATGATGGTGGTGCCGTTGTAAGTAATAATGGAGGTAAGACCTGGACAGAGCAAGATTATATCACTACACAGCTATATCATGTAATGGCTACTTCCGATGTGCCGTACCATGTAGCCGGTGCACAACAAGATAATTCTACAGTAGCGGTACCGAGTGAAGGTTGGAGAAATATGCAAGCCGGTGGTCCGGGGCACGGCTGGTATTACAGTGTAGGTGGTGGTGAAAGTGGTTGGATTACACAACATCCCATCAATAAAGATATATTTTATGCCGGCAGCCAGGGAGCATTACTCACCAGGTACGATCGCAGCAATGGTCAGATAAGAGATATACAAGTATACCCCAGGTTTTTTAGTGGCGAACCCGCTTCTTCATTGCCTGAAAGATGGCAATGGACTTACCCTATTATGTTTTCACCAAAGGATCCTAAAATAATGTACACTTGTTCACAACATTTGTGGAAAACGATTGACGATGGACAAAGCTGGGAAAAGATAAGCCCTGATCTTACGTATGCCGATCCGGAAACCCTCGGCCCCACAGGAGGTGTCATTACTAAAGATATGAATGGACCGGAGATTTATGCTACCATTTTTGCATTAGCTCCATCCAATCATGATGTGAATACTATTTGGACAGGATCTGATGACGGCAAAGTACATATCACCCGCGATGGCGGTAAAAATTGGACCGATATTACACCGAAAGATTTACCCAAATTTTCCCGAATAGAAATTATCGATGAATCAAAGTTTACTCCAGGCACGGCCTACCTTGCAGCCAATAGGTATCAAGTAGACGACCGTGAACCCTATGTATTTCGTACACGCGACTATGGCAAGACCTGGACTAAAATCATTTCAGGAATAGCAAAGGGCCATTTTGCACGTGCCGTCAGAGAAGATGTGGTGAATAAAAATCTGTTGTTTTTAGCTACAGAGCATGGGGTATACTTTTCAGCCAATGAAGGTGACCGATGGCAATCCTTACAATTTAATCTACCTAATACTCCTATTCGCGATTTGGTAGTAAAAGATAATGATGTAGTACTTGGTAGTCATGGTCGTGGTTTCTGGATCATGGATGATATACAGCCGCTGCGTCAGTGGTCTGCGTCTCAATCAGTGAGCGAGATCAAACTATACAAACCCGCTGATGCGATACGGTCCGTTTTCAATGCAGAAATCCAATATTATTTACCTAAAGAATTGGATACGGTATTTATAGATATACTCGATGAGCGTGGATCATTAGTACAAACCTACACCGGAGCAAAAGCCGCCAGGAAAGAAGAAACCAATGAAGATGATTGGTTTGGTCCGCCACCACCACCGGCACCTACTACTACTGCAGGATTGAATAAATTTAGTTGGAATCTATTGTATCCGGGTGCTAAAGTATTTGATGGTATTATCATATGGGGAGCACAAATGACCAGAGGCCCCAAGGCACCCATTGGAAAGTATCAGGTACGGCTCCGGGCAGATGGCAAATCATTTATGCAGCCATTTGAAATAAAAATGAATCCCAATCTCAAAGGGGTTACCGAAGCCGATATTAAATCAACTTTCGAAATGGCATCTCGCATCAGGGATAAAGAAACCGAAGCCAATGAAGCCGTAATACTAATACGGGATATGAAATCAAAACTCGAAGGTGCTTTGAAAACAAATAGTGATGATCATCTTAAAACAAAATCAGAATCCTTTATCAAAAATATCACTGCAATAGAGGAAGAATTGTATCAGACTAAAAACCGAAGCAGCCAGGATCCCCTTAATTTTCCAATAAAACTAAATAACCGGATTGCGGCATTACGGCGCAGCCTGGAAACAGGCGAAGGAAAGCCCACTGCCGGTACAGGTAAAGTTTTTGATGAATTATCTAAAGAACTCAATATCCTTCAAATTAAACTGGATCAGGTAATGAATGCGGAATTGCCTCCAATAAATAAAATATTGGATGAAAAGGGGATTAAACCGATTAAATTGAGAGAGAAGCCATAGTGGTAATGTAAATTTACAGACACCGAAAACAATCATTTCGATTTTGCGGTGTATAAGTAAGGTGGATCATTTTTTTAGACTTCGTATCTGTTAAAGTTTTAAAATTAAATGGACACTTCACTTCGAATTTACATTACTATTACTAAAATAGTCATTGTAAATTAATTTCTAATACTATGAAAATAGTTGAAGCAAATCCTCCGGTAATTAAACTCGATACCATCAATAATCAACATACCGGGGATACTATAATCACGTATGAATCACCTTTTCCAGGAGAATACATGATTATCATGGAAGAAAAATCAGATGGCAAAATACAGGTATTAAAAAAGGAAGAAATCGCCAATAAAGTAGAAAATTATTGGAAAGAACCAGGAAACTATACCGGTGTCGATGCTTTGCAATTTATAAGTGATAAAGTCAATGAAAGTACCATAAAAGGGCAATTTCGCTCAGAAAAAATAGGTGCCGGTGAATGGATAAAATATTCTTTGTACACCACGGATAGTACTTCTTTATATAATGACTTTAAGTCCGATAACTTCAATCCGGATTTTTTCAGGGGATTTATTGTTATTTACGCAATTGCGACTGAGTATGATTTTAGACCTGATTTTAATACCTATGTATTCGGTACCTACGTTCTTAATCCTATTTTCACAAAAGAATCCGTATACCTGGAAGCATTTATTTGCAAAAAGCCCCCTGCAAAGGATGAAAATAATTTTTTGTATCCAGTGGATGTAGAAACCTATGGTCCTTTTGATCTTCCTCTGCATTATCAATCCTATTCCAAAACCGGTTTCTACGAAAATTATATTAATCCATTATTACCAGGAAATGATTATTATTTGCTTTTAAGGTTATATGGAGAAAAAGGAGTATGGCAATGCCTGAATATTCCATTTACCACTAAAAAACGTAGATTTGAATTGTATGTCGATCACATAAATATGATTAATAATGGTGGAAATGAAAGTGAAGCAGAGTTTAGAGTAAAATTCGGAGTTAAAGATGGAAACCAAAGCAAAATGCATACCTATACCGACATGGATCTGGCTGAAACTACTAAATTTATTGATATAAGTTGGTTTGCGATTTTGGGACCCCGGAGTGTACAAAAAGATGATAAAATCTCCTTCTCGCTTTTAGCTGAAGAGTCAGATAGCCCTGATTTTTTACCGGGGATACCAGAATTTGCAATAGCTGAAAATGCTTTAATAGACGGTAATACCCCTTCTCGTGAAATATTACCTCCTACTGGAAAACAAGAACAGGTTGCTTATGATTTTATGATACTTCATATTCGACCGGTCGATATTTTTGATAAATTGGAGTTTTATTTGCATTTGCATTACAGTATACATTATGTATAGATGATACTTTTGTATAAAAAGATTACTCTTAAACAAATCCTTCCTTTCGGTACATTTACTTTATGAAACAATTACTTTTAGTACTTTTTTTATTACGATTAAATGATCTATTCAGCCAAAATCAGATCACTGCCAACGACATCATTGCCAAAATAAAGCAAGAAGTTAATTGTGCCTGGAATCCCATCACAGTAGATAAAATTAAAGCAGGCGATGGCAATACCCCTGTGAAAGGAATTGCCACCACATTTATGGCTACCCTGGATGTGCTTAAAAAAGCAAATGCCGCCGGATGTAATTTTGTAATTACTCACGAGCCTACTTTTTATAGTCATACCGATGACCTTGCAATACATGCCGGAGAATCCATACAGGAAGAAAAACTAAAATACATCCGGGAGCATAATATGGTGGTGTGGAGATTTCATGATCATCAGCACCGGCACAAACCCGATATGATATACGAAGGGGTAGTAAAAAAATTGGGCTGGAAAAAATATGAGAATAAGGATACCATCACTTATACGATACCGCCTAAAAAACTTAAAGATATTGTAGCTGAAATAGAGAAAAAATTTAAAGCTAAGACCATGCGCGTAGTAGGCAACCCCAATGCCGTTTTTTCTAAAGTAGGTATGATGTTGGGAGCTGCAGGAAGCAACGCTCATTTTTGGTTATTAAAAAACCCTAATGTCGATTTGTTGATTGTAGGTGAAAGCAATGAATGGGAGACGGTGCCTTATATCCAGGATGCCATCTCTCTTGGACAAAACAAGGCATTACTGGTAATGGGACATGCCGACTCTGAAGAAGCAGGTATGATTGAATGCGCCGACTGGCTAAAAAAGTTTTATCCACAGATGAATATCCGATTTATAGAAGCGGGCAACCCGTACTGGAGGAAATAAACTGAGCTTATCTAAATTTGCCGGTGGTCATTTACAGAATCGTGAAAGATATTCTGCCACCTGGGTATGCCCCAATGATTGAGCCATTTTAAAATCTATACACGCCTCTGTATATTTACGCAAATTGATTTTAGTGACGCCACGATTAAAAAAAGCTTTTTCATGCTTGGCATTTAATTTGATCACCGTACTAAAATCTTCTTCTGCTTTGGCAAAGTTTTTCTGATTAAACCAGGATAGGGCACGATCGTAATAAGCATTGTATTTGCCGGGAGCCAGTTTAATAGCTGTCTCATAATCTTCAATTGCCCCGGCAAAATTTCTGAGCTTATCTTTTACCTCTCCTCTGCCCACAAAGGCCATATACAAATTAGGATTGAGATGTATCGCTTGTCCAAAATCATCGTATGCCGCTTGCAAATTTCGCATCTTGAGGAATGTATAGCCCCGGGCATTATAGGCATCTGCAAAGGATGAATCGGCAGTGATGGCCAACGCTGCACTATACTCTCCTGATTCAAACTTTAATTTGGCCCTGTAAAACAACGCTTTTATTTGTTCATTGGAATTAATCACTATCGCGGATTCGAGTTCTGAGTCGGGGCTTCCATTAGCAGCTGCGGCGGCGGTAGATGGAAAGAGATTGATTAGCTTTTGCCTTTTTTCCATGATCTCCGGATCCCCTAACAGATTAAGGTCTTCTACTAATTTTTTATAGGAGTTATAATCTGCCAAGGCGCTTTTATAATCACCCAGTTCCACTTTTGCTTCCGCACGGCTTGCGTAGATATAATATAGATTGGGATCTAATTCAATGGCTTTGTCAAAGGCATAAATCGCATTTTGATAGTCTTTGGCAGTCATAAGATCATTGCCTTTATTAAAGAAAGTCAATGGATCATCCTGTGTAAATGAATTTGTGCTCAGGGCTAAAATAAAAAGTAATAGAACTGGTTTCAACCTTGTTTGGATTTGGAATGGCAAAATTAAGGTAATCTGTATAAAATAGTTGGCTTTAATTCGGTTTATATTCTCCGGCTTATAAACCAAATAGATCAGTACTGTGGTTTAGAGATTTTATATGATCTCTTATACAAAGCCTCCAATTCCAATTTTGTCTACCTGTTTTATTTAGTTTGATTATAATTTTAGCTTCGATAACTTTCTATCTGTTCTGTTTGTTCTTCATAAACAAGATCGTATTTAGCTGAGCTAAATCCTGTTACCCTAACCTAAAACTTGCTTGTACGCCCCGATAGATTACCTCTTAAGGAAGATTTAATGAAGAGTTAAGAAAATTAATTGATATTTAAAGATCAAAATCATCCGATTTTAAGTTAAAATAAATAGTAAATTGCTGATTTATGAAAAGTCGAATTAAATATTTAGGGTTGTACCCTGCATTATTATTGTCTTTACTGATTTCGAATATTTCCAATGCACAATATTTTGGCAGGAACAAGCCCCATTATAAATCATTTAATTACAAATTGTATGAGACCCCTTATTTCAGTATCTATCACTATCTGGAAAACAAAGATGCTCTCGATCGCATTGCGCTATGGTCTGAGCAGTGGTACAAAATGCACCAAAAAGTATTGAGAGATTCATTTTATGTAAAAAACCCTATACTATTATATAATGATCATGCCGATTTTCAGCAGACCAATGCCATCTCCGGTGAAATCGGTGTTGGTACCGGTGGCGTTACCGAGGCATTTCGCAATAGAGTTGTATTTCCTTTCACCATGACTAACCAACAAACCTGGCATGTGCTGGGACATGAATTGGTACATGCCTTTCAATACGACCTGGTGATCAATGGTGATTCCTCTTCTATTAAAAACCTTCAAAACCTACCGCTTTGGATGGTCGAAGGTCTTGCCGAATACATGTCGCTGGGCAGGGTAGATCCATTCACTGCTATGTGGATGCGGGATGCTGTATTGAATAATGATGTACCCGATTTTAAAAAACTGGAAAATCCACGATATTTCCCCTACCGATATGGTGAAGCTTTTTGGGCTGTGGTGGCCGGGCTCTATGGCGATGACATCATCCGGAATTTATTTTACAATACAGCTGTATATGGACTGGAAACAGCCAGTGCCATCACCCTTGGTCTTACTGCCGATCAGCTTTCAGAGCGATTTGTAAATAGCATCAAAACCTATTATGAACCTTTTCTTGATGATAAAAAAGAAAGACTCATAGGCAAAGAATTGGTAAATAAAGAAAATGGTGGCCGGCTAAATGTTTCTCCGGTTCTTAGTCCCAATGGCAAATACATCGTTTTCTTATCGGAGCGGGATTTGTTTTCTACAGATTTGTTTTTAGCCGATGCCAACTCAGGTAAAATCATCAGAAAAGTACTAAGTACTACCAAAGAAGGGCACCTGGATGATCTTAATTACCTGGAATCCAGTGGTACCTGGAGTCCCGATAGCAAACAGTTTGCCATCGTTGCTTATAAAAAAGGTACTAATGCCATCGTGATCAAAGATGTGACCAATGGAAAGACCAAAGATGAAATAAAATTTAAAGAGGTACCTGCTATTGCCAATCCCGCGTGGAGTCCTGATGGCAAGAGCATTGTTTTCGCCGGCTTATCACAAGGCCAAACCGATCTGTATCAATATGAGATTCGTACCAAAAAACTCAAAAGACTGACTAACGATATCTATAGTGAGATACAACCTAATTTTTCATCTGACGGTAAGACTCTGGCTTTTGCTACCGATAAGATCAGTATGACCAGGGGTCGTAAAAACGGTAAGTTCACTATGAATATCGGGTTACTTGACCTGGCTACCGGTACCGCCCGCGAGCTTGATTTTTTCTACGGGGCCAATAACCTCAACCCCGAGCACGACGATGATGGCAATATCTATTTCTTATCTGATCGTGATGGTTTCAGAAATATGTATCGATATGAAATCAAAAACGACAAGATATATCAGATGACCAACTATCTTTCTGGTATATCCGGTATCACTGAGTATTCACCTGCGCTGTCCGTATCCCGTAAAAAGGATAAAATAGTGTATTCTTATTATTCAAAAAATGCCTTCACTATACTTACATCAAGCCAGGAGCGGTTTATCAACAGAGAGGTTGATCCTTCCGATGTAAACCAGACACCGGGTACTTTACCCTTTGCCAATATGGGTCAGACCAATATTGTGTCTGATAATCTCGACAAAGCAGATAGTTATAGCCAATTACCACTGGAACCATCTAAATATAAAGAGAGGTTCAAAGAGCAGCCTGTAGTAAACAAGTTTAAACTGGATTATATCGGTGGAAGTACCGGGCTTGGAGTAGGTACCGGAAGTTTTGGTACCCGTACCGGTCTTGCAGGTGGTGTACAAATGTTGTTTTCCGATCTATTTGGAAACCATCAGATCTTTTCTAACCTTGCCCTGAATGGTGAGATCTATGATTTTGGCGGACAAATAACCTATATCAATTCCAAGAAAAAAGTAGCCTGGGGTGGTACTCTTTCGCATATTCCTTTCCAGACGGGTGGTGTAAATTACAGCCTTGATACTTTACGGTTTGGTAATCAAAATTTTGAAGTACTCAGAGAAGATCTGGATATTCTCAGGATTTACGAAGATCAGGCAGGGGTTTTTGCTCAGTTTCCATTGTCTACTACTCAGCGATTTGAAACCACTCTATCCGGTAATTACAGGTCTTTCCGCTTAGACAGATATCCTACGTATTATGATCCATTTACTTTCCAGTATATTGATCAGGGGCGACGCGAGCGGATACCTCTGGAGCAAGACCTGATCAATATTGGAGGATATTATATACAACGGGGTGGTTTTTTCAATACCGGTCTGGCTTATGTAGGGGACAACTCGTATTTCGGTATGGCTTCTCCTTTGGTTGGTTACCGATGCCGTTTTGAAATAGAAAAATACTTCAGCGGATATGATTTTTTTGCCACCACTGCCGATTATAGAAAATACTGGCGACTCAAACCGGTTACGATAGCAGTGCGGGGTATGCATCATGCCAGGTATGGACAGAGTGCAAATAATTTTAGCCCTATCCTTATAGGCAATATGGGATTCGTACACGGTTTTTATTATACACAGTTGGACAATATAGCCAGCCAGTACAATCTTACTTTTGATCATCTCAGTGGCCAAAAATTACTGATGGGTAATTTTGAAGTGCGTCTTCCTTTTACAGGCCCTGAAAAATTAGCAGTAATAAAATCAGGTTACTTGTTTTCAGAGTTATCTGCATTTGTCGATGTGGGTGTGGCTTATGATCGTTTTGATCAGATCAGTTTTACAAAGACATCGCCTTTCGGTACAAATGATCTCACTTTTAAACGTGGTGTAGTAAGTACGGGATTGGCTGCACGTATTAATCTTTTCGGTGCTATCATCGTGGAGCCTTATTATGCAATTCCCCTTTTAAAAGGTGCTAAAGGGGCATTTGGCTTGAACCTGGTGCCGGGCTGGTAACTATCATCAGCTTTGGCTCTGACTCCTAAAAACACACCGTTAATGCCGGATTCTGGCAATCAACGTGTTGGTGACATTTTATTCATCCGGCAGGTAACTTTATAGAGTCTGGTTACACTTACAGCTGTATTCTTTATATTATTTGATCACCAATATAACCACTGGTCCAATGTCCGAAAAACACAGTATAGAAAAAATTCGCCGTCAGGCTGAATTACTCAAGTCTGACAAGGCACTTAACCTGGATTTTATTCTGACTCTGACCTCTTTTTATAATGATGCATTAACCAGGTTGAATAAATGGAAGGAAAGAACTAAAAATGGAAAGCAGTAGTATATCTCTTACTACCATAAGAAACGGACTTTAGAATCTCAATTCACATTGAAACCATTTTTCTATTAAATGATCGCGGATTAATTCCTATTTTTAGCCCACCAAAAGCAAGTTAATGGGAACAAAAATATTAGTAGTAGATGATGAATTGGATGTGCAAGACTTGTTCGTTCAGCGATTTAGGAAAGAAATAAAATCTGGCGACTACGATTTTACTTTCGCCACCTCCGGTGAACAAGCATTGCAATTACTTTCAAATTTTGGATCTGAAGCCGTACTTATACTCAGTGATATCAACATGCCCGGTATGTCCGGACTGGAACTGCTGGATCGTATAAAAAGAGAGCATCCGACCCCTCCGCCTATAGTCATGATGATCACTGCCTATGGAGATCCCGATACCAAACAAAGAGCTACCTCACTGGGGGCCGATGATTTTTTGAATAAACCGCTTGATTTTCCTTCACTCAAAGAAAAATTAACTAAATTGACGGTATGACTACGACCAAGATATTGGTAGCTGATGACGAGCCGGATCTCGAATCCCTTATCAAACAGAAGTTTAGAAAACAAATACGGGAAGAGGTCTATCAATTTGTATTTGCTTTTAATGGCAGAGATGCCCTGGAAAAAATAAAACAAAACCCGGATCTGGATATTGTACTCAGTGATATCAATATGCCGGAGATGGATGGTCTTACTCTTTTGGCAGAGTTGAAAAGTATGCATCCTTTATTGAAGACCGTAATCATCTCAGCCTATGGTGATATGTCCAATATTCGTACTGCAATGAATAAAGGAGCGTTTGACTTCATTACCAAACCGGTTAATTTTGAAGACCTGGAGCTCACCATCGAAAAGACCATCACCTATGTAGCCCAGCTCAAAGCTACCCTCAAAGCTTTTAAAGAAAATAATATTCTAAAAATGTATGTAGATGAGTCTGTATTGCATTTTATGAATAGAAAAGAATACGAAAAGTCGCTGCTGGTAAATGAAATCGTGCAGGCAACCGTGATGTTTGTAGACATTACAGGGTTTACTGCCATCACGGAAAATGAAACCCCCGATGCCGTAATCAACCTGCTCAATACCTATCTGGATACGATCTGTAAAGAAATAATAAAGCACGGTGGATATATAGACAAATTTATTGGGGATGAAGTAATGGGGGTATTTAAAGATGAATACCACCTGGATAAAGCGATAGAAGCTTCACTTCGTATCCTGGATGCTGTAAAGAATATAGTACCTCAAGGCATTAAAAAATATCACCCTGGAGTAGCCATCGGCATAAACAGCGGTGAGGTGATTTCCGGCAATATCGGGTCAGCTGAAATTAAAAGACTGGATTATACCGTGGTAGGTGATGTGGTCAATACGGCCAAAAGATTGCAGTCCATTGCCCGAGAAAATGAAATTATTATACCTGAAGCATGCTATGAAAAAGTAAAACATTCATTTAATCTGCAGCGTGTGGGTGATGTAGTATTAAAAAACAAAGCCAAACCTATTGCTGCCTATAAAGTGCTTAGTTGATTTCAATAGTTTTTTTACCTCACAAAGACTAAGTCAATACAATTCTCCGTTATCTATTTACAACACGAGCCAATACTAATCTTGTGTATGTGGTACAGTATTATTAAACCATTTATTTATATCTAGTAATTTGGTGAAATTCGATTTTGTAAGCGGTTACGTAACTTATTACAAAGAATAGGCTTGTTATAACTATTTATTCAACATTGCCCTAATTTTCAATGATTTACAATTCTAAAATCAACATTGAAGCCTAATAAAGCAACTATTGCATTAAACAAACCTATTCTTCAAATTTCCTGAGCTCTTTTAAAAATGCTTCTGCTTCAGCCAATCCTTTGTTGGGGTATTTTTTAATAAACCATACTACAATAATTGCAATCCCAACACTTCCGGCGATATTCCAAATCCACATTTTAAATGATATCAGGTTGAATACATCCAGTCCTGTCATTCTTGCAAATACGATTAAAATCAGGGGCCAAAAAAGCGGTATGAGTATGTACAGCAGATTGGCCTCCCATTTTTGGTAGCGAATGAGAAGATTCAATTTTTTTTGAGCCCGGAGTATAGGAGTGTCATATCGTATAGATGAAATGGTAAATAAATAATAGCAGCTCGTAATTACCTCAGAAGCCGAGAGTAAAAACAGTATAAGTACCGGGATAAAATATTTCCAATCTGAAAAGGTAAGTACCAAATATCGGGCAAAGACGGTTAAAAAAAACATCCCTATCAAAAATGACCAAACCTGTTCCAGCCTGAATTCCCATAGCCTCGACTTTAAACTGTCAAAACTTACCTCTTTCAAAAAAGTTTTATTCACCTGCAGGTGCTGATCCAGTTTTTGATCGTAAGTCTGCCACATTTGTTTTAATGTATCTAGTTCCATTTTATTGATTTTTAAAGTTCTCTTTCAATGATTGTTTTATTCTATTGATTTTGGTTGCCACATTGGTTTCCGTGATGCCTACTATAGCAGCTATTTCTTTATAGCTGTACTCTTCCAATAGTAACAACATGATGGATTTATTCAGGTCGTCTAATTGGGCTATGTAATTGTGTAATTGGGCTATAGTAGATTCCTTTTCATGGATTTCTTCCTCATCCGGTGCCAGGATGAAAATTTCATTTTCCAGGGGCATTGCATTTTTGATCCTCCTTTTCTCCTGACGGTAAAAACTAATAGCCACATTCAATGCTATTCTGTACATCCAGGTACTTAGTTTATAGTTGGCATTATAAGATGGAAAAGCACGCCAAAGCTGGAGTGTAATTTCCTGGGCAAGATCATCACGGCTAGTTGCCTCTTTGCAATACAGGTTGCATACTTTATAGATGATTTTTTTATTCTGATCTACCAGGGCGATAAACTTTTCTTTGTCTGCTTTCAAATGCCTCGTTTTTATACCATTATTCGCAGAAAGTAGGGAAAAATCACAGACAGACCACAAATTATTTTAATGAGATCTAAATCTGGCACAGGTCAAATGCCAGTTGTGAATACAACGGGACCAGGGCTTGATGAATAACATCACCGGTAATCGATCGACTCTTGAGTTTGGATAAACAGGAAATTGGCCTGATTATGAAATCAATGATTTGGATAGCCAGGAGAAGAAAAGGAGTTTGGGGTCATAATTAGAAATACACAAGGGTATTCTTACCTATCTGCAATAGTTAAAATTCAATGAATCAATGGATCAAAACAGCCTCTTCTGCTATTTATTCAATGGGCCGGATATTCAAAAGATTGACCATACAATTATCTGTATTGCCAACGGTCAAAACAAAGTTTTGTTTGACTTTTAAACCGTTAGAAAATTCTGCCGGTTTCCAGTTAGGCATTTTTGAAACTGCTGTGACCAGCATTTCGTCAATTTTGGGATCTTTTGATGGTAAAGCAACCTGAATTCCCGTAATATTCCCTTGTTCGGTAATGGTAAATTTAATGGCAGTCAAATCATAACCTGTAAAATTTCCTGCTTCGATATTGGCCATGCTGTTTTTTTGAAAATATTGTAACAATTGACCTTCGCCTTTGCTGTAAGCAGCACTTTTATCAGGCATGATCGTGACCTTAAAATCGTATTGCTTCGTAGTGTTGTTTTTCAACGAATTTTCAGGTAGATACTTTACGCTCACATCAATATCACTACTGCGGTCAGCTAATCGTATCAGGTCCTTTTGGTCTTGATTCAATACATCGCTTATACCAAAAGCGTTGGTCTTGTTTCCATTTTTATAAGCTGAAATTTCCACCGAAATGTATTCTTTTATCCAGGAGGTGGGATATCGTTTATTCAAATCCGTAAGCGTGTTTATTTCATCCAATTTATTTTCCTGGATGGAAATGAATGGCAGGACTTTGTTTATTTCAAATTTCAGATCATTTTGGGAAAAACTGCTGAACGCGCAACTGAAAGAAAGAACCACTATGAGCAAAATAGGGTTCATTTTATTACCAACCATCTTAAAAAGCATAAAGTGAAAATTATATTCTGTTTGTATAGAATCAAAAGTACTGTATTTTTTGTTTTGTCAAACGCTTTTGTTTTGAGACGGATCGAATTATATAGTTCAGAAAATAGGCCACAGAAAAGTAACAGATATTGGTTGATAACGTAATATTTTTAATTACCGCAAGATTCGGGTATGTTCTACACAATACTTCCATCATCTTTGTGTGCACAAAGTACATCATATGAATCAGACCGACATTAATTACCGTAGAGTAGCAGAAGCCATAGACTACATCAGGTCTAATTTTAAATCACAACCCGATCTCGATGAAGTAGCAAAAAAAATACATCTGAGCCCATTTCATTTCCAGCGATTGTTTACCGAATGGGCCGGTACCAGTCCTAAGAAATTTCTTCAATACATCAGTATAGAACATGCAAAGAAAATGCTGAAAGAACGACAAAGTACATTATCGGCAACTGCATTTGAATCCGGACTATCCGGTACGGGCCGCCTCCACGATCTGTTTATCAAGATAGAAGGCATGACCCCCGCTGAATACAAACAGGGCGGTAAAAACTTATCTATCCATTATAGTTTTGCAGAAAGTCCTTTTGGAAACATGATCATTGCATCGACCAACAAAGGGATCTGCCATCTGGCTTTTTACCAGGAAACCGATGATCAGGCACTAGCCTTGCTCAAAGAGCATTTTCCCAATGCCCGGTTTGAGCACAGACTGGACAGTATACAGCAAAATGCCTTATTTATATTCCAGCATGATAGGAGTAAACTGCCGCAGATAAAATTACATCTTAAAGGCAGTGATTTTCAACTCAAAGTATGGCAGGCGTTGTTAACAATTCCCACAGGCCAACTCAGTACCTATGGAACTATTGCTCAAACTATTGAAAAACCAAATGCATCCAGGGCAGTAGGTACAGCAATTGGATCAAATCCTGTCGCTTATTTAATACCTTGTCATCGGGTGATCCAATCTACAGGCGAAATCGGTGGATACATGTGGGGCAGCAACCGGAAAGCAGCGATCATAGGCTGGGAAGCAACCAAAACATATGTCGGAGTTTAAATAAAAAACCATATGATTCATACTATGATAAACCATTCAGAAATTGAGCCCGTCAGTTTAATTAAGAAAATAAAACAAAAGGAAGTACGGTTGGGCGGAAACCGGCGGTTAAAAATTTACGGTACACTAAACTGCAATTCCGGTAAACGTATGAACCGCGAAAATCGGGTATTCTTTAGCTCCGAAAAAGAAGCTATTGCTTGCGGATACCGGCCTTGTGGACATTGTTTAAAGTCAAAATATAATGAATGGAAACAAATTTAGTCAATACCTGCTTGTCAAATGAAGTCAATTTGCTGCCAACCGATGGAATAGTTAATTATTATGGTACCATTTTCACAGTCGATGAATCGGTTGAAATTTTTGATACTCTAATTTCCACCATCCAATGGAAACACGACGAAGCTATTATCTTCGGCAAGCATATCATCACTAAAAGAAAAGTGGCCTGGTATGCGGATACTAGTTTGGATTACCATTACTCTAATACCACCAGGAAATCAATACGCTGGACCGATTTTTTATTCAAGCTTAAAACCATCGTAGAAAAATTCACCAAAGAAACTTATAATTCCTGCCTACTTAATTTATATCATGATGGCAATGAAGGTATGGCCTGGCATAGCGACGATGAAAAAGAGTTGAAAAAAGAAGGATGTATTGCATCGCTCAGCTTTGGTGCGGAAAGAAGATTCTTATTTAAACATAGAAACACGAAAGAAAAAATTGCTGTTTTTCTTGAAAATGGCAGTTTGCTGGTAATGAAAGGCAGTACGCAGGCTCATTGGTTGCATTCCATACCAAAATCAAAAAAGATACAGCATGGAAGGATAAATTTGACTTTCAGGCAGATGAATGATCACTAATTCTCTTTTCGTTAATAGATAAAATTTTTAGGGATAACAATTTCTGTTATTCGTATTCTGTTAAATAAATTTTTTAGCATACTTATCTTATAACACTCCCGTTTGAAGCTTTAATTATCAATACTTTAGATGAAAAAAATAATTATCGCTTCTAGTATAATTTATCTCTGTCTCCTGCTTTTTCATTCATGTATTCATGATGCTCAAGAAGAATTTAATAGCGGACCATACATTTTTGATCCGCAAAACACTAAACTTATGTGGACTGCATATAAATATTCTTCCAAACTGGGAGTCAGTGGTATTCTATCTGAGATCGTTTTCAATCCGGTTATTAAATCATTTAAAGAGCAAAAGGACATTCATGCGATTTTCTCTGATTTTGCTTTTGAATCAGATTTGAATTTTAATGATGAAGAAACTAATACGGTTAGAAATCAAAACATACAAAATTTCTTTTTTGATAAACTTAAATCAAAGAAAATCTCCGGAATAGTAATATCAAAGAATGGATCGGAAACGGAAGGAAATGTAAGCATTGAATTGATTTTTAATGGAGTAAAAAAAATCGTCCCTGCCAAATACACGATCATAAATAATACCATAGAGCTTAGTTGCAGTTTGCATTTACAGGATTTTGATGCCATGGATGCACTAAGCACACTGCATGATCATGTATCGGATTTACATAAAGGTCCGGATGGTATAAGTATAACCTGGCCCGATGTAGATATAAAAGTGGTTTCGATTTTACGTGTAAAACCGTAAGGCTGTGCCATTCAAAATACTTGTGAAAAAGTTGGACGCTACAGACCGACGAAAAGAGGGCCCTCAGCTTATATAATTCTTACGAATATAACCATGTAATTGAGTAGTGAAATGAGGGCAAATCAGTACCTTCTTTTTCTAAATTTGGATAAAGTTTATTGATCAGAAGCCACTTTAGTATCCTCCTCTAAAGGATTCGGTTTATTGTGTTTTGTTTCTAATTAGTCTTCCATTTTATCAACCCAACATTTTATAAGGATAATCGAGTTTAGTCAATTACTTTGTTTAATTCCGTTTGCATGATTACCATCCAGCTTTTACCGTCTCTGCTGAATTCTCCGGTGCCTATCCATTTATCTGCAGTTGTATAGTCGGTAGTAAACCGCATGGTACCGCCATTGTTAGGTATAGGTAACTCCCATCGAATTATTTTTTCGCTAACCGTAACAATTTCGGCATCTATCACCTCTCCTTTTCTGTATGCTCTCATTACCCACTTATTGCTTTTTAGGTCTTTCGATATCACACCGAAGGCATCGTGAACGATTATTTCTTTTTTAGTAAGAGAATCCTGTTTGGTTCCTTTGCCTTCTACGGATAAAACGGCACAGCCTGATTTACACACTACACTTTCAGTAATGTTTGTAAACTGTTTTCCTTCACGCGTCATCATATATCCGCTGCCCTTCCATGTTCCAATCATAAATGATAGCGGGTTGTCTTCATTTTGAGTAAAAGCAGATGCGGTACACCAAATCGAAAAAGCAAATAGTATGAGAAGTTTTTTCATTGTACTGATTTTTGCATTGTTATTATAGTAGCAAAATTACAATGGTTCCCATGCCTGTCTGTGTAAAAAAGCGTTCGATTTTAAAGTTGGTGCCTGATGGTTTCCGTTTGTGTAAGAAAGTTTTTTAATGGTGTGCCTTCCATCAATTTTTTAAACGAATTCATAAAATGGGAATGGTCTGTATAACCGTTTTGAAATGCAGCATTGGTGATTTTTTCTTGTTGCATGTATATTTGTGTAACGGTGTTTCTAAGCCTGTTAATGTTTCTGAATTCAGCCATGGTCGTTCCAGTAATTTTTTTGAAATGCTTTTGCACCGGCCTCAGGGATAAGGGTACCTCCTTAATCCATTCTTTGATTTTAGTTCCGCTCTCCAATTTCAAACAGAGGTATTTTACCATTGGGTCAGAAGTTATTTTGAATTGATTGGTAAGATTGGATAGTCCTTTTTCGAGCAAATGATAGTCGGAAAAGTCCGGCGATAGGTTACAGGGGTTTATTTCAGAAAATGTTTCATGAAGGCAAGTTGGGAATTTTATAACCTGGTTAGCGGTAGATATTTTGTTATCAAATAGACCTTCAATAGATACCCATGGGTTGAAACGAATACCTACAAATACAGAACCCGGAAATATTTCCCGTTTCATTCTTCTAGCCTGAACACCGAGGCAAGTCACACCTTTAAAATGAGGTGCGTTTATAAAAACTATGGATAATGTATTTTCAGGCATCACCTCAAAAAAGAAAGGATTGCCCTTATTAAAGTCTGTTGAAATTTCAAATTTCCAATAGGAATGAATGATTTCTTTAAGTTTGTCAGAAGGGGTAGTCTCGGTATAAGTCATTTTTCAATTCCTGTCATTTGTTGTTTTTTGACGGTTTTCCGGAATGCTCGAAGTAGTATTATGTAAAAGCGTGCTGGCTTTTCTGAATAACCTGGTAATGAAGCTTGAATTCTCAAATTTAGCACAAATTTGTTTAGAATCATCAGCATGGCTGTAGCTACCGTATTGAAAAGGACAGCTTCACGTTCCCGACATTGGTGTTTCGACATGGAGTCAGTTGCTGTTTGAGATGAACACCCTATAGAGGATATTTGCATACCTTTATTCGTATTGTTCGATAATGCTTTTGGGTATGTCAGATATACTAAGTAAAAAGGAAATAGAACATTTTATTCATAGTGGTTTTATTCGCCTTGATCATGCTTTTTCGAAGGAACTGGCGGATTCTGCTTTAGATATTCTATGGAATGACCTTCCATGTAACAAGTCTGATCCTTCGACCTGGATTGAACCTGTAATTC
>JBGAVW010000053.1:0-38734 GCA_044227925.1 Saprospiraceae bacterium | reverse complement strand
AAGTTTTAATCTTTTATCTTTTGCCAGGGCTTTATCAGAGGGTGTAACAACGTATTTTTTTAATTCGGAGTATATCGTTTCCACTACTTCTTCCCAGCTTTCACATTCTTCTATTTCGTGGTATACCCGGTTTTCTATAAATATTCTTTCAAGGTTAGCAAAATGCCATAATTCGTTTAATTCATCGCGTTTGATTTCGAGTTCGCGCTTTAATAATGACTTGGTATGCTCTACTGAAGCCTTTAAAATATCCGATACCGTAAGGAACTGTGGCTTTTTATCAATGATCACACAGGCATTGGGAGAGATAGATAGTTGGCAATCGGTAAATGCATATAATGCATCAATGGTTACATCAGGCGATACTCCGGGTTGCAACTCGATGGCTATCTCGATATTGGCGGCAGTATTGTCCGTCACCCGTTTTATTTTGATTTTACCCTTTTCATTGGCTTTGAGTATGCTTTCAATCAAGGAAGTAGTGGTGGTGCCAAAGGGGATCTCGGTAATGATCAGATTTTTTTTATCTACCGCTTCTATTTTAGCTCTTACTTTGACTTTACCTCCTCGCTCGCCATCATTGTATTCGCTTACATCTATGCTGCCTGCCGTCTGAAAATCGGGATACAATTTAAATCTTTTACCCTCCAGGTATTTGATGGCGGCATCGAGTATTTCATTAAAATTATGTGGCAATATTTTAGTGCTCAAACCTACAGCGATTCCTTCTACGCCCTGGGCTAATAATATTGGGAATTTGGCCGGTAAGGTCACTGGCTCTTTGCGACGACCGTCATAGGAAAGCAACCATTCGGTCGTCTTTGGATTGAATAATACTTCGTGCGCAAATTTGGTCAGTCTGGCCTCAATATACCTGGGAGCTGCGGATGAAGCACCGGTACGATTATCACCCCAGTTGCCCTGCGTATCGATCAGGAGTTCCATCTGTCCCAGGTT
Source organism: Saprospiraceae bacterium (assembly GCA_044227925.1). Lineage (GTDB taxonomy): Bacteria > Bacteroidota > Bacteroidia > Chitinophagales > Saprospiraceae > JADJLQ01. The sequence goes on along the minus strand of JBGAVW010000053.1, from coordinate 37,777 downwards.
GACCATGGCATCCCGTATTGCGGCATCTCCATGGGGATGATATTGCATCGTGTGACCGATTACGTTGGCTACTTTATTGTAACGGCCGTCATCGATTTCATAGAGTGAATGCAAAATTCTCCGCTGTACAGGTTTTAGGCCATCTTCTATAGCCGGGACTGCCCGTTCCAGGATGACATAGGATGCATAATCCAGGAAATAGGACTCATACATACTGCTTACTGAGGTGATCTTGATGCCTTCTGTGCCTCGTGGGACCGGCACCATAGGAGGGTTTTTCTTTTTTGCCATGTACTGAAATGTAGTTTTCTAAAGGGCAAACATATTAAGAAAAATTGTAATTTGAAAATCTATATCAGAAAGGTGCCTACCTAAAATCGGATAAGTTATGTTGGATCATTTAAATTAGTCCCGCATACTAAAAGCTCTACTCTGCAAAAAAAACAAAACCGGTAGCACAAAAATGTGTAATCTATCGGGTAAAAAATTACCGGGTCAGTCCCGACGGCCCGAACCCCTGAGTACACGCCTACATGGTCTATGGTCATCAATATCATATTGGTTCCGGCCAATAGATCTACTATTTTATCTTTGACCGGAATTCATCTTTCCCTGATTTATTCATAGACTCCATTTCTTATCCGAAAATAAAATGGTGTTCATGCCTTAAGGGTACTTTTAGATCACGTAGTATTAAATCAATCCATTGCTTTCAATAAAATACTATTCCTCCGGCAAAACCAGCTTATTCTATCAAACCCATGTCCAAATGGCAAATTAAATTTACAGGACAGTAATGACCACTCAACATCATGACGAAATTATATTATATTTATAGCCATTAAAAAGCAATATCAATGAAAACAAATAGACGATCATTATTTAAGAAAATGACTGCGACCTTGGCAGGTTTAATAGGAATACAAATAACTAAGGCCTCCGCCAATACTCCAATGGAAAAGGATAATTCCATAACTATGGAACAAAATGTCCCGTTATTCTCAGGTAATCGCACCTTTGGCAAATTGGTTTTTATTGCGGGCAAAGGAGCTCATTTTGATGGTGATATCAAGGCCCATACCGACCATGTACTAAAGGAACTGGAAAAAGAACTGATCAAAGCAGGATCTTCTATGAATAAAGTACTCAAAGCCAATGTATATCTCAATGACCTGAAAGATTATACTGCAATGAATGAAGTGTTTAAAGGCCGGTTTGGAGATCTGCCACCTGTACGTACTACAATAGCTGCAGCTGGTGGTATACCAGGCAACTCCCTGGTCGAAATAGATTGCATAGCTTATACCGATTAATCAACCCATTTACATTTTCTATATTATTTATATCATGACTAAAAGAAGAGATTTATTAAAAAGCGCTATAACCCTGCCCTTTATTTCCCCGCTTACCGAGCACGCTAATTTCAGGGTACTGAAAAAAACGGACTATGAAAGAGACTATTTCAAGGAACTTGGACTCCGGACTTTTATCAATGCTGCGGGTACATACACTGCACTCACTGCCTCACTACCCCATCCTGAGGTAATCAAAGCAATAAACTATGCTGCGCTGCAATTTGTAAAGCTGGAGGATCTGCAGGATAAAGTAGGGGACCGGCTTGCTGAGCTATTACAATGTGAATGGGCCATGGTCACCTCGGGGGCCGCATCTGCCATCACACTGGGTACCGCCGCAGCTATGACGGGTGGAGATCCTGACAAAATAGATCGTATACCCAATGACCTCACCGGAATAAAAAATGAAGTAATCATACAAAAAACACATCGGGTAGGATACGATCATGCTATTCGTAACTGTGGTGCCAAAATCATTGAAATAGAAACTAAAGAGGAACTGGAAAAAGCGATTAATGAAAAAACAGCGTTGATGTGGTTTCTCAATTTCAATAATTTCGTAGGAAAGATCAAAGATGATGAGTGGGTGGCCATTGCAAAAAAACACAATATTCCAACATTTATTGATTGTGCGGCTGATGTGCCTCCTGTAGAAATGCTTTTCAGGCATAATAAACTTGGATTCGATATGGTTACTTTTTCAGGTGGCAAAGGAATACGTGGACCTCAATCTGCCGGTATCCTCATGGGTAAAAAAGCCTTTATACAGGCAGCCCGAAAAAATGCGCCACCAAATGGCAATACAGTAGGCAGGGGTATGAAAGTAAATAAGGAAGAAATCCTCGGCATGCTCGTAGCAATAGAAACCTATCTTGCACGCGACCATAAAAAAGATTGGGATACCTGGCAAAAGCAGATAGACCTGATCGGAGCTGCAGCAGCATCCGTACCCGGTGTAACTATAGAAAAACATGTGCCTGTAATAGCCAATCATGTACCTTCATTGCGTATCAAACCTAATCCTTCTAAAATAAAAGCGCCAGCCATCAGACAAGCTTTGCGTGATGGTCATCCGTCAATAGAAACTATGGGGGGTGATGAAACGGTGGATATTACCACATGGCAAATGATACCAGGCGAAGAAAGAATTGTTGCTAAAAGGGTAAAGGAAATCCTGATGGCTGCGGAAAAGATGTAACTAAATATTATTTCTTATATCCGTTAATCAGGGTAGTCAAAAATTTCATACCATCAGCAGACATAAGGCAAGTGCCCTTTGCTGCTTTATTCTCTATAATGGTGAAATAACCACAATTATTTCCTTGCTGATGTATATCGGCCTCTAAAATAATTTTGCCCTGAGATTGCAATGACATTCGCCCTATTGATGGGCAGTTCATAGTAGCTGGCTTGGGAGCAGTGGATAAAAAAGTAATGCTTTGATTTATAGAAGCTTTATCATTCTGGCTCACACTGATATCCATATTGTAAAATAAAAAATCGACATAATCTACTTTAGCTATTAAATCCTGCTGTTGAGCTGCTGTGATTACTGCAGGTGCAGCAATTGATTTAGGGGCTTCATTTTTACAATTGGAAAATAAAAATGCAAAAAATATTATGGACCAAGACTTCATACAGGCAAATTTAAAGCAATTCCTGGTCTTTTTTGAGATATAGCCCTCAAAGAGCCACTAAGTAAGTATAGAATGATTTTGTTGCAAATGGTTCGGAGTAAACGGCAATCCATAAATCCTCCCCAACCAACAGGCACTGGTTAGTTAGTTGGCTCTCTCTTTGGGTAAGTACAAATGATTATGCAATTAGTTTAATGGAAATAAAATCAACATCAAATGACCTGCAGTTTCTGCGCCTCTGCGAGACTCTTCAGCACAATATGTAAACATTATCATATCGCTATCCCGGCGCCAGGGCGAAACCCTCCCGGGGAGTTATTTTATCCCAAAATATTCTTTTACCTGCTTTAAAGAAAAATACGTTTTGATGATATTCCCTTTTGGGTCGAGTATCATGTACGTGGGAAAGTTATCAATAAAAAGAAAATCAGTAATGAGGTTTTGATTGCCTTCCATATACTGAGGCCAGGTTAATTTAGTGGTCTGTATATAGTTTTTCCAATTGGTATAATCCTGATCTATCGAAATGCTGATCAATCGGGCTGATTTTGATTCAAATACCGGCACCAAACCCAGTAACGACATGTGGTCCTGCAGTGATAATCTATTTTTTGTAAACCAATATTGAACAATAAGGAAATCGGATTTATCGATGTCCATTTGTTTCAGTTTGTTATCGATATTTATAAATTTAAATTTGGACCAGTCTATTTTATTTTGTTTGAGTAAAAAATCCAGCCGGTCGTACAGTGAAGTATGCAATATATACCATTTGAATTTATCCTTTTGATTGGATGTAAGTTGATGCAGTTTGTGTAAATTTTCTTTTGAATTGATGTTGAGTAACAGATAATACAGCCCAATGGTTATTGAAAATGGATTGTCTATATGCTCATTGAATGATTTTAACAAATACGCATTGGTTGCAGCTGTATCTTTCTTTAATGTCGCTGTATACCCATCATTAAATTGATTTACTTTGTAGTGAACCGGCATACCCGGTACAGATGCTATCACGGTATCGACTATCAGGTAATTTTTTGCAATATGTGCTTTTACTGTATTGACTCCCGGATCAAGCCATACTTGTTTATGAAAAGATTTTCCACCACTGTATACACGCACGATATAACAGTCAACCGTTTTGCGTGAAAATGAAACAACCAGACTGTCTTTTATGTCCGGTGTGCGCATTTCCGTCTGGCTGTAATCAAATACTTCCAGCTTATCTATTTTGTTTTCCCCGAGATTGGGTATAAACAGATTTAAGGTGGTTTGGCTTGAAACAGAATAAACAAAAAGGGTAAATAGAATAAAGTAAGAGAGTTTCATGTAATTTAGATTAATGCGGCAAAAATAAGGCTATTTTATTCTAATTCTTTCAACACGCGGATTACCTCATCACACATAGCTTCGTTAAAATCAAGATGAGTTACAAAGCGAATGGCTCCGGGGCCAATGGTAACTGCCCGTATTTGATTCTTTGCGAGGACCTTTATCAGCTCATCAGATGTCATGGGAGGCTTTACTGAAAAGATTACAATATTGGTTTTGACCGGTTTTACTTCTTTGATATACGAGAGCTGAGACAGGCAATGGCCGATTTGTTTTGCACGATCATTATCTTCTTTTAATCTGGATATATTATGGTCAAGAGCATAAATGCCTGCAGAAGCCAGGAAGCCAGCCTGTCTCATGCCTCCGCCCATCACTTTTCTGATTTTTCTTGCTTTTGCTATCAACTCCGCCGAACCAATAAGGCATGAACCAACCGGTGCTCCCAATCCCTTGGATAAACATATAGAAATGGTATCAAATAATTTACCGTATTGAAGGGTACTTTCTCCTGTTTCTACCAATACATTAAATAATCTGGCTCCATCGAGATGCAGCTTGAGCCCTTTTTCTTTACATATAGCCTGTATGGGTTTAATATCTTCTAAAGTATAGTAGTTACCTCCTGCCCTATTGATGCTATTTTCAATTATTACTAATTTACTGTTGGGCATCCAATCCACTTTAGGTTTTATAGCTTTGGATACATCATCTGCTTTAAGCCTGCCATCTTCACTATTGACCAGGTGAATTGCTACACGGGAATTAAATGCATAACCGCCCAGTTCAAATAAATAGATATGCGAGGTAGCATCCATGATCACTTCATCCAGGTCCTGGGTATGTATTTTTACTGCTATTTGATTGGTCATGGTGCCGGATGGACAAAACAAGGCTTTTTCGTGGCCAAACAGGGCTGCCACTTTTGCCTCCAGTTCATTTACAGTAGGGTCTTCGTGAAATACATCGTCTCCCACGGAGGCACTCATCATCGCTTTGAGCATACCTGGAGAGGGCCGGGTGACAGTGTCTGAAATAAGGTCAATATGCATTGGGTAAAGATGTTACTTTTTTATTGGATTTTTAAGTGGATGCAGGATGAAACGTTTTTATGCTTTCAATTTGTGTTTGAATAAAACCTCTGCCGAATACTGTTTTTTTCAACTACTATAAAAGAATTACTTACTTGAAAATTAGGATTCTGTAATAAACTAAACAAGGCATTTCCAGCAAAAAATGGGTCTGATCCTTTATTCCTAAAATAAATTACAGTGGGCGGCGACAGAGAGGAGTATCTAAATATAATTTCACCATAATCACTATCAAAGGTAAGTATTATTAAATTTTGTGTTTGGGCAATCAATATCACTTCACTGTCTGAAATACCTGGGCTTTCTTCCCGGATACTTTTGATTTTTAATCCCTTTGACCTAAGAAAATTTATACTTGGAGCTGGAAAATTCTCATTTGCTAAATACATACCTATGCAGACAAAGGAAAATACAATTCTTGATTAATGCATTCTTTTAAATAAAAGAAAACAGACCTAAGTGATTCGCTCGTAAGTGTTGGATATGCCTCCAATATTTGTTGTTCTGTCCAACCCGTTGAATAAAGCTCAAGAATTAGTTCAACTGAAATTCTGGAGCCCCTGATGGTTGGCTTTCCCAACAAAATATCTGGGTTAGAAACTATATAATTCTGCCAATTCATTTTACAATTTTACACTTTTTTGGAGATTTATTATTATTTATCCGGTTTATACCCAGGCATTCAAATATCTTTGAATCTGAATTCATGCAGCATTTTTTTTCATTCCTATTCATTACCATTTCATTTTTTAACTCTTTCAGCCAGGAACGATTATTCAGTTATTCTCAGATTAAAATGGGTACTGAGTTTAATATCAAAGTGTATGCTTCTGACTCTGCTAATGCCGCAATAATAATAAATAAAGCCTGGATCAGAATAGATGAAATAAACCAACTTTTCAGCGATTATATTCAAACCAGCGAATTAGCCAGTATACATGCTCAAAAGGGGAAATCAATAAAAATAAGTGATGAGTTTGCCTATGTATTGCGTTTATCATTAAAATACAGTAAAGCCAGCTATGGGGCTTTTGATGTAAGTATAGGCGCATTATCCAGATTGTGGAGACGGTCAATAAAAATGAATGAGTTTCCCGGTAAAGAAAAAATAAATGATGCTCTTAAAAAGATCGGTTATAAAAAGGTGAAACTCAATGGAAGTATCCTCTCCATGCCGGAGGGCCTTTTTCTTGATTTCGGAGCTATTGCCAAAGGATATGCCGTCGACCAAGCCTATTCGGTTTTAATAAATAATGGATTAAAAAATGCATTGGTAGATGGTGGTGGAGACATATATGCAGGTGAATCAACTGATTCCATGGGATGGAAGATAGCTGTTAAAGTAAAAAATGAAAATCACTGGAAAGATTCTATGGTATATGTAAAAAATAAAGGCATAGCTACCTCCGGCGATCAATATAAATACATAGAAGATGATCGTGGAAACCGATATGCCCATATTATTAATCCTAAAACCGGCTATGGTGTAAAAGGGCCATTACTTACAACCGTGATCGCTGAGAATGCAACTCATGCCGATGCATTAGCTACTACATTGAGTATATTGAATGGAAAAGAGGAAAAAAGATTTAGGCGAAAAATGAAGATCCGATATATGATGCTATAAAGGCGGATATTTTGAATCATGTGGTATAAAGCACTGGATTAATAAAATTTTCATACAAATAGGCATTTCTGGGAGCTTATTTCTTCCTAATCCATCCTTGATCTAATGCATAGTTTAAAACATTCCTCCTGGTATCCATTATTTCAAGCGGCACATTGGATAATATGCAATAAAAAAATCCTTCCTCCGGAATACTCACAAAGTCCGATGTAAAACCTCCCTGCGATCCGGTATGAGAATACACGGTATGTCCATTATATTCTGAAATAAACCAACTCAGTCCCATGTGTGATGGAATAGAATCCGTCCAATTGGTCAATGGATATATGTTTCGGGATAAATGATTGACTTCTGCTTCTACAAACAAATTAGAGCGAATTGCTTTTTCATATAGATACAATTCATCTACATTGCTCCATACGCCACCATTACCAGCTGCATTAAAAGTGGGTTCTTCGCCATAGTCACGTTCAGTCCATGTATCTCCGACAGGAAGATAAGCGTGACTCACCCCTGTACTGGGATGAGACCCGTCAGTGATGGTACTCAATTTCATACCTGAGATGGAAAAGATTTTAATTTTTATATAATCCTGCCATTTTAATCCTGTCACTTGCTGGATGATCAAAGCTAATGCATTAAATGCCGGATTGGAATAGTTATATCGGCTGCCTGGTTCAAACTCCAGGGAATCGTTAGTTAAAATTGGAGCCCAATTTTGAGCATCATCGGCAGTAAGGTAATATACGCTGTCCTGATAGGGATGCCTGTTATCCGGTAAGCCGGAACTATGTGTAAGTAAATGATAAATCCTAACTTTTTTACCTATCTCCTTGTTCTTAAAATCCGGAAAAAATTTGATAATGGAATCGCTCAAAGAAAGTTTTTGGTCAGAGGCCAGATTTAATATTGCATAGGCGACAAATGTTTTGGAAATGGAGCCTATATTAAACAAGGATTGGGAACTCATTTTTTTGCCTGAGTTTACATCTTCCACTCCTTTGTATTCCTCCAGTACTGTAGAATCCCATGAAATAATTTTTAAAGCATACCCCGGTGAAGAATTCGAATTTGTCGCTGAGTATCCCTTAATAAGGCCTTCGGTTTTTTGATCTTCATCTTTACATGAAGTTAAGATCAGGCCAACCATCATTAATAACGCTAATTTTGATGCCATATCCCTATATTTATCCCCTAAAGTAATAACAATATATGAAGATACGATTTTGTGGAGCTGCGAAAGAAGTAACCGGGTCATCGCATATGGTCATCCTGGATGATGGTTTCAAGATTTTGCTTGACTGTGGTATGTTTCAGGGCGAAAATAATGAGGAACTGAATAAACAATGGTTTTTTAAGCCTGAACAGGTCGATGCGGTAGTATTATCTCATGCCCATATTGACCATTGTGGAAGGTTACCCAAGTTGGGCCGTGACGGCTTTGAAGGCAATATATACTCTACCCATGCTACCCGTGACCTTGCAGCCATTATGTTGATGGATAGTGCCAAGATACAGGAGAATGATGCAGAATATGAAAATAAAAAGAATGCAAAATACGGTGCCAAGGTGGCTCCCATACAACCCCTGTATACCATCAAAGATGCCGGTCGCATCATGCGCAATTTTATCAGTTTTAATTACAATCGGTGGTTTCGCATACACGATAATGTAGAGATACTCTTTCGGGACTCAGGTCATATACTCGGCAGTGCGAGTATCACGATGCGCATTAAAGAAGGTAAGAAAGTAAGTATGCTGGGCTTTACAGCCGATATTGGTCGTGCAGACCGCCCAATACTCAAAGACCCTGAGCCCATGCTACCCGTAGATTACCTGATCACTGAATCAACCTATGGTGACAGACTACACGAAACTGCTCCCAATGCAGATGAAAAATTCTTATCTATAATCCGGGAGACTTGTCTGCAGAAAAAAGGAAAATTGATCATACCGGCATTTAGTGTAGGCCGTACACAGGAGATTGTATATATGCTCGATCAGGCAGCCAATAAACATGAGTTGCCGCCTATAAAAGTATATGTTGATAGTCCCCTTGCAGTAAATGCTACTAATGTATTTCAGTCGCATCCTGAATGTTTTGATGCTGAATTACACGAATACATGTTATTTGATAAAAATCCATTTGGATTTAATGGTCTCACCTATGTAAAAACCGTAGAAGAATCGAAAGGCTTAAATATAAAAGACAATCCTTGTATCATCATCAGCAGCTCAGGAATGGCCAATGCGGGTCGTGTAAGACATCACCTTGCCAATAATATTGAAGATCCAAGAAATACGATACTCATAGTCGGATATTGCTCTCCAAATACACCGGGCGGGATGCTGCGCAATGGTGTAGAAGCTATAAAGTTCTTTGGCGAACTAAAACAAGTAAGGGCCAGTGTACAGATTATGGACAGCTTCTCAGGGCATGGGGATCAAAATGAGATGTATAATTATTTAAAGAACCAGACTTCCACAGTACAGAAATTATTTTTGGTACATGGAGATGAGCGGGTGATGCCGGCCTGGAAAGATTTTTTAAATGAGAAAGGATTTAATAATGTGACCATACCTTCCCTGGGCCAGGAAATAGATATCTAAATATGAATATCAGACATGCTATACCCTTAGTACTATTATTCTTTTTAATTGCATGCAATGTCACAGACTATAAAGTAGCCGACACCAATGCAGAATGGTCCATGCCATTATTATCAGGTAATATCAACGCTACTAATCTCGTAAGGCAAACTGCCTCCGATGCCGAAATACTGGTACAGGCCGATGGGTCAATACTATTGAGATACCTGGGTAGTACACTGGCTAAAACAAAAAAGGAAATTTTTCTACCGGTACAAAGTGGTGGTATTCCAATACCCATGACCGATACTTCGACCCGGGTTACACTCCCAGTGGTAGGAAATGTGATTATTAAAAAAGCCACCCTATCCAATGGAAATTATTGGTTTTCCTATAGTCATAGCAGAGTTGAAGATATAAAACTGCAACTGTTTGTACCGCAAATGAAAAGAGGTAACCAAATCCTGAATCATATCATTGAGGTACCTTACCGGGGGACTAGTCCTACTTTTGGAAGCACGGATAAATTCTCTCTGGATGATATAGAAATGATTCCCGAGAATAACCAAATTGACCTCCGGTATGCAGGCATCAATGCCAATCAAAACAGATTTAAGATAAATACCCTGTTTTTTCAGTTTGATCAGTTGGATTTTAAATATCTGCAAGGATATATAGGACAAAATGTATATGATCTTAAAAAAGACAGCATTATCATAGATTTATACGATTCATTTATACCCGGGGCTTTGATTGTAGACGACCCGAAAGTGATCATGACTGTAACGAATTCATTCGGTTTTCCATCTAAAGCATTGATCAATGATTTCACCATTCAGACCAAGTCCGGTTTGATCTCATTTAAAAGTAAATTATTCGATGAGGGCATGCTTTTTAATTATCCTGTTTTAGCTGAGTCCGGCCAGTCGAAGACTACGACATTTGTTTTTGATAAAAACAATTCGAATGTACGTGAGGTGTTAAATGCCCAGGCGCAGCGGGTGATCTACGACATAGATGCATTATCTAATCCCAACCAGGTGCAGGATTCTACTTATTTTATAAATGACAATGCAAGGGTTGAAGTAAAAGTAAGTGTAGAATTTCCATTGAAAGTAAAAGTAAATCAATATCCAGCCGACAAAACATTTGAGGTAGATGCCAGTGCGCTTGCTGACCTGCGTGAAGGTTCGTTATTGATAGAATCTTCCAATACCATTCCAATGTCTGCTAATGCTCAGTTTTATCTTTTTAATAGTACCAACCAGCTCATAGACTCCGTATTTGCTGTACCTCAATTGGTGTTTGCTGCGGCCGGCACAAATGATGCGGGGATATCCGTAAATGCCGCCATTCATCGATTGACTATACCTGTGCCTGCAGATAAGATTGTGTCGTGGTCTAAGACAAAAAAATTTAAAATAACGGCCTGGTTTAACACTCCGGCCAATAAAAATATAGTACAGATTTCTGATAAAGATAATATGAATATAAAAATGGCATTTGTAGGTAAATTAAAATAATTGGTTTGAGATATCGTATTCTATATATTTTCTTTGTTTGTGTATCCCCGATTCTGAATGCTCAGGAAACAGGACTTAATTGGATGCAATCCAATCAGGTATTTAACGGCCGGAATAGCGCAGTACCTTATCCTGAAAAAACAGTCATTGGCCTGCCTGATATTTCCGGTACCCTGTTTAATGAATCCGGCGGTTTTCAAAATTGGATTACAGATAGAACCATTTCATTAGAAAATTTTTGGTCCCGGTTACAAAGAAAAAATTATATCGCCAGTGTAGCCTGGTCGGGTCGCAGTTTTTTCTTTGGAAAAAAATATAAGAATTTTCAATGGGGCATCTCACACAGTTTTGAAGGGGAAAGTAATTTTAAATACAACAAAGATTTAGTGGGACTATTTACCTTTGGCAATTACGGTCTGTTGGAAAAAGAACCTGTCGCCAAAAACGAACCTCTGTCTCTTACCCCGGTATTTAATACCACGCTATACCAGACTATAGGCTTTGAAACGGGTATCTTTATTAATGAACATTTTAGCATTGGTGCCGGAGTAAAATACATCAGTGGCTTTTTCAATACGGTATCGGATATAAAACAGTTTGATTTGGATATACGTGATCCGTTTACTATAAAAGCAACTGAAAACTGGACTATCCAATCCGCTAACCTGATCAATTCATTATCTTTTGACAGTACAGTCATCAGCCGTAGTCAGGTTGATTTTGGCAAACATCCGGGAGCAGCATTTTCCTTTGGGGTATTCCATTCCACAAGCCATCTTAAAATGGGAGCTCAATTAAGGGATATTGGATTTATCAAATGGAATGGAGATAAATATTCAAGGTCAGGTGTAACAACGTATGCCGGAATACAAATAAACGATTTGCTTACCGCTGATAAAAATATATTTAATCAAATTACAGACACACTTAAAAACCTCGGCACGGTGAAGAAATCAGCCGAAAATTATAAGACTACGTTGCGCAGTAAATTTATAGCTGACATTTTGTATGATTTGAATAATCAATTTTCAATCGGAGCCAGTGTGCTGTATAGATTTAATTATTTTGATCCGTATTGGAAGGTAGCAACGGCAGCTGTGTTTAGTCCATCCAAAATTATAAATTTAGGTAGCCAGGTATCGTTTGACCGGTATGAAAATTTAAATATAGGTTTGTTTGGTGCTTTGAATATTTCTGTAGTCCGCTTGTATGGCAGTATTGATCATATACCGGTATTAGTCACTCCGGATAAAGTAAACAGGTTTAGCGGGAATGTAGGGTTGGCGGTGATGTGGTAAGCCAATATCAAAAAATTGTTCTCAATTTGATCTGTGACTCACTTGTAATTAAACAACTTTCCCCCTACAACGCTTTCCCTGCTTCCAACGATTTTATCGCAGCTTCTATTGATTTTTTATTTATATCATCAGTAGCCTGAGTTAAAGCAGTCTTAGCATACTCCAATGCTTTTTTATAATCACCTTTGGCAGACAAGCCGCGCATCATACCCACAGCAGTTGGCCAGGCCCCATTATTCTTTTTATAGTTTTTATCAAAAATCATCAAAGCTTCATCCACTTTTTTCTCGTTTAATAATCTTCTACCATATTGATGAAGTTCCACAGCGGTGGCTACTTCCATGGCCTGATCCATTATTTTTTTTGCCTCATCGGCTCTAGCTAGTTTAGCCAGGATTTTTGACTTCGTCGATAAGGTATTAAAATTAGTTAAACCACCGAGATTGGGGCTGGTAGCTGAATTAATCCAGTTTAATGCTTCATCGAGGTTTACATTATTTTGTTCACACCAGTTAGCCGCAGCTTGCAAGCTTGGAGGGTCAAAACCCAGTTCTCCGGACATTTGCGACTTTACATGAGCCAGGATGGTTGATTTCAGATCTACTTCGATCATCATGGGTATCCTCCAATATTCCCAATCCAGCCCCAGTGATACGGAGCTTTCTTTTTGATCGTAAAATGCAAAATTTAATCGCTCCTGCGAAACAGGCATGTTTTTGATTTGTTTCGTACTCACCCGCAAGACATCCAGTTTTTCATCATAGAAATAGGATCCCCACTCATTTATATTTTTATTAAAAATCAACGTGGTGCTGTCTTCCTGCAAGTCCATAAATAAAGCGTATTTACCTGCCGCCAGTTTTTTTCCATTAATAGTTACATCGGTGGAAAAAGAAATCGTAGTACACTCATCGGCCCCTGCTCTCCAGGGCGAAGGCATATTGGATCCAAATCCCAATACAGTAAAACCATACCAGGCTATATTGGTACCCCAAATCTTTCCTTCTCGTCCTTTTACTCCGGGTGAATTCCATTTTACTTCTATTTCAGTAACCCCTACCGATCTGCCGGCTGAACTCGGGTAATTATTATTTTGAGGTATTCTGATTGCCTGTGCAGTAGCAAATAAAAAACTAAGGCTCATAAGGAAAGCCATTGCGAATTTTCTTGAAATAGTTGACATAAACATAAATGGAATTTTTAATGATTTAGAGCTAGCAAAGCTAAAGGTAATTTAGATTTGCCCCATCCCTCAAAATGGGTGAATCCGCCTGCAAAAAGTAAAATTCGGTGGAGAGATACTAAAAATTGATTTTAGCTCCTTTTTTATGCAATGATGGTATTTCTTTTAATGAAGCTGAGCCATACCAGGGATGCATTTCCATGATGAGTGAACCGGCTTGGATGGCCGGATCGGTTTCAGTAAGTGCTTTGGCTTCCTCTATTGTAGCCACATCAAATATGTAAATACCCCGAATATCTTCATCGGAATTCATTGGGCCTGCCAATACCAGCTTTCCTTCTTCAGCCAACCTATTAATATTGGCCATATGGGCAGCTTGCAGATTTGCACGGGTGGTAGAGTCTGACGATCTATTGGGACCTCTTTTTAAAAATACCAATACATATGGTTTCATCCCATATTCATCTGCTCCCCATTTTTTAGCCGTTGCAGAATCAAACGCATAGGTATCCTGTGGAGGCTCAATCATTGGTTTACTATCATTTGCCTTTTTGCATGCTGTGTAAAGACAAATCAAAATAAAAAACAAAGTGGCATATTTCATTGCCCTAAAATAATATTTCATTTAAATACCTATTTATAAACTATTCGTATGACCAGCTTGCCCCTTCCTTCCCATCTTTTACTACAATCTTTACTTTTGCTAATCTATCCCGTATCTGGTCGGATAATGCAAAATCTTTTTTAGTCCTGGCTTGTTGTCGCAGATCCAATACCAATTGCATTACCCCATCCATTTTATCCACATTGCCATCCTGTGCATCATCATCTCTGAGTCCTAATATGTCAAAAAACCATGTATGCATTTCAGAAATAAGACGACTTAAGGTATCTGCCGATAACTGATGTACATTCGTATGACCATCTTTGAATGAATTGATTTTAGTCACCAGATCGAATAATCCTGCCATAGCTTTAGGAGTATTAAAATCATCATTCATCTCGGTATACAAATTATCCAGGCAGGTATTGATCTCCGAATTGGTCTCTTCATTGATAGCACCGGCATTGGTCTTAAGTTGTTTTACTGATTTTGTAGCTTCAAGTAATCTCTTAAACCCTTTTTCAGCACCCTGCAAGGCCTCATCGGTCAGGTCCAGGGTACTACGGTAATGGGTCTGCAGCATAAAAAAACGAATTACCATCGGAGAATATGCCTGGGTAATAAACTTTGAATCACCGGTAAACAACTGAGCTGGTGAAATGGTATTGCCATCGCTCTTACTCATTTTTTTTCCATTGAGCAAAAGCATATTGGCATGGATCCAGTATTTGGCAGGGGCATGATCAAAACAACCTACATTCTGAGCTATTTCATTTTCATGATGTGGAAATTTGAGGTCGTAGCCGCCGCCATGGATATCAAACGTTTCGCCGAGGTATTTGGTGCTCATTGCAGAACATTCCAGATGCCAACCGGGAAATCCTTCAGACCAGGGTGAGGGCCAATGCATGAGGTGTCGTTCATCGGCTTTTATCCAGATTGCAAAATCGGAGGAATCATTTTTTTCTTCCTGATTTTTCAGTCTTCGTGACTCATCCAGCAAGTCATCTAATACTTTACCGGATAGTTTTCCGTAAATGCCCTTTTCTTTTACCAGCTTTTGTGTATCAAAATATACTGATCCGTTTCTTTCATATGCATATCCATTGGCCAGTATGGTTTTGACCATTTCTATCTGCTCCACAATATGACCGGTAGCACGAGGCTCTATGCTGGGCGGCAATACATTGAATATATCCATCATCTTATGGAAACCATTCATGTACCGCTGCACTACTTCCATCGGTTCAAGATTTTCCAGCTTGGCTTTTTTAGAAACTTTGTCTTCACCTTCGTCTGCATCGCCTTCGAGATGGCCTACATCTGTGATATTGCGTACATAGCGTACTTTGTAGCCAAGCTGCATGAGATACCGGTAGATGATATCAAAGCTGATAAATGTGCGGCAATTGCCGAGGTGCACATCACTATACACTGTAGGGCCACAGACATACATGCCTACCCTATTTTCATGCAAAGGCTTAAATAATAAGTGTTGCCTTTCCAGGCTATCGTAAAGAAAAAGTTCGCGATTCATGTTTGGAAGGGCGAAGATAGGGAAATATCAAACTTAGAATTACGAAGTTTTGACGGCCAAAAGCCGGGCGGAAAGCATTAAAATACCATCAATTCTCACAAGCCGTAATATTAGCCGCAACATATGTTTTTGATGGTGCATCTTCAAACGCAAAACAATTAATGAGGCAACTTTCTTTTGTTGGAGCTAAATCAAAAGTAATGATCTCGCCCTGAGTAAGTGATTGAAGAGCTTTACTGTCAGCAGTCTCGCTACAATAGTTCATCACCGATATCACATTTGTATATTTTTGTTTGGAAAATATTTCTGTCCAGTCAGCCTGAACCTCTATGGTAGGATTAATGATTTGAAATACATATGCTTCGCAACCTTTGCGTATTACTTTGGCCTTATGTTTACCGGTCCCCTGGCAGGTGGCAGATTCGGTTTCATTAGTTTTTGAACAAGAGAAAAGTGACACGAATAATAATAGTCCAACTAATTTCATAAATTATATAACGGATTGATAGTAGAAATCGTTGGAAAAATAGGTAAGAAATAAGTGGTCTGTTTTAACCTATTGAAAAAACTTTTCTCTTTCTAGTTCCTTATATTGATTTGGTGGTTAAAATCATTTCCATGATTTTATTGGTTCGGGCTGCAGTAATCCCTGTACTGGGGCAGGCACCTATACCCATAGCATCATCTACAATAGATTGGATCAAAGGAAGCTGAATATGTACTGGCAAATCGAAAGCATGTCTTTGAGGAAGTTTACCATCTAGGTGTATGGTGACCGAATGATCTCCGAAGAACGGGAAACTCAGTACGCCTTTGCTTCCATAAATGGTAGTCATTTCTTTTTCTGCATTTGCACTGGTGGTAAAGCACCAGGCACCCTGACCAGCTATACCTGATTCAAATTCAAATTGGCCAAGCACCAAATCATCTGCTTTGTATAAGCCGACCTGGTTTATGGATATTCCCCGGGCAGATTTTATAGGTCCAAATAACCAATCCATGATATCAAGTTGGTGACAAGCAAGATCATTAAAATATCCTCCACCAGCTATGTCCGGATCTGTACGCCAATTTTCTTTATTGTTTTGTATCAGTTCCTGGTCTTTCCTCAATGATTTGTGCACTTTGATATCGACAAACCGGACATTGCCTATGGTACCATCTTCAATCCATTTTTTAATTGACCTAAAATTGGCCAGTGCGCGCCTGTAATAGGCCACAAAAAGAGGGACATTATTTTTTTCACACGCTGCTATCATTTCGAGGCAATCCGCATACGAGTTTGCCATTGGTTTTTCGACATACACCAGTTTGCCTGCCGCAGCTACTTTTTTTACATAATATGGATGGACATGCGGAGGAGTTGCGATATAAACAGCATTTATCTCCGGATCATGGATCAGAGCATCAGCATCATCGTACCATTTTGGCACAGCATGTCTTAGTGCATATTCTTTGGCCAAAGAAGCAGACCGGCGCATGACTCCAATTAGTTTTGAACCTTCTATTTTATTGAAGGCAGGGCCACTTTTAACCTCACATACATCACCCACTCCAATGATTCCCCAGTATAAGGTCTGTTTCATTTTTTTTAGATTTTGAGCAAATATCTGAATTAGAACACTATTGTAATTTTTAATATTCTGTTATTAAAAGTTATATAAGTAACAGAATTGATGATCTTACCGTTTATTTGCATTATGAAATTAATTTCTATTGTATTTTTTTTAGTTTTTACCATAACTATACAAGCTCAATCCGTTGTGGGCTCGTGGAGGACTGTCGACGACCGGGATGGATCGGAAAAGTCGTATGTAGATATATATGAAACAAATGGTAAGATATATGGAAAAATCACCAAACTCCTGAAACAACCTGCTGATAAAGTATGTGACAAATGTAAAGGCGAGCGCAAAGACAAGCCACTAATGAATATGGTTGTGATCGAAGGACTTACAGATCAAGGGGCTGCATACTCAGGGGGAAGGATATATGATCCGGTGACCGGAAATGACTATGGGTGTAGTATTTGGCTGGAACCAGGCAAGCCCAATGAATTAAGAGTACGTGGAAAACATTGGTCCGGTATATACCGAACACAGACTTGGTTTAGAGCACAATAAACAGATCTGATAACAAAAGATATCATCGTAATAGAAGACTAAATTGAATAGCCATACACTACTGGTTAATTAAATCAATTCTATTATGAAAACAAACAAATTGAAGTGGATGGCATTAGTCATCGCAGTAGGTATTTGCAGCATTGCTATTGCCCGCAAAGTAGCCCTTACACCATGTGAAACCGATTGTACCAACAAATCCGTCGTGAAGTACAGGCTTTGCCTTCGCCTGGCTCCTCAAAATCAAAGTGCCTGTATCAACAGGGTATTTGAAGAGCTAGCTACCTGCAAAGCGGGTTGTCATTAATGGATGGGGCATAGAATCTGCATGATGTTGATTAGTACAAATGGTATTAATCAACATCTTTTTTTTTTGATCCACAGGCAAACTATTGTTTAGGCCTTGTATTTATTTACTTAGGTGTGGAAAAAACAACCAAGTGCATTCCCTTTGAGTCAAATAATCTCGTCATTAATGTTTAAAAATAGGCATGATACAATGACTATTAAAATTATGACTTTCTTAAGGTTATGTGAAAACAGTCTATTCTAAAATTGGTATACCATTGCATTGCAATGCATTCCGGCCCCTACGGATGCAAATACAACAATATCTCCTTCATTGATTTTGAATTCTCCGAGCTCCCCTTTTCTGATCATACTCAGCATATTGGGAATTGTAGCCACTGAAGTATTACCTGTGAATTCAATAGTAGTGGGAATCTTGCCTTCAAAAGTCAGATTTTTGATATGGTACATTTCAGCCAGATTATGTGCTATGGCATGCAGCATTTTCCCATTGGCCTGATGGAATAAAAACATAGAAACATCAGAAGCGGTAAGATTCGCTTTATCTAATGCTTCTTTGATTACTCGTGGAAGCCATATCGTGGCATATTTATATACTTCACGGCCATTCATTTTAAATAAAGAAAAGTTATCAACTTCTTTGTTATATGATCCACTCTGATATATGCAGGATACATCTTCCTGTGCATGAGAATAGGTAGCATAAGAAATTACACCCCCACTGGTCTGGTCTGATGCAGATACTACGGTAGCACCGCATCCATCAGCTAATATCATGGAATCAAGATCATAGATATCTACAAAGCGTGAAGCAACTTCTATTCCTACCACCAGTACATTACGGGCATCTTTCATCTGAATAGACTGATGGGCGGAGACCATACCCTGGATCCATCCCGGACATCCAAATAAAATATCAAAGGCAAAACACTTGTAATTTTTAATGCCGAGACTATGTTTTAAAAGAGCAGCCATATTGGGTATAGTGTGGTATCCTTTGCCTCCGGGGAGCATATTGCCGGCATTGTGGGAAACAATAATGCCGTCAATTTCTTCTTTATCTATACCGGCATCCAGTAAGGCCTGGTGTGATGCTCTGGTCATGAGTGGTACAGAGTCTTCATCTTCATTTACATATCTGCGTGATTTGATCCCGGTGATGGTTTCCAGTTTCTCGATGATCTGGTCAGTGGGTTTGGGATTGATCTGACCATTTTTATCCATAAAACGACTTTCTAAAAAATAAGAATTTTCTATTACACGCTCTGGTAAATGATGACCAGTCCCTTTAATGATCGTTTTCAATGCAGAATGATTTGATAAAAGTGGTGCAAGCTAAGGAATTTTATTTTTGTGGCATACTGATCCGGAGCATCGTGTGCCTGGTCCCATGATTTAAAACTGGAATTTATTTTTTCATCATGTTCCATTCCCTGCCAGGGGTATCCCCTGTAAAGGTTTCAATGTTCATGTTGTCCTGCAATGTGATATAAATGGAGCGCCCATCCATTCCTCCAAATGCGATATTGCTGGGCTTTTTACCAGCCAATGTTATTTCCTGCAATAGCTTTCCCTCAGGTGATATGATGGCTACTGTTCCTTTACCATGCCTGGTAATGTATAGATTGCCTTTATTATCGCATCGCATTCCATCCATTCCAAAATCAGGGAACTCTATGAGTACTCTTTTATTACTTACCGTACCCGAATCAGACAGATCGTAAGCCCATACTTTTCGCTGCACAGATTCATTTACATATAATATTTTTTCATCCGGGCTAAGTTCTATTCCATTTGTAGTGCCCATATTTTTTTCTAACAGAGTGACTTTACCATCGGCATCTATTCTCCAGAGGTTACCTGTACTTTCTTTCCAGTTGGGGTCGCTTGCGTACAATCTGTCTTTGCTGTCTATAGCTATATCATTGGGCTGATTCATGGCAGTATCGTGCGCATGAACAGATATGGATCTATCAGTCATATTTACTTTCAGAATATTGTGATTGGTATAGTCAGCAATCATCATTTCACCTTTGCTATTAAACCGGATTCCATTTCCAATACTTCCATTGGGCAGTTCAATAAAAATCTCCGCTTTGCCATCCGGTGTGACTTTGCCGATCGTACCTTCATGATGAAAGTTTACAGCATATACATTTCCATCTTTATCCACTGCAGGTCCTTCTGCCCCTGAGGTAAATGAATTAAGAGGCGTAAATGCGGAGGGTTGAAATAACTTTTCTTTCATTTTTGTATCGGTACAGGATATGATTAAAATTACCAGGGCCAGTAATGTTATTCGATATTCGATTTTCATTATTGAATTATTTAAAATTGAATATAAGAATAATCTGAGAATTACCTGAGCAAATAGTCAATGAGAATAA
Source organism: Saprospiraceae bacterium (assembly GCA_044227925.1). GTDB lineage: Bacteria > Bacteroidota > Bacteroidia > Chitinophagales > Saprospiraceae > JADJLQ01. The sequence continues at coordinate 17,179 of JBGAVW010000053.1, read as the reverse complement.
AAGGAATCCATTTTCCCTGCATATTACAATTTCATCCACTTCAATACAGATTTGCCAATTCCATTTGAAACTTCAATACTATATACTCCTGGTGATAATTCTGCTCCAAATTTTACTCCGGGATCAATAATCGAAGATTTTAAAGAAATCAATCTGCCATACATGTCAGTGATCTTTATTATATAGGGTTCAAAAACAGTTTTACCTGGTACATTAAATGAAAAAGTACTGGTTCCGGGATTGGGAAATATGGAAATAGCATGATTTGTTTTAGGTATCGGTTGGTTGACTATCAATCCTGCAATGATTTGATCGCATTTACCCAGTTTATCATCCGGATGAGATAAATGCTCGGCCACCGCATTGACATTGACCTGCAGTGTTTGGGTATTGGTTGGATTGCCGGGAGGAGCATGACAGATATACACTTTTTTATCATTGCTGTCTGGTACCCTGATGTCCAATACATTGATCGTAATGGTACAGGTAGTTGTACAACCACTTGAATTAGTGATCAGGACACTGAATGTGAAATGACCTTCTGTAGCAGGAGCAAACACCGGAGAAACGCAAGTCGTGCAAGACAACCCTGATCCTGACCATTGATATGTAAAAGGTCCACCACCCATTGCACTGAGACTCAAGGTTACTTTTTGCGGGCCATAGCCTAAATAGATATTGGTATCCACACCACCTGTGTATACATCATTTTCTGGTATTGCAGTAATGTTACAGGTCGGAGATGTTCCTATTACGGTTACGGTTGCATTACAAGTAGATGTATTCAGCGAAGCATCTTTTACAGTAAGGACCACACTATTGGTACCGATGGTACTACAATCAAAATCAGATTTTGAAATAGATAGGGTAACTGTGCTGCATTCATCCGTACTGCCATTGTTTATATCCGAAGGCAATAATGTAGCAGTACCATTTACCAGGGTGATCGATGCGGGTTTGCATGCTGCTGTTGGAGCCATTTCGTCAGTAAATAATACATAAGCCACAGGCACATCATGATCCGATATCCGCTCCGGTCTGTTGGGATCATTTCGATATACTTCCGGAAAGTCTGCATCCAATCTGGCAATGGAGAATCGACTCACCTTTGAAACTACATTTTGATTGACCAATATATGATCCAATACCTGTGCATTTCCTTCAAAGCTATATGAATATTGCTGATCTGGTGTATGGTTATCTACCAAATCTACCAGGTCAGGGTTTACCAAATCAATTGAAGCGAGTGTCACCTGGCTAGCGGAGGTAGGATTACCTTTTACTGTACCTATTATGTCTACATAACCATCGCTAAACTGAAAGGCATTGTAATCTCCAACTGAAAGAATTCTAACTGCAGGATCAGAAGTTTGCATAGTTTGAATCAGGTTTGCCAGAAACTCAGCCTGAGCTCTACGTTTGGCTCTTACTCTGTTGCCATCGGTAGGATCATCTATTCCATTTAATGATCGAAGATGATTTACTATCACGGTAAAGGGATACGGTGTGGAGCACCCGGGTTGATTGAAGGAAGCATGTAATACGAGTGGAGGCCGGTCGTTTAATAAATCTGGTAATCCACTATTAGGGTCTATATACGTAGTGGTTTTACCGTATTGAATTACATCCGTCACATTAACCCTGCTTGATTTTACAAGGAACCCAACATCTATACCACCCGGATCGTTACCTTCTACTAAATATGCAGCATAGTTTGGATTAATATCGCCATTGGCTACTGCGTCGGCATTTACTTTTGCGGCTATAGCTTGCAATACCTCTATTTTTTCCACTTCAATAGCACCTATTACATCAGGTGATCGCAACACGTTTCTGATAGCCAGCGATACTTTATTTAATCTGTTGGTATATGCAGTAGCCGAAAGCACAGGCTCACCTATACCGGGATCATTTATATTATCAAAAAACCGTTCCATGTTAAATGAAGCTACGGTGAGTTCAGCATTAGTCTGCATTGGCACAGCGGTATAAGTCGTGGTATTATTACTAATGGATGGCAATGGAGATACCGATGGCAGATCTACGTTAATGGTATATGTACGGTTATTGTAATCCAATGGGCCAAGAATGTCTGTGAGCACAGCCCCGGTCACTACATTTATTGCCGTACTGCCAAATAAACCTCTGCTTGCAATACCTATCAGTTCAGGATTAGCATCAAATACCGGTATGCTCATTGGCGCACCTGATGGAAATGGGTCTGGTGTCTGAATACCCGGTTCGCGAAATGGTCTGTTGGTACCGGTAAGTACTCCATAAAAATAACCATTGCTGGTCGATGGAGTGATTACGGTTTCATTCACTGTGCCACCGGTTGGGGATACTGCGGTGAGTGAATTTACTTTTACCCTCATACCTTCGTATTTTTCTAACTGAAATATAGTGCCCGCCGGACTTGTTTCTGCATTGGTAATGACTACTGGGGTGGGCAAAGGATTACCTGTACTCAATACTATAGTTGAAGTGATATTGAGCAATTCAGTTTGTGATGGGCTATTGGGATCGCTGGTTGGGACAAACTCGCCGACCGTACCGGTTACACAAACATTATTACCTACCACTGCAGCCACAGGAGGTATACCTGCGGTAAATAAAAATATGCCTTCTGATGTCAGAGGATCTGCATCCGTAGTGGCATCGGGAGTTTGTATAAAGTATCCGTTGGTTTTTATACCCGTGACGATACCCGATAGAGTGATTATATTGCCCAATAAGGGTGAAATATTTCCACTTCCCTGTACCTGGGCTATGGAAGCCGTAGGGCTACAATCATCATTTATTAATGTGCCTTTGCCTTGCGCATCTCCGGCATTGGCTCCTGAAATATTTGTAATGTTTACAAAAAAATCTTCATCGGATTCGACAACAGCATCACCATTAACCATTACTGTAAAGACATAGGATGTATTGCCTTCGGAAATAGACTGAGAGGTCAACGATTTAAGAGTATAATCGGATGGTTCAGTGGCTGTATTGTTTTGAGTACTGATATCGAAGCTTACACCACCTGCTGGTGCAGGAGCTGACAGACTTATTAAAAAATTATATGCCATCGTGCCTGCATTGCCTTCAGCCATCGAAATATCGTTTATAGAAAGGCTTGCCCCTCCGGTACTGGTGGGTGTGATGGAGAAATCATCAACAGCCAATCCATCATCGGCACCGGATGCATTAAAATCCGTCCATCTTATATAAAAAGTTGCACCGGGAGCAATACTTAGTCCTGTAATGGTAAATGATTTTAAAGTTCTGTTTGCAGAAGCATTGCCATCAAGAGGTCCAACTGTTCCAGTCCTGGTTGGGGCAGTAAAGTCAAGTGCATTTACATCTGTCCAGCTACCAGTAATAAGGCTTGTAGCAGTAGTGCTGTATTGAAAATCAATGCTATCTGTCCTGTTTAACGTGCCCAATCTCCATTGCTCACCGGTATAGGTGATGGCTAATGCAGTAATAGTACCTCCGGTAGCATTAATAAATGAAACTCCTATAATAGGATTTAAACTACCGGACAAAAGGCCACCAAAAGCCCTGTCGGTAGAAGGATTCACCCCTGCCACACCAAAACTATAGGTGTCCCCAGTATTACCGGAGCCGGTACCGGCCGAATAGTTTGCGTTTGCATTTGTTCCCGACTCTGAAAATAACCACCCTGTAGGCAAAGTATTCGATATTCCGGAATTAGCCAAAGAGGTAAAATCCTGAGTATACGTTGAATTCGGAAGGTTTTGCTGAGCTGTAGATAAAGAAAAAGTGCAGATCAATAAAAGAGCAGGTAAAATCGGTCTCATTTGTAAAAGTATTTGGTAAGTGTAAAAGTAGGTATGATTTAGGGAATCGTACCAAAATCACAAAAATACTTTCACTTTATATAAATAATTAATATTCAATTAAAATGGAATGAAATCGGCTAAATCTTATTTTGAGGTGCCGAAATATTAATTTTTCCAACCTATAACTTCTTATAATAGCTTCATTAGGACAATTTTTTTGATAAAAATGAAAATTATAGCAAAACATACGACCCCAATGGGGTCGAGATGATCCTTTGATGATTTTGTTAGAACTATTTGAATCCTTCGGATTCCGAAGCCCATTCAGGGCTATCAATCCCGAAGGGATTAAATATTTATAAATTCAAATACACCATAAATCCGACCCTGTCAGGGTCGTACATCTTTATTGATGAAGTGTTTCAAAGAGACATCCATTGTGAGCCAATTCAAATTGTCCATCAAATAAAAAGACCTGAACTTTTAGTTTACATTCGGCACCTCAAAATAAGATTTAGCCATGAAATCATCAGGAGCCAAGTAAAAACAAATAATTTCCTTACTTTCACAGATAAAATTCAATGGCTATGAAATTAAGAATACTATTTCTCGCTTTTTTACTATTTTATATAGCTACTCCAAATGGTAATGCAATAAATAGTGTATCCTCCGCACCATCAAATAATCAATCAGCCAACATGCTGTCAAACATTACCGTAAGCCAGTTTTTATCTTTAGACTTTGATAAAATCCAAGAATCCAAACTGGTCTCCCTAAATTGGATGCAAAAAAGCTTATTAAAATCCGCACAGAAAAGACTTGCAAAAAAAGTATCCAAAGGAAAAATAGATGCATCCCAATCTCTTTTAAATAAATCTGCGGCAGCCAAAGGAGAAAACAGAAGAGGCATGTTTTCTTTAATTTTTGGAGGAGCAGGCTTTTTGTTTTTGTTTCTTGGCCCTCTTGCTTATTTATCATTGCCACTGGGAATTGCTGGCCTGATATTGGGTATTATCGGAGTAAAAAAAGACAAGAACGATACCATGGCCATTATAGGAATGGTATTTGGAAGTTTGGTCATATTGTTGTTTTTATTGGCCGCCGTGCTGATTGCTTCTTTTTTCATTTAAACAAAAATGCTTTTTATCAGATTAAAACTGACCATAGGGTTAATTGTATGTGGTTTTAACTGCATTCAGTCCCAAATACCTACCGGGCAGATCAAAGGACCATTTAAATGGATTAGCCAGCTATATCCTGGCACTGAAAGAAATTATTGGTTATACATTCCTGCTCAATACCAATCTACTAAACCAACCTGTACCATGATTGTTCAGGATGGCTTGAGTCGTGCACGGGGATGGAAATTATCTGAACACCTGGATACCTTGATCCATGAAGGCAAAATACCTCCAGTCATTGGTATATACATTGACCATGGCAGAGTATTATCAAAAGATACTACTGATTTTCCCCGGTTCAATCGAAGTTTTGAATACGATGGGTTGGGTGATCGCTATGCCCGTTTTTTGATTGAAGAAGTAATCCCGGAAGTAAAAAAATCATATAATCTGAGTGATGATCCCAATGATAGATGCATAGCAGGAGCCAGCAGTGGTGCCATATGTGCTTTCAATGCGGCCTGGGAAAGGCCAGATGCATTCAGAAGAGTATTTTCCACTATTGGCACCTATGTAGGGCTGCGCGGAGCCGATGAGTTTCATACGCTGGTAAGAAAAACAGAGCCTAAACCCCTGCGTGTATTTCTCGAAGATGGTTTTAATGATCTAAACATATATGCCGGAGATTGGTATATAGCTAATCAGCAAATGAACTCCGCCCTTACCTGGGCCGGATATGAAGTGGACCATGCCTGGGGCGAAGGAGGACATAATAATGAGCACAGTTTAAAAATCATCCGTGATGCATTGATCTGGCTATGGAAAGATTATCCTGTACCGGTAAGCACTCATATAGACAAGTACCGTGGTATGTCAGTTATTAAAAATCAAGAAGGATGGCGAGAAATAAAAACCAATGTACCTTATATAGATCGTATTGCTGTAAATAGTAAAGGAGAAATTTACTTTATATCGCGGGATAAAAACGGTGTATATAAACTAAATGATGATGGCTCCGGTACGATCACAGCCCATATTAAATATTATAGTGAAATAGCATTTGATGTAAACGACAATATGGTCTTAGCAAACAAAAACAGTACCGGAATTTCGATTACAAAAGGATCAGCCATCTCGATTGTTCTTCCGAAAACCCATTCTGATAAAATCGAAACAACCCAGGATGGTTTTTATTTTAACGATACCAGGAAAAACAGGTTTGGATATTATCACATCGCCACAGATAAAGTTCATTATTTCCCGTCCCTGAAAAAAATACACGGTATTGCATTAAATGCTGAGCAATCTTTTGTAAATGTGATGGAAGAAGATGCCGTATTCGGGTCTTCTTATAAAGTGAATGCCGATGGGACCCTGGAGCATCCACAGTCCTATATCCATTTTCATATTCCCTATGGCTATTCCAATCCGGAAGCCAGATCGGCGGTGATTGATACAGCAAATATTTTATATACTGCTACTAATATGGGGGTACAGGTTTCCGATCAATTAGGCCGTGTAAATATGATCCTGCCCGCACCAAATAAATTTGTAAGTGATATTTGCTTTGGTGGCAAGGATTTTAATGAGCTATACATAATCAGTAATGGTAAACTGTATGCAAGAAAGGTAAATACGAAAGGTAAATTGGCTACCGTAAAAGCTACAAGGCCACCCAGGCCAGGGATGTAACAAGCATTTTTTATTTTCATTATGCAATTGCGGTTAAATTTAATAAGCTAACCCCTACTATGGCATCAAATTAAATTGTATTTTACCCACTACATTTCAAAAAATCTGCAATGAAAAACATTTTCTTATTATTATTTATTGGCCTTTCCTGTATCTCCCTGGCTCAATCCGGTAAAGTAGTTGAAACCTATAAAGTTAAAAGCGAAATCCTCGGCATGGACCGCAATTTCGCAGTTTATTTTCCTCCCGATTATGAAAGCTCCAGCCGATCCTATCCCGTATTGTATCTTTTGCATGGCGCTACTGATAATCATACCGGTTGGGTGCAGTATGGCGAAGTATTAAACATTACAGATAAAGCCATACGTGAAGGAATAGCCACACCTATGATCATCGTGATGCCGGATGCAGATACTAAGGTAATGGGCTATTTTAATGTGCCCGATTATAATTACGAAGACTTTTTTGTCAAAGAACTCATACCTCATGTAGAAAAAACATTCAGGGTGCGCAGTCACAAAAGATACCGTGCTGTAGCCGGCTTGTCTATGGGTGGCGGTGGATCATTTATGTATGCATTGAGGCATCCCGAATTGTTTTCATCTTCTTGTCCTTTGAGTGCCTATATCGGACCGCTCACCCTGGAACAAACCAAAATGCAGATGAAACGGCAATTTCCCAATGGTACCGATGCGCAGGCAGAGAGTTATTTTCAAAATTACAATGCACTGAATCTGCTGGCTAAAGCTAAAGACGATGATGTAAAAAGTGTAAAATGGTATATAGATTGTGGGGATGACGATTTTTTATACGAAGGCAATAGCCTTATGCATATCGAAATGCGCAAACGAAACCTGCCTCATGAATTTAGAATACGACAGGGAGGTCATACCTGGACTTACTGGCGGCAGGCATTACCCGAAGTATTAAGATTTGTATCGGATACTTTCCATCAAAATTGAAAGCGGAAAGTACAATTGAATAATTTTGGTAGTTTCAGTCATTGACAATGGGATTCATTTTAATAGACATTATGATTACAGCACCCGACAGTATTGGTACCAAGCGAGAATAGAAGTGTAAAGGCATTTTCCCAAAGAGAATGAATAAAATTAGGCCTTTACTGTTTTATCTTTTAATGTATAATTTAAAAGCACATATCCTAATATACCAGCTGCAAATGAAGAAAGTAAGATGGTCAATTTAGCATTGTTTATGATGGTCTTATCTTCAAATCCAAGCAGCGTAATAAAGATAGACATAGTAAATCCGATACCACCCAATACACCTGCTCCCAAAATGGATTGCCAATTGAGATCGGATGGCAAACTACAAATTCTAAACCGAACAGATAAAAAAGCAAATACAAAAATTCCCAATGGCTTACCGATTATCAGTCCGATGGCAATTCCTTTAGAATAATCTTCAGTAAGCGTGTTTAAAATATTGCCATCCATTACTATGGCCGTATTGGCAAGTGCAAAAACCGGTAGGACAATGAATGCTACAGGTTTATGCAGCATATGCTGTAAAATATAGGAAGGTGATGCTTCTGTTCTCTTCCCAAAGGGGATTACAAAAGCTAATAAAACACCTGTAATGGTTGCATGTACCCCGGAATGAGACATAAAATACCACATAGCTACTCCACCGATTAGATATGGTATTAAACTATACACTTTAGTTCTATTTAGAATCAACAAAACAAAAAATATTACTAGTGCAATTATAAGGTTTGTCCATAATACGGATTTAGTATAAAAGATAGCAATAATGATGATAGCTCCCAGATCGTCTATTACGGCTAATGCTGTTAAAAATATTTTTAATGATGTAGGTGCGCGAGTACCCAAAAGTGATAGTATACCCAATGCAAATGCTATATCAGTTGCCATAGGAATTCCGGCACCGGATTGCATAGAGGTGCCATAATTGAAATATAGATACAAAAATGCAGGTACCAGCATACCACCGATGGCCGCCATTATAGGAAGAAGGGCATTTTTTATTTTTGAAAGCTCGCCTAAATAAACTTCTCTTTCAAGTTCTAACCCAATGAGCAAGAAGAATATGGTCATCATGCCGTCATTAATCCAATGCACAATATTATGACCAAAAGCTTGGAGGCTTAAAAACTGGTAATACGTGCTTGCCAGGGAAGAGTTTGCTAAAATTAACGAAACCAAGGTACAGGCAATTAATATGAATCCACCCGACTTCTCGCTATCCAAAAATTCCTTGAATAGTTTCCCTGGCTCTATTTTATATCGATACTTTTTCATTCTTAGTGTTTGTCCTTAGACCACCCTCTATTAAAAAGGTGGATAAAATATTTCTTGTGTTATAAAGGCATAAAACCTATTATGGAAGTTTTTCCTACAAATGATACTTTCACCTTATTTAGTTCTATCTCTAATGATCTTTCCAATATGCTTAAACTAAGACCTATTGTACCCAGAAAAGGCAATGTAGACACCAAATCAGGTACTTCAATTTCAATATATGCAGTTATATGACCTACCGCCCATCCCAATATCAAAAGAAGTATAACGGATGAGATCTTCGTTTGATAGGATGTCATGTCAAAAAAATAGATGCGTAAAAGCCATTCACCTAAGGTAATTATCAGCGCAATTATCATTTTTATCTATTAATCGTAACTTAAAAAAATTATATTATCAATCGTACACCACCTAATTCTGAAACTTTGTATGGAAATTTATCTCCTGGTGAAGCGATAAACATAAAGTTGATTGGAATTTTCCATTCAATACTTAGCTTTTTTATCAATTCGGGATTAAAAGATCCGTTAATTGGAGTGAATTCTATACTTATTTCCGGATACGCCCGATCCAGCACTTTGATGTCTTCCAAATATTCTTCGGAGACTTTTTCATCGTTTTGTAACACCGTTACGATTTTAAGTACACTAGTAGTTTCATTATCCTGTACATACCTCATCACCTTATTTAATGAAGCAATGGAATCGGCTTTAGAAAAATAAACAAACTGCTGATTATTCAATCTAATCATTAATGTGGATAATTTTGAATGACTAGCCTGGGCCCAGTCCGCAATAGTATCAAAAAAATTCTCAATTACGACCAGGCTCATTTTAAGAAGGGCTTTTCGATTTAATAGCATAATAATGAGTATGATCGAAGGAACAAAATACTGGAGAAAAATAACCAAATAGTCGGGATGCATTTTGACATTGCCATATAAAGCAACTACAACAGCAAAAATGGCAATGGTAACGGCTATAGGTGATGCATATACCGGCCTGGGTAGCCCGGAGCGTTTCATTTTTAATAAGAAGTTGCCTACTCCAAAATATGCCATTACACTTAGAAAACTAATGGTATACACACCTGCTAAGGCACCCAATTTTCCACGCGTGGCAAATAATACTGAGAGACACAATAAAAAGAATAAAATCAACAAACGATAAGAGCTACCTGCTTTATTGGTTTTCAAGGTAAATTGAGGAAGGATTCTATCCAGTGCCATTCGTTTCATTAATCCCTCTACACCTACATACGATGTTAATACTGCTCCACTTAATACCAAAAAAGCATCCAATGAAATAAGTATGCTTAGCCATTTACCACCTGTGCTGAAACCAAGGTAAGATAATAATGCTTCCTGGTTTTGGACTATAATTAATTTGGGTAACACTAGTATAGCCAGCATAGCTACCAGAGGATTAATAATTGTAACGGCCAGCCACATATTACGCAATGTTTTTCTAAAAACACCTGGCCTCTGGTTTTCTACAAAATTGGCCGAACTTTCAAAACCCGAAATTCCCAACATAGCTGCACTAAATCCAAAGACTATGGCAGTAAATAAGCTTCCATCTACAGGGGTTCTAAAGTTTACTATCGCAATGTCAAACCCTTTCGTAATTACAAACCATATACCGCTCAATATTAATATGGCAATAGTGGAAAGATGTATTACAAATATGATAGTAGCTATTAATGCAGATTCCGACAAACCGGCAATGGTTAAAAGTAAAAATAGCAGAAGTAGCAGAATGGTCGAACCTAAAACAGGAACAGAAGGAATCAATGTGTGTAAATAGTGCATAGCTTCCGAAGAAGAGATTACCGCTGTAGCCATATATGATAATATAGTCAGGCACGCAGCTATGGCGGCATTGCTTTTGCTCGTTGTATTTAATAGCACATTATAGGCCCCCCCATTAAGAGGGAGAGCACCCACCACCTCTCCATATATTTTTCTAAATAAATACAATACCGCAGATACTATAAAAAGAGCTACCCAGGCATATTGACCTGCATAAGCAATAGTAAGAGCAGATACATAAAGACAAGAAGAAGTGATATCATTACCACAAATAGCAGTTGCCTGCAATTCATTTAATTTCTTATTCTTATTCATTTTAAAATACTTTAATTATTGCTGCCAACGGCAAGCATGGCGAAGTTTTTATAACCATACTCCTCATGCTCAAATCTCGAATTTATTTAATGCTTGTAAGCTATACAAATCCAGTCTTCGGTCTTTTAAATTTGTTACAGATCCATTATGATTCAATTCTTTTAATAAAGACAGATCTACATCTACCACCAGTGTCATCTCAGTATTGGGTGTTGCTTCGGATTTAACTCCATTAGTTGGAAAGGCAAAATCGGATGGTGTAAACACAGCAGATTGAGCATACTGGATATCCATATTATGTACTTTGGGTAAATTACCCACACTTCCGGCAATGGCCACAAAGCATTCATTTTCTATTGCTCTTGCTTGCGCGCATTGTCTTACTCTGTTGTATGCATTTTGGGTATCAGTTAAAAAAGGAACGAATAATATATCCATACCATCATCTGCTAATATTCTGGCGAGTTCCGGAAACTCTACATCATAACAAATTAGAATGCCAATTTTACCTGAATCGGTTTGATATGTTTTAAATTTATCTCCCCCAACCAAGCCCCAAGATTCTCTTTCGCTGGGTGTAATGTGTATTTTTTCATACTGTTCTACGTTTCCATTTCTATGACACAAGTATCCAATATTATACAATTTTCCATTTTGCAAATTGGGAAAACTACCTGTGATAATATTGGCATTATATTCAATAGACCATTCCGAAAATTTTTCTTTAAGCACCGGCGTATATTTGACCAGTTCCCGAATAGCTTCGGCTTCAGATAGGTGATTGAATTCAGCCATTAAAGGAGCATGAAAAAATTCCGGAAAAAGTATAAAGTCTGATTTATAGCCAGATGCAGTATCTATAAAAAATTCAATTTGCTCACAGAGTGACTCAAAATTAGTAAAGGGTCTCATTTGCCATTGAACCAGGCTAAGTCTTACCTGCGTTTTGGTTTCATGTATACTTAAACTGGCAGGCTCATAATTTATATTTACCCATTCTATCAATGCAGCATACTCTCTTGATTCCACATCACCAGGCATATATCCTTTTAATATTTTTCGAATGTGAAAACCATTGTTTACCTGGAAAGTAAGAGTTGGATCAAATATCTCTTTATACTTTACTTTTTCTATATATTCCTTGGTTGACATTACATTTTCATATAAACCGTAATTAGGAATTCTTGCTCCGGCCATAATAGATTTGAGATTTAAGTTTTCACAAAGTAATTTTCTGGCGTCATACAACCTCCTTCCCATTCGTTTTCCTCTGAATTCAGGTCTGATAAATATTTCTATGCCATATAAGATATCACCTTGTGGGTCATGGGTATTAAATGTATAATTCCCGGTTATTTCTTTATACGTATGCGTTTCTCGAAATTTTTCCTGGTTGATCATAATAGAAAGGGAAGCCCCTACCAACGTGCCATCCACTTTTATGCACAACTGGCCTTCGGGAAATATAGATAGCAGGCGTTGGATTTGGTGATCTTTCCAATATGATCCCCATATCGAATAGGCCTGCAACATACTTTCTTTTAAATCAAAGTAATCCGCCATGGTCAAATGTTTAACTTCTATAAGCATACCTCTTTTAATATTTAAAATTGTTAATAATGGATGATTCGATCCGGTGCTTATCAAGCTGGAGGAATCAGTAATACAGGACAGGGTGCATGTCGTAATATTGTCATGGATTCATCATGTGTAAGCATTTTATGGTTTATTAAAAAAGGAGAAGGCAATACAATCAGGTTGTATCTTTTCTTTACAGCGAAATCACAAATTTCTTTTCCCTCATCACCTATTTGTACGATATTGTCTATTATGATATCATGATTTGATCTGATATTCATTGCTATTTCATTAAGCTGGTTTTTTCCAATTTTAATTAACTTCATAACTTCTATATTACTTTTATTTAATACCCGAAATCTCCTGGGCATTATAGCAGGGTCTATTACATACATAAGAGTTAAAGTCGCAAAATGTTGATAACAAAATGTACTGACCAGTTCCAAATTGTAATTTTCTACTTGTAATACATCTAAGGGCATCAGTACTTTACTTATAATATGATCCGTGTTTAAGCTTTTCATCTGATAATTGTCATGAGGTTTTTTTATACTTTGATTTTAAACAAAAGTATGCCCCGCTCTTTAATTATCCTGGTTGCTTTTAAACAGATTATGGTACTATTTACTTATTTTTACAAAAATGAAAAATAAAATTCCTTTCTATACCATAGAGACATTAAAATCAAGTGTCCCCAGGTTAAAGGATATTAATTTTTATCGATTAGAAGATTTTTTTGAAAATATCGATCATTTAAAAGAACCTCATAGACACAGCTTTTATACTTTTATATTAATTTCCGAAGGGACCGGCAAGCAGGAAATTGACTTTATCAGATACAGACTAGTCAAACAACGATTATTTTTAATCGCTCCCGGTCAAATACATACCTGGAATACAATTCATAGTGTAAAAGGGTATATCTTTTTATTCAATGATAATTTCATGGCATTATCAAAAAGTAAGAATTTATTGTCCGATTGGCCATTATTTAAAATTTATCAGCCCTGCTTTTCGGATCTGGACTTTAAAGAATATACTATCTGGAGAAATGAATTCGAAAGGATAAACCATGAAATAAAAAATATGGATATATTCAGTAAGGATGCCATTTATTACACAGTATGTACATTGATGGTGAGAGCCTGCAGATTATTCAGACATTCAACGGGTAGCAATGTAATAACAGGATCCGATATCCTTTACGACTTCCAGGAGCTAATTGATAAAAATTTTATAGCTCTGAAGACCCCCAAAGAGTATGCATCTAAATTAAATATCACGCCTAATTATCTAAATGCCCTATGTAAGCAAAAAGCGGGAAAATCCGCCGGCGAACTGATCAGGCAACGAATAGTATTGGAAGCTAAACGACTGCTTGTTCATACCGATATGTCCATTGCAGAAATATCCGACAGACTGGATTTTAAAGACAATTCTTATTTTGGAAAATTTTTCAAAAAAAATGTACAATTAACGCCAGCAGATTTTAGAATAAAAAACAAACACACTATAACCAGATAAAATTGTACATGAAAAATTAGTGATTAAAAAAATTGCAATAATCAACATACTGGCAATGAAATCTTTCAAAAACAATGGTTCATAGAAATTGCGGTGCAATCACTTTTACTATACTATTCTTTTTTGTGTCATATGTGATCATGATGGAATTATCCATAATTATTTATATTCAGCAGAAGATTAATGTAGTTACAATGAATCAAGTCTATCTTGATGGCTCAAATATCGTTTTCCCTACTTGTACCACATACATAGTCAATCCTGGAGCCACAACTATTGGGCAAGCGGATGTTACCTAGGATCTTTTTATATGCAGCTACAATATGATGTATTGCATGCTGGCTCATCTGGTACATTACGCATAGATGGAAATATAGCCCAAGCTATATGGTGTGTAAGAAGCCGTGAAAGGCAAGCGTATTCATATGTTTATGACGGGCTACAACGAATTACTTCGGGCACTTATGCTGATATTAATGATGCTGGCACGATAAGTGCTACGAATAGGTATAACACTTCCTATATTCAGGCTGATCTAAGGGGAAATTTCTCTAACAATCAACAAAATAGGGTATATCTCGGTGGAAAAACAATAGACTATAGATGCAATATATCAGAATGAAGGGAGAGTCTTAAATAATACAGGTTGGAAGCGAGAATATGTAATAAAAGATCACCATGGCAATACTCGTATAGCCTATTGTGATTTAAACAATGATATAATCAATTTATTTTATTAAACTTCAGGTGCATGATCCTGCCGGAGTTGACTTCAAAGCCTGTAATATTCTTTTTAGCATCACGGATGATCATCAGGTGATTGATCCACCAGTGATCATTTAGCAGATGATCTTTACCGACCAAGGTGATCTTAGTGTCATTGTATTTAAAATGGGTTAGGAACAATTGTTTTTCTTTTAATACAATGCCATATTTAGTATCCAGCTCCGGGCAATAGTAAGTCCCGGTGTATTTTTTAAGTGTTTCCATACTCTGAGCAGTATCTTTTATGTATTTTTTAAGATGGTAGACCTGATCGGGTGTGATTACATCTACCGTTGTATCCCTGGCTATTGGATTAAAAACGAATTTTATTTCAGGAGCATGCGGAATAGAAAAACTGTCCTTTTGATCCCTAATTAAAAAATTACTTTCTTCGAAGATTTGATAGTGCAATTGTTGGTTTTTAAGAGTAAAGCTGAATGGCAGGCCATCATCACTGATATAATGGCCCATGTACTTTTTTATGGAGATAGTATCTTTCAATACCGCTGTGGCACTATCCCTTAGGTCCTTTTTTATTTCTTCTTTTTTGGCGCTGGTGTCTTTAATAAATAGTTCTGCCATAGCATAGGCTTTCTGGCCCGGATTAAAGTCTCCAAGATTGCTGAATACAATGAATCCCATTTTAAGATCAGGGAATACGGTGACATAGGTTCTGTATCCGGCATCACCACCACTGTGTGAGTAATGCCTCCAGCCTCTCCATGTATCGTTTGCAATGCCCAAAGCATAGGATAATTCTTTACCATTATTTAATTTTCCGTTTTGAGTAAGCTGGTCTACATCCTTCTGATCACCCACTTTATGCGTATAAAAATTCATAAGCCATTTGCTCATATCCTGTATATTGGAAAAAAGGCTGGTAGCTCCGGAAACGGAATAGCTTAAAACCGCATTCGAAAAATGAGTACTATCCTTGCGATTATAACTATAGGATCGGTTTTTTTCAATTTCCGTATAATCATCATGAAAATGAGTCTGATTCATACCCAGTGGCTTGAAAATGGACGAATCTGTAAATTGCCTTAAAGTCCGGCCACTGGCTGCTTTTACTATTTCTGCCAACATGGTGTAGCCACTATTGGAATAACTGTATTGATCACCTGGTTTGAAATTTAGCGCTTTTTGATTAGTCAGAATCTTAATGATATGCTCTTGTGTAATCACATCGTCCAGCCGGGTACCGGATATAGCTAACAATTGCCATTGGTCCCGAATGCCACTGGTATGATTAAGCAGTTGGCGGATCGTAATCTTCTCTTTGAGATCGGGAAACCAGGGTAACCAGAGTCGAATATCATCTTCCAGCTTTAGTTTACCCTGTCTGGCCAATTGTACAATAGCGTATCCGGTAAACTGTTTCGACACTGAAGCCATGTGAAAAAGGGTATTTCGATCATTGGGTAGTGAATATTCCAGATTAGCCATTCCATAGCCTTTAGCAAAAATTAAAGAATCATTTCTGACCATACCCACTGCGCAGCCCGGGCTATTGGGTGTATTCCACTCAGAAAAGAGGTTGTCTATTTTTTTTAGTATTGAATCCGGCAGCGATTGTGCATAAAAATGAAGTGAGAAAAAGACGGTTGCCAGAAAAGTCAAGATGGTTTTATTATACATGTTCATTGGATTTTGTGGTTTTTATTATTCAAATATATACACTTGATTACCTTTATGTCATGAAAAAACCATTTTTTGTTATCCTCTTTTTTGCGAGTCAACTGGCAATTTCTCAGAAAAAGATATCCGCGCTCATCATCGATGGTCAAAATAATCACGACCAATGGCCTAAGATCACCATGATGATCAAAACGATGCTCGAACAATCAGGTCGGTTTAAAACAGTAGATATACATCGCTATGCCAAAACCTGGAATGGTGAAAAATACCTTAAAGACTATACTCCTGCCAATGTCCATGCTACCCAAATAGTAAAAAAACCGGAGGTGGATAGCCTGTATGCACCAAATTTTAATAAATACGATGTAATCATTTGCAATTTTGGCTGGAATGCAGCACCCTGGCCGGAAGCCACACAGCGATCATTTGAAAAATACATGTCCAATGGAGGAGGCCTGGTCGTATTTCATGCTGCCGATAATTCATATCCTGAATGGCCTGCTTATAATGAAATGATAGGTCTGGGTGGATGGGGCAATCGTACAGAAAAAAGCGGTCCCTATGTATATTATAATAAAGAAGAAAAGCTTATCATAGATACTGCTTCGGGTAGAGGAGGGTCACATGGGCCTCAGCATGAGTTTACCATACGCATCCGGGAAA
>JBGAVW010000052.1:0-38984 GCA_044227925.1 Saprospiraceae bacterium | reverse complement strand
TGATAAAAGAGGAATTACTATACATCAATTATTAAATCATAATGCAGGCTTTGGTAGACAAGTAGTAAAAACTGTTGAAATAATTTCTAAAAATGAATTATTGGGAAAGCTATTCTCAAGTAATTTAAAACACAAACCAGGATCAGCATTTCAATATTCGAATTCAGGTTACGAAATTTTAGCGGCTATTGTTGAAAAAGTTTCAGGAATTTCCTTCAAGGAATTTATTCGACAGACATTTATTATACCGAATAATCTTACTCATACTTATTTTAATACTGATAATCTCGTAGAAATAAATCATGAAATAGCCCTTGGATACAATGAATGGGAAGAAGTCAGTAATTGTTATTCTCCACCCGCCAATTGGAATAATACAGGTGCTTCAAATATTCTATCCACGGCAGAAGATTTGTATAAATGGTTTACTTTAATAAAAACAGATAAAATATTAAAATCCATTCAAAGAAACAAGCTTTTTTCTGTTTCAACAAAAACAGATGAAGACGAGGAATACGGATATGGTTGGTATATCGCTAAAACAACTACTGGAAAACAGCTTATCTATCATGGAGGAGATATATCCGGATACCATTCTGAATTTCGCTATTTTCCTGAAGATGACAAGACAATTATTATATTGACAAACCAAGAATTATTCGGCTTTGGCATTTTTAAATACCGAATAGCCTCAAACATTTTTAAAGCAATATCTGGAACCCAAATTGCTTTTCCTACAAAAACCATAAAATTTAAAAAAGACAGTCTTTATAAATTTTGCGGAATATTTCAAATTGACTCCATAAATTCATTTAAAATTTGGATTAATGGTGATCAATTAACCCTAGGAGCGAGTGGCCAAGAAGCTATTGATTTACTTGTCCCAAAAGCCACACGAATACAATCTAATCTTAAAGCCGCTACTGAGAACAGTTTAATATTAATAAATGCGGTAATAAGTGGCGATGACGAAAAAGTAAAAAATATAATCAGTACTAATTCGTTTGAATTTTTCTATTCAGCACTAAAGGAAACTTATATTGCTCATTCAAATGCATTTGGCGGAATTCCTGTTGTTTCATCATTAGGGACAATTCCTGCATATTGGAGTGGAGATAATACATCCCGTACTTATATCAAGTTGGACTTTCCTGCAGGAAGTAGCGTGTTTTATTTTGGCTGGACACCAAAAGACATATATGATGTTACTGCAAATAGTGATCGACCTTTTCCGCTAATTTATCCAATAATATTTACTGACACACAAAAATGCTTTAGCTATAGTTTAGACAATTCATACTCAACAGAAATGAAGTTTATCGAAAATAAAAATGGTATTATCATTGGTATGACAATTAGTGATGAAAATGGAGTGCAATTGACTTTTAAAAAAATAAAGTAAATAGTATATAATCGTTCCATCCATAAGAGAATTAAGGACGAAAAAACTGGTGATTTACAAATATAAAAATATATGTAATGAATATTAATAGATACATAAAAATTGGGTTACTGTTTTTTATTTTTTTACTCAATTCATCATTACTGGTACCTGTTATATCTCTATACCATGTTTGTGATTTATAACTGTCTGAAATGATTTATAAATACCTTATAATCGTGCTTCTGGCACCAGATCAAACAACTCCGCCATATAAGCCCGTACTAAATTTTCTTATCGAGGGCTTCGAAGACAAGTTTATTTTCTCCTTTTTCTATCAATAGTATCGTGTTAATTTAGCCGACATTCCTCTATTTTAGTGAATTTATGCAATAGAATTAATTGATTTTATATTTCAATGAATTTCTATAAAATAATGGATGCGAACAAAAGGTATACTTAGTTTATTATACTTGACAAACATAGTGCTTAGTTCTTTTAGTCAACCCACAGCAAGATGGGGAAGTCTAAAAAAGGGAAGCTATGCAGTGGGATTTAATTATTTTTCAACTTTTCCATCAATTCTTCCCTGTAATTCCCACCAATCGGTATTTTATATTTACCAATCACCACTTGATGAATTTCAATTGTAGAAATATGTTTTATGGCTATCACAAAGGACTTATGAATTCGACAAAACAATGATGTTGACACATATTCAAATACATCATTCATATTGCCTCTCACCAGGATTTTTTTATAAGTCGTATTAAAAGCCAGATAATTTTCCTCTTTTTCTATAAACAAAATATCCTCCATAGCTACTTTATGAGTTAGTGAGCCACTTTTAAGTAAGATGTAATCGTGAGAGTTAGGAATAGTAGTGCTATGTTTCAGGGTATCTCTTTTACTCTTTGATTTAAGTAATTCATTTGCTTTATTCGCTGCTTTTAAAAACCGTTCAAACTCTATGGGTTTAACAAGGTAATCAGTTACATTGAGCTCATAACTTTCTACGGCATATTCTGAATAAGCAGTAGTTAATATAATTAGTGGTTTTTTTTCGAGTGTTTTTATAAATTGTATTCCGCTTAGATTTGGCATATTTATGTCCAGAAATATCAAATCCACAGAATGGTCCTGCATAAAAGAAATAGCCTTCATTGGATTTCTGAATGTTTCAAGCAATTGTAAAAAGGGAGTTTGCATGACATACCTTTTCAGTATATCTATGGCATTAGGTTCATCGTCTACAATTATACAAATCATTCGTTTTCCAATTGAAGTAGCACTGTAAATGTACTGCCAGTATCTGTAATGTCAAGCTGGTGTTTACCAGGATATAAAAGTGCTAACCTCCGCTTTACATTTTCTAAGCCGATACCACCGTAATCATCGTATTTAGTAAAATGGTTTGCCATTACGGTATTGATACAGGTAAAATGAATAGTACTGCCCACCACTTTGAGAGTAATACGGATTTTAGATTCCTTTTCAACATCTATACCATGTTTAAATGCATTTTCAACAAACGGTAATAAAAGCATGGGCGGTAAAATAGCCTGTGTAATATCTCCGTCCGTTTTTACTTCAGTCACCACTTCATCTTTGGAATAGCGTAGCTTACTCAATTCAATAAAATTATGAATATGCTGCAACTCTTTTTCCAGGGATATTTTTGTAACGCTGCTTTCATACAACATATAGCGCATCAACCCTGCTAATTTTGAAATGCCCCCGGCAGTTTCTATATCATGATTTCGCTGAGCTATTGAAAACAAGTTGTTTAGTGTATTAAAAAGAAAATGCGGATTCAACTGATTTTTAAGGAAGTTGAGTTCAGTAGTAAACTGGCTTTCGATTAATACTCTTTTATTTCGCTCGTTACGTATCCATTCTCTTGTAAAATGCCAGGCAAAGAGAATAAGAAGAAGTAAAAGATATAAAAACAAACTAAACCATGAAAATGAATGGTTAAAGGATGGAGTAGAAGTATGTATTTGTGCTCCTGTTTTTTTTAACAAAGCTTGCATATACTGTTCTGTCATATAACATACAATGAGCCAAGCAATTACCTCCATTATGAATATGGATATTTTTCTCTTTTTTGATAATTGAGGCAAGAGATAAAAAATAATACCAAAAACAAACAAGGTTTTTCCCAATAATGAAGTAAGGGCTACTCCCAAATGCCTGTCTGTTGAAAAAAAACCATTATTCTCAGAAGAACGAATATTGAAATAGACGACGGCAAGCAATATCAACCACGTTGCAGTCAAAACAAAATATTTTAGCCAATTATGCTTAATCATGGATAAAAGATAAATTGTAAAATAGAAATGTATGGTAATTGCACCTACAATTAGGTGTAAAAAGTTGAAAAATGTAGCTGAATTCTCTAAATCTGTTTTTTACCCCATGGGTTGCAAAAACGACTTTTTTAGCTATAAAACTTATAACTATAACCCATTTTATTGGTTTAAACTGCCTACTTCAATATCCTTGTATAATACTATAATAAAACTAATTAAATGTATGAAATATTCGCCTCACTTCCTTAATTCATTTTTCTTTTTACTAAGCATTCAGTTTAGCTTTTATGATTCATCCATCGCACAATCAAAAACATTTGAATTTAAAAACGGACAATGGTTCAATGGAAAATCATTTCTAGCACAAACTATGTATGTAAAGGAGGGCTTTTTTACAGATAAAAAACCAACCCTGATTGATTCAGTAATTGATTTGAATAATAAATTTGTAATACCTCCTTATAGTGAAGCCCATACACATCACCTCGAAGGTATAGGAGCCCCACCGTCACAGCTTATTAACAGTTATCTGAAGGATGGAGTATTTTATGTAAAAAATCCAAACAACGTTTTATACTTTACTAAAAACCTTTTTGGAAAAATCAACATACCTACTAGCCTGGACGGAAGTTTTGCTAATGGCGGCTTAACTGCCAGTGAGGGTCATCCCATGATAATGTTTGAGGATCAAATAAGACCTCATATAGAAGCGATGACGGGTAAAACGGATCGCGGTTGGTTTCATGGCAAAGCATATTATACTATAAACAATCAAAAAGAGTTGGAAGATAAGTGGGCTTCTATAGAAGCAGACAGACCGGATTTTATTAAAATCTATTTAGCGAATTCTGAAGATTTCGGAAAACCATCCCCAACTTCAAAATATACACTCCGTTCCGGCCTCAACCCTGAGGTTTTACCGTTCATTATTGCCAAAGCTCATAAAGCAGGATTGAGAGTGGCTGCGCATGTTGAAACTGCTTTTGATTTTAGGACGGCAGTAAATGCAGGAGCAGATGAGCTGGCTCATATGCCCGGCTTTTATCTATTTGATAGTGCATATAGCTCAAGGTATTTATTGACGGAATCAGATGCAAAACTGGCTGCAACAAAGAAAGTATTTGTAGTAACCACACTAATGTCAAAATCATTATTGGAAGATAAAAGCTTGCTGCGAATAGTAACAGCCAATCAGAAATATAATTTGCATATGTTGAAAAAGTATGGAGTTAGGATAGCCATTGGAAGTGATCACAGTGACTCCCCGTTAGAAGAAATAAAAGCTATTCGTGAACTCAATGTATTTACCAATCTCGAATTATTAAAGATTTGGTGTGAATATTCAGCTCAATATATTTTTCCCAAACGAAAGATTGGCTTTTTGAAACCCAAATATGAAGCCAGCTTTCTTGTCTTAGAGGGGAATCCAATAGAAGATTGGGGAAATACAAATAAAATTGAGAGAAGATTTAAACAAGGTAACTTCTTAAACACATTCTAATAAATACACATGAGACCATACTTTTTTTTAATAATAATACTATTTACTGCCCAGGTATCTTCCGCACAGCATACGCCACCGGGCAAGCCGATAGCTGCTTCATCTTTAAACAGCACACAATGGTTACAGGATATCGACTTTTTGCAAAAGGAAATCATGCGACTTCATCCTGATCCGTTCTATAAAAACAAAGATCTTGACAAACAAAAATTCGATAACCTCTTTGGTGAGTTAAGAAAAAATATTTCATTTTGGGATGAAAATAAAATTGTAACTGAAATTACCAGAATAATAGGTTTAATGAATGATGGCCATTCAGCTATTGACCAGTTTGCCAATCCAGGTACTTTTTACAACTTTAAATTCTTCCCTTTATTTCTTTATTATTTTCCAGAGGGATTGCATGTTTTGGGTGCACTTCCTGAATATGCTGATCTGATCGGGAAAAAATTAGTTGCAATAGATGGTTTGGCTATATCTGAAATAATAGAAAAGATGCGACCGATTATTTCCAAAGATTATGGTAGTGAAACTTCACTAAAAGACGGGCTACGATATTTTATTACGATTTCGCAATACCTGTGCGGATTGGAAATAATTAAAGATCCCAATGAAGCAACCTATACGTTTATAGATCTTGCTGGAATTAAGACTGACGCAAAACTCAGGGCCGGATCTATGCAAAACTTGTTTGCGGCCTTTGATAGAAGCGGTGATGATGGAAAACCACTTTACCGGCAAGGGGCCATGAAATTCTATTGGCACAAATACCTCAGTGAATCAAAATCTCTCTATATCAGGTATAACTCGGAATTAATAGATACCACATTTAGACCAGCCGAATTCTGCAAAAAAATGCAAGAAACTATTGACCACAACGATGTTCAGAAGGTTATATTAGATCTTCGTCAAAATCAGGGTGGTAATATCGGTACGTTAAAACCAATCTATGATTTTTTGATACAACCTAAAATTAATCAGTATGGAAAATTGTATGTTTTAATTGACAGGCGTAGCCAATCCGCTGCTACCATCATGGCCATCCGGCTGAGTATGATTTCAAAAGCCATACTAATTGGCGAACCCACTGTTTCTGCTGTAAACTTTTTTGATAATGATAGGAAATTGGCATTACCCAATAGTAAGCTCCGTGTAGGTATTTCCACTCATTTTCAATCAGGGGGTTTTCCAAATGATGATCGCGTCGCTTTTGAAGCGGATATACCTATGGAAATTACAGCTAAAGATTATTTTTCACGGAAAGATCCTATATTGGATTTTGCATTAAAATACAAGCCTTCTCCTGTGGCAAAAATTTCGACTGTGGCAGCAGATCCGGATGCAGAGGGCAAATATCACTATTCTGCCCTGCAAGTTATCCATATTAGCAAAGAAGGTACTGCATGGAAAATGGTTATTGATGATGGAAGAAATATTGATTTTTTAAATACCAATTTGTATCCTATTTCAAGGGAAGCCTTTCTTTCGGATATAAAAGACTTAAAAGTATTTTATAAGGACAATGAAATCATTTTGCAGACAAAACGGGGCGAAATGAAATTTAAAAAATTGCCTTTCGGACATAAGGGCCCGTTCCAGTTGATAGAAGAGAAGGAAATAGACTATGCTGCTGTAGAAATAAAAAGAATTTATAGTACCCTTATCAACAAAATAGAATTAAAAGAATTTGAATCAAACATTAATTCCTGGGGTTATATGCTGATCAACAACAAAGATTTTACTAATGCAATAAAAATATTTGCCATAAATGTAGAATTGTTTCCAACATCTTTTAATGTATGGGATAGTTTGGGAGAAGCCTATGCGCTGGCAGGTGAAAAAAATAACTCGATCCGGTGTTATCAAAAAGCATTGGAATTAGAACCCGGACTGATTAGTGCAACCCGCGCGCTACAAAAATTAAGGTAAGGTCGGCAGTTTTCCTAAATGGACTCTTCCTCATATCTATTATTTAAGTTGGTTATCTACTTATTCCTGGATATTATTTTTAAAAAACTAGGTTTGTATTAAAAAAAATTCGAGGTACTAATGAATTATAATCAATTTCAAATTTGGGTTCAATAGCCCAAGTGAGGGTCGCGATTTTGTATTAAAACATTCAGATTGTGAAATTTCGATTTCAACCCAAATGGTTAGTCGATCACCTCGCTTAGGATCCATCATGAAATACCCTTAGATAAGAAAATACCATTATCATTTTATGACTACCTCTTCGATGTCGACAAAACATTCCTGATTTCTACTTCAAAAAACAGTAAATAATATGAAAAGTCTCTTACCTGTAATTCTGATTTTAGTTTTTGCTATGCCTTCACACTCACAATCTATAGATAAAAAACTATGGCAAGATGATCTTAGATACCTTCAATCAACTATTCATACTAAGTACTCCAATTTATTTTATAATGTAACTCCTCATCAGTTTGACAGTACCATAGAAAGAACAATCAAAGAAATTCCTTCTATGGAAGACTATCAATTTCAGGTTGCGGTAGGTAAAATAATGGCTATGTTCCGAATAGGTCATACTCAAGCCGGTTATTTGTTTCAACCTTTCCATACTGCTACTGGAGAAAAATTATTCCCTTCCATACCTATTGAGTTTTATATGTTTAGTGATGGATTTTTTATAAAAAGTGCTGCAAGTAAATTTAAGGATATAGTAGGGGCCAGAATTTTACAAATAGGGGATTACCCTACAAAAGAAGCATTAGATAAACTTAGACCATTTGTAAATTATGAAAACGAACAAGGATTTATTGCCAGTGCACCATTTTATTTACGTTTTCCCAAATTAGTATATACTGCAGGTATCTCAGGTACCCAGGACAGGTTGAAATTGAAATATGAAAAAAATAATCAGGTAAAAGAAATTTTGATCGATCCTGATCAATCCCCTATTGTTTTTAAAGCGACCGGATTGGAAGTCATACCAGGATGGTTAGATGTCAGTGATCTATCTAAAAATCCAATTCCGCTTTGGAAGCAAAATGGAGATAAATACAGAAACAGGGTATATCTACCCGGGACAAAGACATATTACATACGACACAGCGTAACTTTAAATGATAAAGATCAAACTTTAGTAAATTTCTTTGATCAGGCGTATGATTTTGTGGAAAAAAATGATGTTGAAAAATTAGTATTGGATGTTAGGATGAATGGGGGAGGAAATAATCAATTGATCAAACCCATCATTACAGGTATCATTCAACTTAAAAAGATAAACAAAAAAGGAAAATTCTTTTGTATCATTGGGCGAAGGACTTTTTCGGCATGTCAAAACCTGGTGAATGAACTGGAGCGATATACTGAAGTTATATTCGTTGGAGAACCTACATCTGAAAATGTTAACTTTTACGGTGATACAAAAACCGAAACCCTTCCCAACAGCAAAATACAAGTATACTGCAGTTGGCTTTGGTGGCAAAATTCGGATCCCAGAGATTTTAGGAAATTTACAGCTCCACAGCTTGCAGCAGATATGAGTTTCTCAGATTATTCAAATAATATAGATCCGGCGATGCAGGTTATTGAAAATTTCAATACACGCATGCCATTCATCGAATCGATCAAAGAATTGGAATTGTCCAACAAGCAGCAGGAAGCAATTCTATTTGCGCAAAATTTTATTAAAGATCCCATTAATAAATACTTCATCTCAAGAATTGAAGGCGAAATCAATACGTTAGGATATAGTATATTAAATGAGAGAAAAGCGGAAGCAGCAAGAAATATATTTGAATTGAATACGATTCTTTTTCCAGGATCAGGTAATACGTATGATAGTCTTGGGGAATGTTGCTTCATCCTGGGCTTAAAAGAAGAAGGTATTAATAATTATCGCAAAGCATTATTAGTAGAACCCAATTATGCCAATGCGGAGGAAGCAAAAAAGATAATAAATGCACAGAGGTAGTTAAAGAGTATGATGTTTATTCTATAATATGATCTGTTTATCTACAAATCATCTATTACTTATAACAATAAAGATTTAAATCGTTATTACTATAACATTAAAATAAATTATGGAAAAGTTTCCCTTTATAGTGTTAATAATTTTAAGTATTCCATCTTGTACCCAGTCTGATGCCCCCCCTGTTTCGGATACACTAAAGGTTACCTATACAGCAGATATCAAACCGCTTATTGCCACCAAATGTACACCTTGTCATCTTCCACCCGAGGGATTCAAGACCCTTTTTAATACATACGAATTGAGTAAGCTTTATATAGATGAAATGATCCGGCGCATCCAGTTACCTCGAACAGATACGTTATCTATGCCCTGGAAATCGGCTGCGCTGGCTTCATCTCAGGTACAAAAATTTATACAGTGGAAAGCAGATGGCTTGCCGGAGAATTGATGAAATTTTTCCCTTACCTAATTAAAAAATGAGAACACTATTTGAAAATAATAGTTGATGATATTTCGATTGTCAAAGTCTATGGCTTGTTTAAACTGAATGGCATTAATATGAAACTGATGGATTTGTCTAATACAAGTTAAAGAGGTATCCTCAAATATAAAATTCACCCTATTTGTTATCCGCGTGCTGCAATAAACCAGGTTACTTATTTCATTAAGGTAAAAGATAAGTAATTATTTCAATTCAAACCCATCCGCATCTAATCCTACCGGAAAATCCTTCCTGTGTTTTTCCAAGACTTCTCTTTCCAAGGTCACTATCTGTACATATTCGTGATCATCCAGGTGACAAATTACTTCACCGTATGAATTTATTACCTGGCTGTCTCCATTGTATTTATGGCCTTTGCCATCAATGCCCACTCTATTAAGTGCTACTACATAGGATTGGTTTTCTATAGCTCTTGCTATCGCTAATGCTTTCCAGGCTACAGTACGGGCTGCCGGCCAATTGGCCACGTAAACAGCTACATCATAATCCCATCCTGACTCTTTAACGTATTTATTTCTTGACCAAACCGGGAAACGAAGGTCATAACACACCAAGGGCCTTACTTTCCATCCATTTATATTTAAAATGATATTTTGTTCACCTTGGGTAAAACTTTGATCTTCGTGTGCCATTCTGAACAAATGCCTTTTATCATATGTATATATACTACCTGATGGATAGGCGGCTATCAGTCTATTATAGAATTGGTTATTTTCTTTGATGATCATACTTCCCATAATCACAGCTTCTTTTATTTTCGCCATGGAAGTCATCCAACCTACAGATGTCCCATCCATTGTTTCATATAAAGATGGGGCGTCCATACTGAATCCTGTAGTAAACATTTCAGGCAGTACGATCAAATCTACTCTTTCATTTACTTTATTCAATTCTGAATTAAAATGATCGAGATTGGCCGTTTTATCGTGCCAAAGCAAATGAGTCTGTATCAGCGCAATTTTTAAATTCTGCATATTATTTCCAATGCTTTTTCAATGGTATCATCCGTCTTACCAAAACAAAATCTCAATACTTTATTGTCAGTATGATCTCTGTAAAATGCAGAGACCGGTATGGTAGCCACTTTATATTCTTTAGTGAGTCGAATAGCCAGATCGGCATCGTGCTCGTCGGTAATTTTTTCATAGGTGACACATTGGAAATAGGATCCCCTGGAAGGCATGAGGCTGAATCTGCTTTGTGCTATTAATGCTCTCATGCGATCGCGTTTGGCCTGGAAAAAAGAACTGAGATGAAGATAAGTATCCCTGTCAAATAAATATTCATATATAGCATGCTGCATAGGTGTGGAAGCAGAGAATGCTATAAACTGATATAATCTTCTTATTTCTTTCATCAACGGCTCGGGAGCCAGGACATATCCTGTGCGCCAACCCGTAGTATGAAATGTTTTACCAAAGGATGCCACCATAATGCCTCTTTCGGCTAATTCCCGATAAGCTGAAATAGAACAGTGCCTTTCACCATCAAATATGATATGTTCATACACTTCATCACTCAGGATTATAATATCTGTATCCCTGACTATGTCTTGCAATGCCAGCATATCCATATGAGTGAGTATTCCACCAGTAGGGTTGTGGGGTGTATTGATCATAATCATACGTGTACGGCCTGTTACCAGTGTTTTCAATTCATTCCAGTCAATGGTATAGCCGGGAAATTTCATTTTATAAATCACTGGCGTGGCTCCTGCCATAATGATAGAAGGGATATAACTATCGTAACAGGGTTCAATGATGATTACTTCTTCACCGGGATGCACCAATGCATTAATAGCAGAATAAATTCCTGCGGTGGCACCGGGCATAACGGTCACTTCAGTCATAGGATCATATTGCCTTTGATAAAGTTCAAATGTTTTCTCTGCAATTTTTTCCCTTAGTTTCAATACGCCCGGCATTGGAGCATATTGATTCCATCCTTTTTTCATCGCTGCATCTACTAAAGAAATGAGCTTGGGATCACAAGGGAAATCAGGAAATCCCTGAGCGATATTATAGGCCCCCACTTCAAAAGCCAGGCCGCTCATCTTAGTAAATATATTGGTACCTGCAAAAGGCAATTTGGATTCAGGAATTTTCATTAAAACGGCTTATAGACTTTGAGTGCTAAAAATAAGAATTATTAATACAATATCCTCAGGCAATGGGGTATCAGTTTTATCTCAAATACATCTGCCATGCCTTTCCCATCACCATCAGTATGAAAATGGGTAGGCACTGAAGTTTTTACTTTTAATTGGTTTGCCTGGAAAGCAGTATAGTATTTACTCCGGTGTACATTACCTGAAAATAGTTTAATAAAGAAAGCAGGAAGCAGGGCAATCGGTATTTTATTTATCATGGCAATGTCTAACAACTGATCCTGTAAGTTTGCATTTGGTGCTATAAATGCATTATTGCCATATTGAGAAGCATTGGCTATGGCCAGTTGCAACAGGGATTGCTCTGTTTTATTATTACCATAGGTAATCTCCATCATGATGGGTTGGTATTGGGTGTATTCTTTATGTACCAATTTCATATAATTACGCATACCTCTTTTTCCATCTTTACCAAATAATGCGGAGATATATCCGTCGAAACCAATACCGGCGACATTAAAGGACCATTCATCATTGATGGTGATGCCATCGATCGTCTGTATTCTCTTTTTCTGAAATCGATGTAAAGTCGCACGTATATTTTTAGGTATATGCAGGTGTTTTGCCAGGCCATTTCCGGACCCTCTTGGAATAATTCCAAGGACTCCTTTATGGTGTACAAGATTTTTGGCTAATACATTTACAGTTCCATCACCACCTACAGCTATAAAAAAGGTATCCGGTGTTTTTATATGTTCGTTTACCAATAACTGCACATCATTGGCTTGTCGGGTAATGATTATTTCGGACCGAATACCAAGGGAAACAGTTTCATTTTTAATGATTTTATACAGCTCCTCGTTTTTGTTCCTTCCCGAGCGACTATTGATTATAAAAATATATTGGTCCAATCTGTCTGCAAAGATAATTTTTTATCCGGCTGCTATTGCTAAATAGGTATTTTTACAGCCTAAATTAATTTTAATCATGCAGTGGATCGATTACCTGGGATTATTCGGTGCTTTTCTGAGCTCTATTACATTTGTACCTCAGGTATACAAAGCCTGGAAGACCAGGTCTACAGGTGATCTCAGTTATTGGATGCTATTTATACTTCTGATGAATGTTTCTACCTGGCTTATTTATGGCATTGTAAAAAAAGACCTCGCTATCATGATTGCCAATAGTATAATACTGGCACTGGCATTAGTATTATTGTATTTTAAAATTAGCTTTAAAAAATAATGGCCATTTATCCTCCGCTTCCAATAACGTTAGAAGGAAATCAGGTACTGATCAGACCAATGACTTTGCAAGATAAAGATCAATTGGTCGAAGCTGCCTCAGATGGATCATTGTGGAACCTTTGGTATACCTCAGTACCGACTCCGGAAAAAATGGAATCCTATATACTTACTGCTTTAACAGAGCAAGAAGAAAAAAAATCTCTTCCATTTATTATTATCCGCAAAAAGGATCAGAAAATAGTAGGTACCACCCGGTACATGAATATCGAATCGGTAATACGAAGATTGGAAATTGGATCTACCTGGTACGCTAAATCAAGTCAACGAACTGGTGTAAATACAGAATCTAAATACTTATTATTAAAACATGCATTTGAATCCCTTGGATGTCTTGCTGTGGAATTAAGAACACATTGGATCAATCACCAATCCAGGGCCGCCATTGAAAGACTCGGTGCTAAACTGGATGGAGTGTTGAGAAACCATAGGATAGCATCAGATGGTACATTACGGGATACCGTAGTATATAGTATTTTGAATAGTGAATGGCCTATGGTAAAATCGCATCTTGAATTTAAATTAAGAGAAAGGGAATAAGACTATATCTTATTCAAATCTAACCTGCCCATCCTTCTCTATCCAGGCTGCGATAATTTATAGCTTCCGCCAGGTGATGATTTTCAATATGCTCGGATCCATCCAGGTCAGCAGCGGTACGCGCTACTTTAAGTATACGATCGTGCGCGCGGGCAGATAATTGTAATCTTTCCATTGCATTGCGAAGCAATGTCACTCCGCTATCAGTGAGCACACAAACTTTGGCCAGCATTTTGCTGGTCATCTGTGCATTGCAATAGATGCCGTCATTAGTTTTATACCTGTCTTCCTGAATTGATCTAGCTTGGATTACACGTTGCATAATGGCACTGCTGGGTTCAGACTTTGTATTGTAATTCGATAATTCTTGTACAGAAACCGGTGTGACCTCTACATGCAAATCTATCCGGTCTAATAATGGTCCTGAGATTCTGTTGAGATATCTTTTTACTACACCGGGTCCGCATACACATTCTTTATCAGGATGATTGTAAAACCCGCAAGGACAAGGATTCATGGATGCAATGAGCATAAAACTAGCCGGATAATCTACACTGACTTTGGCACGGGAGATGGTCACCCTTCTTTCTTCCATAGGCTGCCGCAATACTTCGAGTACCGATCTTTTAAATTCCGGTAGTTCATCCAGAAATAATACACCATGATGTGCCAGTGAAATCTCACCGGGATTGGGATGAGATCCTCCCCCTACCAGTGCCACATCACTGATGGTATGATGAGGTGACCTGAATGGGCGGGTAGTTACAATACTCGAACCTATTGATAGCTGACCGGATACGGAATGGATTTTAGTTGTTTCCAGTGCTTCATCCAGGCTTAGTGGAGGCAATATAGTAGGTATTCGTTTAGCGAGCATGGTCTTACCGGCCCCGGGGGGGCCGATCAGAATTACATTATGTCCACCTGCTGCTGCCAATTCCAGTGCGCGCTTTATATTTTCTTGCCCTTTTACATCGGCAAAATCGATATCATATAGGTTTGCGCTGGTGTTAAATTCATCTTGTACGTTTACTTTGACTGGTGATATATTCGCTTTGCCCTCCAGTATATCTACAGCTTCTTGCAGATTATCTATACCGTATACAGGTAATGAAGTGATGATGGCTGCTTCACGGGCATTGCCCGATGGTAATATCAATCCTTTACATTTATTTTTATTTGCCATTACGGCTATGGGCAATGCACCTTTGATGGGTCGCAAGGTACCATCCAGTGACAGTTCGCCTATGATCAGATAGTCTTCGATATGTGCACGTGAGATTTGATTGGTGGCGGCAAGGATTCCAATACAAATAGGTAAATCGTAAGCAGAGCCTTCTTTCCGTAAATCGGCTGGAGCGAGATTCACTACTATTTTCATATGAGGCATATCAAAGCCCATATTTTTTAATGCTGATTCTATACGATGTTGTCCTTCTTTTACAGCATTATCCGGTAATCCTACTAAAAAATAAAATTGTTTGCCCGGCATTACTTTTCCTCCGGCATTAACCTCGATGGTGATAGGTAAGGCATCCACTCCATGTACCGCACCGGCGTGTGTCTTTACTAGCATGATATCATTTTAAGCAAAAGACTAAAATTAGAAAAAAAGAATAATATACAAATCAGATCCCATACAAATCAGAGTAAGCCAAAACAAACTCATCCCAGCATGGCTGCCCCAATTACCCCTGCACTGTCACCCAATAATGGCCGCAGCAATGGAGTATCACAGCGGGTATTAAACATATGCTTGAGTATTTCAGCCTGACCGTACTGATACAATTCATCGATCTGTCCCAAACCACCTCCTATTACAATTGCGTCCGGATCCAATAAATTAACTATATATGAACAAGCCAGGCCAAAATTGGCAATCATACGATCGCGGGTTGCCAATGCATTCACATCCTGGCCGGATCGCCATGCAAGTACTATTTCTTTCATAGTCTTTTGAGATCCCGATTTACCAGCATAATATTTTTCTAATGCCGGACCCGACATTACATTTTCATTGCAACCGGTATGTCCGCAATAACATATAATATCATTCTCTTCAGTCTTTATATGGCCAAACTCTCCGCCTATGCCATGCCTGCCATGAATTACTTTTCCATCTACAACTACACCGCCACCTACACCGGTACCCATAATGATGCCAAACACCACCCTGGCATCAGGGATCATAGCCGGTACTGCACCCAGCGTAGCCTCTGCTACAGCAAAACAATTGGCATCATTTGCCATGGAAACAGGTATTTGTAATACTTGTTCTAAGTCAGATTTAAATGTGCGGCCATTCAGGCAGGTGGTATTGGAGTTTTTATGTACTAGAGTAATAGGGTCATAACTTCCGGGTGTGCCAATGCCTATATGATCAGGACTATATCCCGAAACGGATTGTAAATCTTCTATCAGGGATTTAATACGATGGATGATGTGATCGTAACCATGTTGACTTTCAGTCGCAATTCGTTTTCGCAATAAAATATCCGGTTTGTTATCTTTTATTTTTAATAGTACCCCCTCTATTTTGGTACCACCCAGATCTATTCCCCATTTTATGTCGGTCATGAATAATCTTTATTTGTGTAAATATCGGAAAGTTTTGATAGTAGGTGCTGAAATGATGTATTGTGACATAATCAATTAAAATGATTGTATTAATCAATCGTTATTTAAGCATTCCATTTGAATCAATACATTCGAACAAAAAAATCAAACAGGATAGTAAAAATTCGGAATTAGAATTAAGAAACCGGGCTTTCGGCTAAATCTTATTTTGAGGTGCCAAAATATAATTTTTCCACCCCTATACCTTATGATACTAGCTGCATTAGGACATTATTTCTGATAAAAACGAAAATTATAGCAAAACATACGACCCCAATGGGGTCGGGAGGATCATTGATGATTTTGTTAGAAATATTTGAATCCTTCGGATTCTCAATCCCATTCAGGGCTATCAATCCCGAAGGGATCAACTATATAAGGCAAAATTTAGCATCTATACCATGATTCTAAAAAAATACGGACCTTTTTGTCAGAAATGGGTTTTATAGTTGAAAATTGCTAGACTGCCACCTCTTCCGGCTCAAATACCGGCTTCAGTATCACTACACCCAATGGCGGAAGATTCACTTCAAAAGAATGTGTCCTGAAATGCTTAGGTTGAGAGATTACACCGATCGTATTTTCATTTACCATACCGCTGCCCCAGTATTTTTTATCATCACTATTGAATATTTCCTGCAACGAATCGCAGGCCGGGCATCCGATCCCATAGTTTGACCTGGGTACAGGGGTGAAATTGCAAACGACAATCAGAAAGTCTTTTTCATCG
Source organism: Saprospiraceae bacterium (assembly GCA_044227925.1). Taxonomy (GTDB): domain Bacteria; phylum Bacteroidota; class Bacteroidia; order Chitinophagales; family Saprospiraceae; genus JADJLQ01. The sequence goes on along the minus strand of JBGAVW010000052.1, from coordinate 22,051 downwards.
TCACCCTTACGGATATAAGATAATACCGAAGCTTCGGCATCATTACAATCTATCCATTCAAAGCCATCCGATTTGTATTGATTTTGATGCAATGCCTTTTGTCTGCGGTATAAAAAATTGAGGTCTTTTACCAAAGATTGAATTCCCTGGTGAGAGTATTCTCCCAATAAATGCCAATCTACACTGCCATCAAATTTCCATTCCTTGAATTGGGCTATTTCGCCCCCCATAAATAAGAGTTTGGATCCGGGATGGGTATACATATAAGAAAACATAGATCTCAGATTGGCAAACTGCTGCCAATAATCGCCCGGCATTTTATTGATCAAGGATGCTTTACCATGTACTACTTCATCATGGGAAAAAGGCAAAGTAAAATTTTCAGTAAAAGCATACATCATACTGAATGTAAGTGTGTTTTGATGATATTTACGATAGAATGGATCTTTCTTGAAATAATTTAAGGTATCGTGCATCCAGCCCATCATCCATTTTTTTCCGAAGCCAAGCCCACCCATATATAAGGGTCTTGATACCCTTGCAAAGGAAGTAGACTCTTCAGCTATGGTCTGCACATCGGGAAATGCGGCATATACCGCTTCATTAAAATCTTTGATAAATGAAATGGCTTCGAGATTTTCATTACCACCGTATTTGTTGGGCTCCCAGCCTCCATGTTGCCTCGAATAGTCGAGGTAAAGCATACTCGCTACAGCATCTACCCGCAGGGCATCTATGTGGTATTGATCCAGCCAAAACAGTGCACTGGATATTAAAAACGAACGAACTTCGTTGCGCTCATAATTAAAGATCAGGCTTTTCCAATCCGGATGAAATCCTTTCCTCATATCTGGATGCTCATATACCGCAGTGCCATCAAATTTACCAAGGCCATGAGCATCTTCCGGGAAATGAGAGGGTACCCAATCCAGAATCACACCAATGCCTTCAGCATGTAATGCATCAACCAATCTTTTAAAATCCTGAGGTATGCCAAATCGACTGGTAGGTGCGAAATAGCCGGTAACCTGGTAACCCCAGCTGGGTGAATAAGGATGTTCCATTACGGGCATAAACTCTACATGTGTAAATCCCATTTCTTTTACATAGGGTACCAGCTGATCTATATGTTCCTGGTATGAAAATGACCTGTCTTCGTGCCAGGGCCTTCTCCAACTGGCCAGATGCACTTCATATACCGACATCGGCTGATCCAGTGATTGAACTGCACTTCGTACAGACATCCATTGAGTATCATTCCATTTGTAGTCTATAGGCCATACTTTAGATGCCGTATAGGGTGGGTTCTCGCAAAATCGTGCATACGGATCTGCTTTCTCAGTTACTATGCCATCGTGATTAGAAAAAATACGGTATTTATAGGTATCCCCTTGCTTTACACCGGGTATAAAACCTTCCCATATACCTGAACTATCCCATCGCACATGCAGAAGATGTTCATCACCTGTCCAATAATTAAAATCGCCGATGACGGTAACTACTTTTGCAGCCGGCGCCCATACTGCAAAATAAACACCCGATTCTCCATCCAATTCCATGATATGCGAACCAAAATGATCATATAAACGAAAATGTTTTCCGCTGCGAAAAAGACTGATATCAAAATCAGTAAATCTGGAATATGATTTTACTCGATTGGGCATGGCTGTAAGATAAGGAAAAAGTATGTTCAAAGTATAGTCAATGCAATAAGGTTTCCCATTTAACCCCATCCATACATTAGAAATGGATTGCCCCAGGGGGCTGATGACTCCTCTATCAAAATGTATTTGGTATTCTGTGGCAAATCGTTATTTAAAAGGTAACCTTTTAAATATTCATTTTGTTTCCTGGCAGATTACACCTTGAAAATTAATTGAGATGGCATTCAAATCAGAAACAGTCTGATTAAGTATTGAGGAGCTAAATCCTATTTTAAATTAAATAGGGATATTAAATAATTTTAGACCAGTGAGTTTTAATTTATTTCTTATATTAACTTCTTCATAAATCAAATATTATTATGTATAGGTTTACAATTAGCGTTATCATTCTGTGTTGTATTTCGGTAAGCCTGCCATCGCAGACCTACGATATACTCATAAAAAAAGGACATGTCATCGATGCCAAAAACAATATTGACCAGGTGATGGATGTTGCCATTTTAAATGGCAAAGTAGCGGAAGTAGCAGTCAACATTCAAAAACCTGCTAAAAAAACCATTAATGCCGAAGGCATGTATGTGACACCGGGGCTAATTGATATACACGGGCATCATTTTTTTGGCACTAAACCCGATGCTTACCTGAGCAATAGTTACACGGCTCTGCCTCCGGATGGGTTTACGTTGCGTGCCGGTGTTACGGCAGTGGTGGATGCAGGTGGCTCAGGCTGGAGAAATTTTCTTGATTTTAAAACTCAGACTATCCAACATTCAAAGACTAAAGTATTTGCTTTGCTTAATATAGTCGGCAATGGAATGAGCGGAGGCCCGTGGGAGCAAAGTGTAGAAGATATGGATGCCCGCCTGACTTCCATGATGGCAAAGGCCAATAAAGATCATGTAGTTGGAATCAAACTTGCACATTTTTCAGCCCGTGACTGGAGACCGGCTCAGCGCGCGGCAGAAGCAGGCAGATTGGCTGATATTCCGGTAATGATAGATTTTGGTGGTTGTGATCCACCCTTATCCATGGATACATTATTAAATCATGTTCTGAGGCCGGGTGATATATTCACCCATTGTTATGGTCATGTAGCCGGCAGAGAACCTCTGGTGGTAAACGGCAAAGTACAGCCATTTGCATTTAAAGCTCAACAGCGCGGAATCATAATGGATGTAGGTCATGGTGGTGGAAGTTTTGTTTACGACCAGGCAATACCGGCCATACAACAAGGACTGAAACCCAATACTATAAGTACAGATCTCCACACGGGAAGTATGAATTCCGGTATGAAAGACATGACTATGGTAATGAGTAAACTGTTAAACATAGGTATGTCTATGAAAGAAATTATTGCTGCCAGTACCTGGAAACCGGCACAAGTAATAAAACGTACCAATCTGGGACATTTAAGCGTAGGCGCACCTGCAGATGTCGCAGTCTTAAAAATAGAAAAAGGAAACTTTGGATTTTATGATGTACGGGCAAAAAGAATGGCCGGAGATAAACGCATCGTATGCGAACTTACATTGATTGACGGCACAGTTGCTTGGGACCTGAATGCAATTTCATTTGCAGAATAAATCTCGCAAGACTAGCCAACAGTATGAAGCGGAGTTTGCAGACCTTCTTTAAAATATTGAAATGACATTAAGAATTGATAAATATATGACCAAGTTACCAGTTACTCTTTACACAGTACTCACTGTATTTTGCCTGTTGATCCTTTCCTGTAAAGAAAAACAAATACCAGACCTTTATGTGCCGGATGACTTTGAAGTGACCGTGGTAATAGATAGTATAAATGGTGGAGCAAGACATATTGCAGTACGGGATAATGGCGATATCTATGTAAAATTAAAAACTCCGAAAAGGGGAGGTAATATTGCCTTGCGCGATAAAAATGGTGATGGCCGCATAGATACTATGGCTGTATTTGGAGGGTATACTGAACAAGGTAATTATGGTACCGCCATGCGCATTTACAATGGATATTTGTATTTCAGTACCGAACTGGATGTATTCCGAATGAAACTTGATCCCAATAGTTTGGTTCCATCAGGACCATTAGATACTATTTTAGCTGATGATCATGCACATGGTTCACACGAGCATATAGGTAAGCCGGTCACCTTTGATGATTCAGGTCATATATTTGTACCTTTTGGTGCTCCTTCCAATACATGCCAGGTACATAATCGTACTCCGTTTTCGCCAGGTATGGATCCATGCCCACTACTGGCAGATCACGGAGGCATCTGGAGATTTGATGCAAACAAACTCAACCAACGACAAAAAGATGGATATAAATATGCAACAGGCCTGAGATCTGTAGTAGGTATGGAGTGGAATTCGCTCGATCAAAAACTATATGCATTGCAGCATGGTCGCGATGATTTGCTCAGATTATGGCCAGATAAATTTAGTGCCTGGCAAAGTGCTGTATTTCCCAGTGAAGAATTTTTGCGAATAGATGAAGGGTCTCATTCCGGGTGGCCATACTGTTATTACGATCAGATAGCACAGAAAAAAGTGTTGTGTCCCGAATACGGTGGAGATGGAAAAATCATAGGTATGTGCGATACTTTTCTCGATCCGGTGATTGGATTTCCTGCACACTGGGCACCCAATGATATTCATTTTTACCGCGGAGATCAGTTTCCTGAGCATTATAAAAATGGAGCATTCATTGCATTCCATGGAGCCACCAATAGAGCCCCTTATCCTCAAGCCGGGTATTTTATCGGTTTTGTTCCGTATGAAAACGGCCAGCTGAGTAAAAACTATGAAGTATTTGCTGATGGATTTGCCAAAGTAGATCCGATAATAAATGTAAGCGATGCAGTATACAGACCTATGGGTATCGCTATGGGGCCCGACGGTTCTATGTATTTTGCAGATACCGAAAAGGGTAAAATCTGGCGGGTAAAATACAAAGGTAAAAAATCGGCCTTTGGTCCGGCTCAGCTCGCCGGTATGGAACTGAGAAAACAGGCATCAAATATCCGTGATCCCCATATCCTAAATGATGATCTGAATAAGGGTAAAAAATCAGAAGGTGAAAAAGAATACTTCGTATACTGTGGTGGTTGCCACCAATCCAATGGTATGGGTGCTTCAGGTCGATTCCCTCCCCTGGCCTCGGATTGGGTTTCCGGTGATAAAACCAAATTAATCAATGTGGTGCTAAAAGGCCTCGAAGGAGAAATTACTGTAAACAATGAAAAATGGTCCGGTACTATGCCCAGGCATGACTTTTTACCTGATGATAAAATCGCCACCATACTTACCTATATCAGAAAAAATTGGGGCAATAATGCAAGTGAAGTGACGATCGAAGATGTGAAAGCATTGAGGTAACTATTACCGGCTTCGATAAAAGCAGTGTGAAACTCTTGAAACCAAAACGAGTAATAATTTGACCATCTAACCATAGAATTTATACCTGAAAAAGATTGAAAATTGACTTTGCCGTTTCGTGACACATTGATTCTATTTCCAAATCACAATGGAAGTTTATTTTACTATTTTTACTACTGAAATTTACTATACCTATTACAATAGTAATTGAAAGCATAATGTTTAAAAATAATATCAAGTCAATCAAGACAGTTTTGTATGTTGCTTTTATTGCTTTGACCGTGTTTCTTTCCAGTCTTACCAGGCAACCTGCTATACAACCGAAAAATATCCAATTCAAAAAACATTCAATTAATAGTAGTTTTGTTTCTGAAGGTGCCGCCGTGGGAGATGTAAATCATGACGGAATCACTGATATACTAGCTGGTAATTATTGGTTTCAGGCACCAAACTGGCAAAAGCATTTGATACATACCGATACAGCCGATCCAGTGCCTCAATACTGTACCTCATTTCTTAATTTTTCAATGGATATAAATGAAGATGGCTGGGTTGATCTTATACGGTTTGATCAGCCTGGAGGAATTTGTGTTTGGTACCTAAATCCAAAAAATAAAAATATAAAATGGACATCAGACACCATTTTATTTCATGCAGGTATTGAGGCGCCCTTATTGGTAGATGTGGATAGAGATGGTAAAAATGATCTGATATGTAACGATTCTAAACTAAAAAAAGTAATTTGGTTGAAAGCGTCCGTATCTAAAACTGATGTAACCTGGCATCAAAATATTATCAGCAGCGATAGTGTACTGGCGACCAATAAATACACTCATGGCCTGGGCTGGGGTGATATGAATAAAGATGGCCGACCTGATATAATCATAACAAAAGGCTGGTGGGAGCAACCTTTAAATCCTTTACAAAACAACTGGACATTTCATCAAGCCGGTTTGGGAGATGATTGTGCCAATATGTATTGTTTAGATGTAGATAAAGATGGGGATAAAGATGTGATTAGTTCTTCAGCTCATGATTATGGGATCTGGTGGTATGAGCAATTAGCAGATCCATCGAATGCTTTACAATGGCAAAAACGTACGATCTCCAATTTGTTTTCACAATCCCATTCACTTGCATTACGTGATATAAATCTCAATGGGCATCCTGATTTAATCACCGGCAAAAGGTGGAGAGCACATAATGATAATGACCCTGGTGCGGCTGAACCGGCTGTTTTGTATTGGTATGAATTTATACCGGGTAGTTCACCTAGGTGGATTCCTCATTTGATTGATAATAACTCCGGAGTAGGTCTTAGTTTTGTAGTAGAGGATATAACCAATGATCAATTACCTGATATAATTATTTCTAATAAAAAAGGTGTTTATCTTTTTGAACAATTGAAATAATTATACTGTAGGTATTCTTCAAGAAGTAAAAGGAAGATTTAATTACCGTTTGAGTCAGCAGTATAAAATTCTATTTGGTATAAGTCCTTTCTTCATTGGGTGAGAAAGACCCTATTTTATTTCCGTCTGGGAGCAAACGACTCATAATCATTAGGCCCTGGGTTCAAATTCCAAAAACAAAACAATGCAATAACTCCTAAAAAAAGGGGTAGACTATTTTTTAATAGGGTTAAATAAGTATAATTGCACCTCCTTAAAAAGGAAGGGCCCATAGCTCAGTTGGTTAGAGCAAATGACTCATAATCATTAGGCCCTAGGTTCAAGTCCTAGTGGGCCCACTTTACAACGGTCTGATAATCTTTTGGTTATCAGACCGATTTTTTTTAAAGTACAAAATCACAACCCAATTTCTCTCTCTGTTTCTCAATCCCTGATTCGAAAAAGTAGTTAATAGAGCCCTGTCCTCACTTCAAAAGAAAGACCAATCCTGGACCCATTTCAAAACCCCTTGTTTCACCAATTACATAGTATTTTTGATTTATGTCAAATAATGAACTACCCGATGTGGATGGGAATAACCAGGTTTTAGCCCGGGAAATACCCAAGGCAGAAGAACTGTCTATGGAGCCATTGCAAAAAGAACTGTTGTATGCTGATTTGATCAGCCTGGGAATAGTATTGTTTATCATCTTACTCTCATTTTTTATTTCAGTATTTGTATTTAGAGAAGTGGGCAGGTATTTTATATACATTCTGAGCGGTATTCTTTTATTCTTTTCATTTTTAGTTTTTGCCGGATGGAAAGAGTTTTATTTAAAAGGGTTTGCATTAAGGGAAAAAGACATAGTGGTACAGGAAGGTTGGCTATGGAGATCGTGCCAGATCATTCCATATGCCAGGATACAACACGTAGTACTTAACCAAGGCCCTATAGACAGATTATTTGAGCTGGCCGAAATAATAATATATACTGCTGGTGAAGAGTCAGTGCATAAGGTGGAGGGAATAACCCTGGCAAGAGCCATGGATATAAAAGAATATATTTTGCTCAAAGCAAATCTGTAAATCCTATACATGGTGTCACCATCAGAACAATTTGATTCTTTTACTAAGCCGCGAAGACAATCTCCAACAGCCATTTTGTTGTTCATTATCAAAGCGCTTGGTTCCGTCCTGAGGCAAGCATGGCCGGTATTTTTATTGCTTTGGTTTAAAAGGTCAGGTGATAAATGGGACAACGCCTTTTTTTATGCCTCTATTGGGGCGACGGTGATATCTGCCGTCTATTCCATCATCAATTATTTTAAAACGTATTTTTATTTATCAGAGACCGATCTGAGGTATCAAACCGGACTGATTGGCATAGAAAAAACCACCATTCCATTTGAAAAAGTGCAGGCCATCCATTATGAACAAAACCTGGTGCATAAACTGTTTAATGTAACCCGCCTGATCATAGATACCGCGGGTAGTGCAGAAAAAGAATTTAAAATAGATGCCTTATCTGTGGCTGATGCGGAGGCAATGAAAAACATCATTTTAGAAAAGAAAAAATCATTGGTAACACATACCGTTGATGTAGATACGCATGATATTAATCCAGTAGTTAAAACCGAACCATCATCTCATGTACTGCTGCATCTTGGTTTAAAAGATTTGCTAAAGGCAGGATTGTTTCATAATCATCTGCAATCCCTGGGGTGGGTAATTGCATTGGTATTTGGATTTTATCAGTTCGCAGCAGACCTGGGGGTGAAAACGGATGGGATTTTAAAGAAGATCTTATTTTTTGAATGGCAGTTTTTCTCTATCCTGTTCGTAATCTTCGGTATCGGTGTGCTGATGTTATTGATTTCTCTGGTAAGAATGGTGATCAGGAATTATGGGTTTACGTTGAAGAGAATCAGTAATGGATTTATGATACGAAGAGGATTGATGAAAGAATACACATTTACAGCATCCGATACTAAAATACAGGCTATTTCCTGGTCTGATGACCCTGTAAAAAGACTGATCAAAATCTTTGATTTGTATTTTCTGCAAGCCAAATCGATGGATCTTAATTCGAAAGAACTGATTCGGGTACCCGGAGCCAACAAATTCCATATCGATCAAATTACGGATGCACTGTATCCTCAAAATGAGATGGATTCACTTGAGTTTATCCGTATAGACGCTCATTATTTTATAAGAAACAGAAATATTATTTATCTGGCAACGGTGTTGGCTTTAGCAACAGCACTAGTATTTGAGGCTTCATTTACTATTCTGTTTATTACCTTGTTCAGCATGTACTGGCTCACACTCACTTATCTTTTTTATAAAAAATATGCATTTAAATATTCTCCCGGATTTCTAATGATAAAAGAAGGACAGATAGGTAATAAATTTACCCTGGCCCCTATCGCTCATATTCAATCGATACGGATCAATCAAAGCCCGTACCAGAGAAAACATAATTTGGCTACTTTACATTTTCATTTTTCATCACATCAGGAGTCGATACCGTATATTCCATTGGATACGGCATATGAAATAGCAAATAAATTATTATTTTATGTAGAACGGCACGTAGATAATAAATGAGACTCTTATTTATTTTCTTTTAATGAAGTTACTATCAATCCCTTGAGTACTTTCAGATCAATATCCTCCAGCTTATTTATATAAATACACCCGACACCTGTTTTATGTTTGCCCAATTTTTCGAGATGGGAAGCATTTACCTTTAAATTCATATTGATATATAGTGATAGATTGGCTTTGCGGGGAGAAAATCCTAATCTGAACCAATCCACTTCCCTTCCGGTAGCAGGGCTTTTATATCTTTTATTCCCAAATCCGATGATTGAATTACCCCAAAGTACAGGCTCTTCTCCCGATGTTTTTTTCATCATTTCCATTATGACTAAACTATCCTTTCGTTTTTGTTCATCCTGGATGGCCAGGATAAATTCCTGCACACTTACTGTGGTAGGTTTGGTTTTGATCTCTACTAATTTTGGTTTTTTTACAGCCATAATACAAAGATATTTGATTTTCTTTTGCTTATTTCGGGTCTGATGTTAACAGTATAATTAATCTCCAATTTTATATTATTGAAATAAATAAAACCAACAGGGAAAAGATATTGGTAAAAGGATACCTCTTCAATCTTAATCTCGTAGGTGGAATCGGAGTTTAAATAAGGTCATTTCACCACCTGGAAAAATAAATTTACTCTAGTGATTTTGAAAACAAGCCTTATAGTAAATGAGTTAAAACAAATAAATAAACAAATTGTATTGAATTTAATAGATAAATAACATTAGTAAGGTGGTGTGAGTAGGGGTCAGGCAGAAATATAGCGGAAATTAATCCGTTGATAAATTGACCCGCATTCTTCAACTTTGAAATTGATGTAACAAGATTCCCCCAAACAGGGTGATATTTTGTTGTTTCACAACCACTAGATTTACATTTTAACTATGGGCCATTAAATGTAAAAATGAAATTACCATTGATCTGTTACTTTCGAATTTGTACGGACTCTTCAAAAGCCAACTCACCTATACTTCAAATCACAAGAATGGTAAAAGATAGCGCAGACTTTGAACAAGTTACCTATATCAAAGCTTCATTGAAAATTAAACCATGAAAATAGCAATAGTACTTGCCTTTTTATTAATGTCATTTTGCACTCAAATAAAAATAAATTATTTAAACCAAAGTCCACCTGGTTTAGACGCAAAACTTTTTGCTGAAGGTATCATCAGCACTAAAGCAAATGAACACAGCCCTTTGACTTTTTCACCCGATGGAACCAGGGTACTATGGGCAGTGATGGATAACCATTTCCGTGGTCGCCTATTTGAAATGAAATATATGGAGGGTTCATGGACAAAGCCATCCATTCCCTCTTTTGCTGACACCTCCGCTGATCATTATTGCCCTTCCTTTGCTCCAAATGGTACTTTATACTTTAGCTCCAGGAGAGATGCCCCAGCAAAATACCCACTGGGTGAAGGCAATCGGATATGGCAGGTTAATTTGACTGCTGCCGGTTGGGGTAATCCTTTTCCTTTCGATAGCACTGTTTCTAAAAGCAGGGAATTTTCTCATTCGATCTCCACCAAAGGAACAATATATTACTCTTCCATGGCCACAGACAGTAAGGATTTGAATATATATAAAGCGGAGCGCTTAGCAAATTCCTATGCTCCACCGGAATTATTACAATATGGAATTAGTACTACAGGCTATGAAGATGGGCCTTTTATATCGCCTGATGAAAATTATTTGATTTTTGAATCTACCAGGCTCGAAGGGATTAATGGAAGTCATGATTTATATATTAGCTTTAAAGATAAAAAAGGAGAATGGCAATTACCTAGAAACATGGGAGCCAATGTTAATTCACCAGCAATGGAAAGGTTTCCTAGGGTCTCTCCAGACGGCAAATATTTGTTTTTTGCCAGCAATAGAGATCAATCGAATGGGAAGGTGGGGTTTGATTATTATTGGATTGACGCAAGTATTATTGACTTTATAAGAAATCAGACAGAATGAAAGTAATGTGCTTTCAAAAAATACGGTATACAATTATTTTGAATTTTTACTAGTTGAATATATGATATGATGAATTATATTAAAACCGCTCTTACACTTTGTTTTATACTTACGACCTGGTATTCCCTGCAAGCCCAAATTTACAAGTCCTATAATCTTAAAAAATTGTATTTGGAAAACAAGTTAACTGTAAAGAACAGGAAAGCCATATTGATATCTAGTAAATATCAAGACTATATAGAACTCAATGAAGATAAAGACGAAGGTTTAGTGTGGTTTAATGATGTTAATTTTGAAACCGGCGTTATAGAGTTAGATATTAAGGGACAAGACCTGCCCCAGCACAGTTTTCCCGGTATAGCATTTCATGGTAGCAATGATACCACTTTTGAGGCTATTTACTTTAGGCCTTTTCAATTTTTAGCAGAAGATCCAGTACTAAGAAGTCGTGGAGTGCAATACATTTCTCTTCCTGAAAATACCTGGCAAGTACTAAGAAAAAACAACCCCGGTATGTATGAAAGTACAATCCATCCAGTACCCAATCCCAACAGCTGGTTTCATGTGACCATCAAAGTAAATAATACAGTTGCTACTGTGTATATAAATAATAGTGATCGCAGCTGTATAAAAATTCCACTTTTAGGTCAGAAAGGAAGCAAGATCGGATTTTACGCAGCCGATAGATCAGGAGGTGCCTTCAGCAATTTAAAAATTTCTCCGCTTGAATCCGCCAATGAAATTAAACCAATAAATAATAATAAAAGTCTAGCTGATGACACAGAAAGTTGGTTAAAATTTCATCCAACTGACGCTGGGGTACTACGGCAATTTGTTCAAAATAAATTAAATGTAAATCAAATCCAGGATGCCCGGAAAAAAATAAATTATGCATTAAAATTGACGCCCTATGATCATAATCTTATAGTATTGAAATACCAGCTTCTCATGACTCAAAATAAAAAAATAGAAGCTTCTTCTTTTCTTAAAAACACCTTGTCATCCGATCAAATGCCACGAAGTGCTGTGTATGACATGGCGTATCACTTTTATTTACAAAAGGAATACAGCAGTGCCATCTTGTGCTATCATAAAGTGATTAACATGTTGCCAGACAAAGGCTATTATTATTACCTGGCGTGCTGTTATTCCTTAAACAATGAAATTGACCATGCCTTTAATGCACTTGAAGTGGCCATCAAATTAGGACAGAACCAAAAAGAACAAATCGAAAATAACGAAGATTTTCTTAATTTAAGAAAAGATGAACGCTGGCATTTATTAATAACTAAGTTGAAGTAACAGTAGATAAAAGGTAATCAGTATAATAATGCATACAAATAAAATGAAATATAAAATAATAGTACTGGCAATCTTCTTTGGATCCATAAACACTATTGCCAACTGCCAAAAAACAACTCTGCATAATTTTAAAAAAGAAATGGAGCAGTACATTTCAAGATATGTAGTTAACGGTGATTTTAGTGGCAATATTTTGGTTGCCAAAGGAGATAAGGTCATCTTCAATAAATCGTACGGTAAAGCCAATTTTAGCCTGAATATACCCATGAAGGAGTATCATAAATTCAGGATCGCTTCTGTTTCCAAAACGTTTACTGCGGCAGCCATTGTAATGTTGTGCAATAAAGGATTAGTTAGTTATACTGATAAGCTTAGTAAATACATTCCTGATTTTAGTATGGCAGATAGTATATCCGTTTTGCATTTATTGCTACATCAGGCAGGGATCCCTGAAATAGAATATGATAGATTTGCTTTAGACAAACTGTCACTAAACGAAATCATCCAAACCATTAAGGATAAGCCCTTACTTTTTAAACCCGGATCTCGATCAAGCTACAGTAATTCGGGTTATTTACTATTGGCTGCCATAATTGAAAAGGCATCCGGGTTAACCTATGAAAAATATCTCAATGAAAATATATTTAAACCAATAGGGATGTTTGATACCGGTGCGGATTTTACTGGAAAAATAATTCCTCTAAAAGTAACGGGACACAATGTAGGTACGGGAGCAAGAGGTATTGCAGAGGCGACATGGTATGACATTAATTTAGAAACCGGAAGTGGTTCGCTTTATTCCACATCTCAGGATTTATTAAAATGGTTAAAGGCAATTAAAGCCAATACTTTTTTTGATATTAAGTCTTTGGTATATCCATTTGGCTGGGGTAAAAGGGAATATTTTAATCACAAGCCATCTATTGAGCAATCCGGATTTTTAAACGGTTATTCATCTTATATAGCTGTTTACCCTTCTCAGGATTTGTACATTATAGCCTTGTCAAATATCAGTTCAAACTTTAACGAACAATCAGGGAAAGATTTGGCAGCAATATATTTTAAAGAAAAATATACACTGCCACAACTTCGTAATGAGACAATCCCTACCAATCTAAAGCAATATTCAGGTAAGTACTCCTTTCCCGGATATAAAGATTTTTTTATTGAGTTAAAATCGGATGCTATTTACTGGCGATTCGGAGATGAAAAAAATGGCTCACCATTGGCTCCTGTTTCCGATGATCACTTTTTACTAAGGCTATTAAATATTAAAATTGTTTTCTTGAAAGATCAGAAGGGTGAGGTAGTGGCATTGAATTTTATAAGTGGAAATGACACCACGACCTGCACTAAAATAGAGTAATCAAGAAACTGAAGAAATTGCCCTTATTAATGTAAAAACAGGCAAAATTCAAAAACTTACAGAAAATAATTTTAAAGATACAAACCCATATTATTCGCCTGATGGAAAGAAAATCGTTTTAGTTTCTGCCAAAACTGGAAATTTGAAAGTGTATTTGGTGGATTTTAAAAAATGAGAAAATGATACTTTTCTTTTTTCACTTTGCTGATTCTTAAAAGATCAGGAAATTCAGCAAAAAAATCAGCTCGATTTAGCTCACCCATAACAAAAAGCTGAGCTACTGCCGTGGGGGACAGCATACCTTATACTAAGCCCCAAGTTTTAAATGGTAATTTACTTTTTCTCCCCCATATTGGGTGAAACCAACCCGGCCTGAATCATCATACACTAAGAGGTTAATTTTACGTTCTTATCTATTGAATTAAATCATTAGTCTACAAAAAGAGAAATTAAAGCATCTTTGTAAGACATTTAAAATTTAAAATTAAAGCATAATGAAACCGGTCATTTTATTTATCTTATTTTCAATAACCAGCATAGCCTACAGTCAAAAGACAGCAGACGAAGTAATAGCAAAAGTAATTGCTGCCCAGGGCGGCTATGATAAATTAAAAGCCATCCAAACCATGAAACTGTTGGGCACACTGGAGATTCAAGGTCAAAAAATCCCTTATAATACCTATCAGATACACGATAAGGTGAGTAAGTCAGAGCTTACCTTTAATGGGTTGCAGCAATATCAGATCTTATACAGGGATTCGGGTTTTGTATTTAGTGCATTTCAAGGTATGACCGCTCCTGAGCGAATGACTCCCGAAGACATTAAACAGGGCCAGGACGGACTTGATTTGCAGGGAGTATTGGTAGATTATGGTAAAAAAGGCCATAGTGTGGAATTACTGGAACCCGAAGATGTAGACGGAGTAGATGCTATACAGTTAAAAGTAAATCTCAATACCGGTAAGACTCAGTTCTATTTTATCGATCCGGATAATTATTACCCGATCCGGATTAAAACCAAAGGCATAAGCAACGGTCAGGAATATACTAATGTCACTGATTATTACAATTTTAAAGCAACCTCTAATGGGATCATTTTACCACATACTATAGGTAATCTCAGTTTTGACAATATTGAAATTAACGTACCGATAGATCAAAAAATATTCGAAATCAAAAGATCAAAATAGTCCAAACCATTTAATTTGAAATCAATATGAAAAAATCATTTCTAATACTTTTCATTACTATATATTCTCTGCAGTCCATTGCACAAATATCATCTGCTACATTTGGTACTATGAATGCCCGGCATCTGGGACCGGCGGTCACCGGCGGCCGTATTACCGCCATAGAAGGAGTAAATAATGAACCACGCACTATCTATGTAGGTACTGCAGGAGGGGGCGTATGGAAAACATCTAATGCCGGTGCTACTTTTTCACCGTTATTTGATAAATATTGCCAATCCATAGGAGCTATTGCTATAGACCAAAAATCTCCTAAAACAATTTATGTCGGCACTGGTGAAAGTAATATGCGAAATACAGTATCGGTAGGTGAAGGATTGTATAAAACCACAGACGGAGGAGAAAACTGGAAACGAATTGGTGGCCTGGATGAAACCGAACATATCAGTAAAATCATTATTGATCCCAGCAATTCAAATACCATCTATGTTGCAGTACCCGGTCCTCTATGGTCAGATAGCGAACACAGGGGATTGTACAAATCTACAGATGGAGGCAATACATTTCAAAAAATCATATACATCAATAACAAGACCGGTGTGGCCGATATAGCAATAGATCCTACTAATACCAATATCATTTATGCCACCACCTGGGAGTTTCGTCGTACTCCTTATTCATTCAGCTCCGGCGGGCAAGGCAGCGGTATACATAAATCTACAGATGGAGGTAAAACATGGAAAGAGCTTACCAAAGGAATACCGGCTAAACCTATCGGAAGGACTGCATTGACACTGGCACCCAGTGAACCCAATCACTTAATTGCCATAATAGAAGATGAAAAAACCGGGTTATATATTTCTGATGATGCCGGTGAAACATGGAAAGAGCAGAGCGTTACATTTAACGTGGTATCCAGGCCATTTTATTTTTCCACTTTAGTAGTAGATCCTAAAGATTCAAAGCGGGTGTACCGACCCGCTTATTCTTTCAGTTATTCTGATGATGGTGGATATTCATTTGCTGATGGGAGCGGAGGCAGTGGAGGCATATTTGGTCTGCATCCTGACATGCATGCCCTTTGGATTAACCCCAACTATACTAATCAATTATACCTCGGCACCGACGGTGGAGTTTACATGAGTAATGACAGGGGAGCATCCTGGATGATGTTGGCTACCTTACCTGTATCCCAATTTTATCATGTAGCGTATGATATGCAGGAACCCTATAATGTATATGGGGGCCTTCAGGATAATGGATCATGGTATGCTCCAAGTAAAACGGCTTTTGGTACCAAAAACGCAGATTGGAAATTTATATATGGTGGTGATGGCTTTTGGGTACAGCCCGACCCGATCAACCCGGAATATGCTTATGCGGAATACCAGGGAGGTGAGATCGGCAGAGTAAATATCAAAGAAGGGGTATCAGTAAGTATAAAACCTCAGCAAGCAGCTGGCGAAGAAAAGCTTAGATTTAACTGGAACACTCCGATACAAATTGGAGCCAAGAATAAAAGCAATTTATACATTGGTGCCCAATATTTGTATAAGTCTACAGATAAAGGGAAATCATGGGCTCGTATCTCCCCCGATCTTACTACCAATGATAAAAACAAACAACAACAGGAAAATTCCGGTGGCCTTACGGCTGACAATACTTCTGCTGAAAACCATTGTACCATCTTTTCCATTGCAGAATCGCCTATTGATGATCAGATGATATGGGTGGGTACAGATGATGGCAATCTTCAATATAGTGGTGATGGGGGAAAATCCTGGGTGAATGTTTCTGCTCATTATCCCACCGCAGGAATCCCAAAACAAACCTGGGTAAGTAGTATTGAGCCAAGTAAATACGATATCAATACAGTCTATGTCACACTTGAAAATCATATGTATGGCGACAGAAACACCTACCTGATTAAATCTACCGACAAAGGAAAAACCTGGACACGGATCATGAGTGATGAATTCAGTGGTTATGCACATAAAATCAAAGAAGATCTGGTAAATAAAAACCTTTTATTCCTGGGTACTGAACATGGGCTCTTTGCCAGCCTGGATGGAGGGGCCAAATGGATACGCATGAAAAACAATATCCCGTGGAGAGTAATGGTAAGGGATATACAGATTCATCCGGTCACTCATGATTTAATCATTGCAACACACGGCCGAGGAATTCTCATTGTAGATAATATTACGGCAATGCGCAATATGACGACGGATATTGCCGCAAAAGAAGTACATATATTTACTCCTGATCCGGTAAAGCTCACCATGGGTAATTTACAACTTGGCGGTACCGGAGGTGAAGGTTGGACTGCAGGCAATCCACCGCAACAGGCTCCTATCAAATACTACTTTATGAACAGATTAAATGTTGGAGATGTGCGGGTGATGATCTATGATCAGTCCGGTAAATTGATTCAATCTATACCCGGTAGCAAGCGCAAGGGATTGAATGTCGTGTATTGGAATATGCGGGCTACGCCACCTCAGGTAGCATCAGGTGGATCTAAATTTGATCAAAGTGGCCTGGTGGCACCTCTTGTATTGCCCGGAGCGTATACTGTAAAAATTAAAGTAGGTGACCAAACCTATGATAGCAAACTCGACCTGGTTGCGGATAATGATCCAACCTTTACAATGGAAGATCGCAAACAACAATACGAAACGGCTTATGAATTATTTGCAATGCATGAAAATCTTGCAAAACTTACTGCCGATGTAGATAAAAAGAATAAAATGCTGCAGGCCCCTATATCAAAATTAAAAGATCCTAAAAATAAAACGGTAGTAAAAGAATACAGTGATAAATTGGAAGAATTACGAGGCTCGTTGGTTCCGTTAAAGCAAACATCTGTATTTGCAGATGAAAAAAGACTGCGTGAAGATATAAGCGATGTATATCTTGCCGTAACTGGCCAGGAAGCCCGTCCAAATAATTTACAAATAGAACGGGTAAAATTTTTACAGACGGAGCTCCGGAAATCTTCCGACAAACTGGTATCACTCAATCAACAGTACAATGACCGGGTGATGGCTATATTTAAGAAAGAAAAGATCGACCTGGAGAAACCGTAATCAACGTACCACGTACCACGTACAATATACAATGGACCATGGACCATGTACGATGTAAGTTAGTTACCATTTAGAATACACTGCTATATCATTGGATCCGTAGTTTACTACAAACATTTCACGGCCTTTGATAAAAACATCAGACGGTTGCTGAAGCAGATCAGTAAAGGATTGTTTTAATTTTCCTTTAAGGTCATATATGAATAATCGATTACCATTATAATCAGTAATGGCGATCTCCTCATTGTTTACAAAAAGTCCACCAATCATTTTTAAATTTTCACCCTTACCTATTGCTCCTTTAGGTTTGCCCAAGGTATCAAAAATCTGTACCAGATTTGATTTAATATCAGCTACGTACAATTTCCCATTTTTGATTTGAACATCAGTAGGAGAGGTCAGTTTTTCAGTAATTGAGTTGACTTTTCCGGCATTATTAAAATAGACCTTTCCTTTGTGTAAATCAGATATAGCAATTATGTTAGATTCTATAGATACTCCATAGGGGGTTTCGAGAAAATCATTTGTAGGTATGGTAGTAATAAAATCCTGCCCCTCCACTCTGGATGCTACATGGGCTTCACTTTCTGCAACTACCACCACACCGGTACTCAGCAGGTTTAGATATTTTGGTTTGCGGATATTTTTTATTTGCTGCACCAGGCCACCATCATAGTTGAGTTTAAAAATTTCAGTCTTTAACCCACTGCTCACATATAGATGACTATCATCGCCCGTAATGCTTATGGGGTACACATTAGTCAATGGAAATGATTTGGTATAATGCCAGGTACCTTTTGTAGTTGGTGTTTTATTCTCCTTACATGAAAAAAATGGAATCAGGAATAAAAAATAAATACAATTTCGACAATTCATATCATGATTAATTGGTAAAAAGCTACAAAAGTAATTTTAAAATTATGTTATCAGGTGGAATCATACCAGGTTAACCCATTTTTAACCAGTATTGATTTGCTAAACTATTTAATTCAAGTTACCCTGAAAAATTATAACCTGTTTAAGTACCAAATTCATTTATCCTTATTCAATGTAATACCTGCACCCATCTATAAGATAATCAATTGTTTATGAAAATTTCAAGACTAATAAATATAACAATTTGGCATTTTTAATAAACAGTTACTTTATTATTCGTTAACATGTCGTTTGCCAATCATGATTTGGATTACCCTTATTTTTGTACTTGAAAACCAAATAATACTTTATACCTATGGCTATTTCAAAAAAATATCTGAAGACCAATCCAATATGTAAAGTCACATTCAAAGTAGAATCTGACAAAGCTTCAAAAGCAAAAAAAGTTGACCTGTTGGGCTCTTTTAATGAGTGGAAACCTACTAAAGATGCCGCAATGAAAAAACTGAAAGACGGATCTTTTACCAAGACATTGGATTTGCCTGTAAGTAACGAATACCAGTTTCGTTACATTATAGATGGTAAACTTTGGGAAAACGAAACACATGCAGATAAGCTGGTTTACAATGGATACGGCACCGAGCAAAACAGTGTGATCGTACTTTAATTTTAGACATTTAAGGTTTTTTTATTCATATTCATTTTGCCTTGTGAAGGTCACTTCGCAAGGCTTTTTTTGTGTTTTTATCAACATGGATACCTGGTAGATCTTTAAGTGCTATTCCGCTGCTTTGTAAATGTCTACTCCACTCTTTCTATTAACAGAAAGGACAGGAATAGTGCTTTAAAATACCCACATTTGATTCCAATTATATTTACCCCAAAGGTCATGACCGGCCCCAAATGATAATTATCCCCAATAAAGTGAATACGGCAGACTGCATTAAAATTGTACACCTGGATGAAAAAGTAGGTGAAACCGGCCTTCTCTTTAAATTATTAATCTTTAAACACTTCTATCTCTTTGGTCTCCACGATCAAATCAGTGAATTTCCCTTTGAATCGGGTGGCCCTTACGATATGGTTATCTATCCAATGGTAATTGCCTCCCCTGGGCTTGCCCATGAGCATACCATGATATTTAAAGCCATGTTTGCGTAACCATTCTTCTGTGATTTGACGATGCTCTTCGGTGCGAGAGGTAAAATAATAGATTATATGCCCCTGATCATACCATTTATTAATGATTTCTAATGCATCCGGATATGGAGCCACATGCCTCATACGCTCTGGTTGTTCATTAGGCACATCATCACAAATAGTACCATCTATATCTATTAGGTAATTTTTCACACCTTCGGGTAATATCGGGCTAAGGGCATTCCCTTGCTCGTCATATATCTTTTTTAACTCCATTTACTGTATATAAGTATTAGAAAATGAGGCGCAAAAGTAAAGTTTATTTGCGATTTACCCGATACTAATTGAGTTTTTAAACTCCTTAGTTTTTTAGCCCGGATTGTAATTTACATCGTATGTTTTTGGGACAAGTTGCCACTATTCTTCACCACTGCCTGCTTCCACTTTTCCTATTGCAATACCGGCAGCGACTTTCTCACGGATTTTAGTTTCGATTTCATCAGCTACTTCTGGATTGTCTGCCATAAACTGTTTTGCTGCATCTCTACCCTGGGCTATTTTGGATCCTCCATAGGCGAACCAGGAACCGCTTTTTTGTATAATCTCGAGATCTACTCCCAGGTCTACTATCTCACCCGTTTTGGATATGCCTTCACCATACATGATATCGAAATTAGCCACTCTGAATGGAGGTGCCACTTTGTTTTTTACCACTTTCACTTTTACGTTATTTCCCATCATATTTCCCTCTTTATCTTTAAGTGGAGATCCTTGTCTTCGGATATCTAACCTGATACTGGCATAAAACTTCAATGCATTACCCCCTGTAGTGGTCTCAGGATTGCCAAACATTACACCTATTTTTTCACGTAATTGATTGATGAAAATACAACAGCAACCTGTACGACCAATCGTACCTGTAAGTTTTCGCATAGCCTGAGACATCAGCCGGGCTTGCAAACCCATTTTGCTATCGCCCATTTCACCTTCTATTTCTGACCTGGGTACCAACGCAGCTACAGAATCAATAACTATTATGTCTATAGCTCCTGAACGTATCAGGTTTTCAGCTATTTCCAACGCTTGCTCACCATTATCTGGTTGGGAAATCAATAGGTTTTCAGTGTCTACTCCCAATGCTTCTGCATAAGATCTGTCAAATGCATGCTCTGCGTCTATAAATGCAGCCATACCGCCTTTTTTCTGGCACTCGGCTATGGCATGAATGGCCAGCGTAGTTTTACCCGATGATTCAGGGCCATATATTTCTATTACCCTACCTTTAGGCAAGCCACCCACTCCCAGGGCTATATCAAGGCCAAGGGATCCGGTATTGATCACTTCTACCTCGGTGATTTGTTTGTCACCTAGTTTCATTATGGTGCCTTTACCATAGGTCTTCTCCAGTTTATCTACAGTTAATTGTAATGCTTTAATTTTTTGATCGCGCTCGCTGCTCATTTTGAATTGTTTATAAGTTAAAAATTATTAATATTTAAGTACAAATGTACTTTTAGTTTTTGAAATTAAATAAAAAAATGTATATTTTATCGACATGCGGTTGTCTATTTATTAGACCGGCTGTTCAGCGTACAAAGATGTTTGAAGGAATTTACCACTTAGATCACTTAAGCAATTAAGAGATTGGATCCACGCCTCCCTCAGTACGGTTCACACAAGCGACCTAAGTGGTATATTATACTCTCTATGCAAACTCAAATCCCGTGACCACAATCTCCGTGCTGTACTTCTTTACGCCCTCTTTGGTCTCGAAGCTTCGATTAGCTATTTTCCCATATAGCTGGATCCTGGATCCTTTTTTCAGTGATTGCTCTACCTGCTCAGCCACTTCACCCCAGGCTACGAGGTTATGCCATTGGGTATTTTCTACGCGATTTCCTTCACGATTGAGATAGGACTCATCCGTGGCCAGCGAAAATCTCGCCATTTTACCGGTAGATAATGTTTTTACGATCGGTTCCTTTCCAAGGTGACCCAATAATTGGACTTTGTTAATAACGCTCATGATATATAAATTTTAAGAATTTACGAATTACAATTGTACCATGTACCACGGACTATGTACCATGTACAATATTAGTTT